>CAXPUM010000126.1:0-3685 GCA_964220295.1 Flavobacteriaceae bacterium | reverse complement strand
ATATCCCGGAAGATGGTTATAAATATGCCTCACCGGTGAAATCATTCCCACCGAATAGTCTGGATATTTATGATATGGCCGGAAATGTCTGGGAGATGACCAAAGATAATTACGATACGAATTACTATAAGTCGGCAATTGAACAGGGTGAAATCCTAAATCCGAAAGGTTCAACGAGTTATTACAACCCCGATAATCCTTATCAGGATGAAAAGATCATCAAGGGAGGTTCTTTTCTATGTAATAAAACATACTGCGCCAGTTACCGAATTTCTGCACGTATGGGAACTTCGATGGATTCTGGTACAGACCATTTAGGTTTTAGAACCGTGAAACGAATTAATAGAAAGTTATAAGTAAAAACCTATAGTTTAGATTCCAAAAAAACCTTTTAGTTGCAAATTTTACTGTTTCATGGAAAGGAAAGAAGGCATTAATGGTGATGTCCTCCTTCATCTTTGTTCATTTCAGCAATTAAATAATAAGCATTGTTAGGCATATTTTGCTTTAGCTGAATGGCTCGTTGAGAAATTTCACTTTGGTCCCAGTCATTAATCTGAGTGCCTAAACTTACTTCTGCAGGTTTGAAACTCCAGCCGTCTCCTTTTTTTCAGCTTGAAATACGAAAAACTGATCACCATTCTTAACAATGCAGCCTCTGGAAAGGCCATATTGGTTAGATCTTCTTTGAAAAGTGTGAGTTATTAATTGATTAAAAGATTTCCAAAAAAGAAAAGGCCAAAATTCATCAGAAATAATTTCTTTTTTGGTAGTATTCTACTCTTTTCTAATCAATGAAAACACATGTGTTCCTGAGGATAAATTAATTGTATCCTGGGTCAATTGCTTTCCAGTCTCATCATCATATACTTCAAAATTTTTCAGCATTAAAGATGCCGAGCTATTTGGTGGAATGGTTGCAGTATAAGTTAACTTCTCATCTGATGTCTGCCAGGAAGAAGTGATCTTTCCGAATGGTCCGGTGTGACTGGCGGAAAACTCAGCTAAATTATTCGGAATACCAGGTTTTAATATTATGTGTTTGAAACCGGGGTGATTTTCGTCGGGATATATTCCCCCTAATCCCTTAAAAAACCAGGCGCCAATTGCTCCAAACATGATATGGTTCTTTGAAATATCAGAAGAGGCTTCCAGGTTCCAATTTTCATATAATGTTGTTGCTCCATTAACGATCCACCAACCCCAGGAAGGATAGGTTTTTTGGGAGGCCACTTCATAAGCTAATTCCGAATAGCCATTTTCGCTCAATGCACCTAAAATAGTTTTGGAACCCAGAAGACCCACATCTATATGTTTATCGTCCATTATTACCCTGTCAGCTAAATTTTTAGCTACTTTATTTTTAAACTCATCGGGAACGATACCCCAGTATAATGCCGCGCTTAATTCGGTTTGCCTTCCCTCACCATACATTCCTGATTTCTTATCTAAATATTTGTTATTTATAGCTTCCTTGATCTTATCAGCCAGAAGCGTGTATTTTTCATAATCCTCGTTTTTACCAAACAACCTGGCGGCTTTAGATAGGATCACAGCATCTACATAGTAATAAATGGATGAAGTCAATTCTTTAGGGGTTACCGATTTGACCGGCACCCAGTCCCCCAATCCCCAATCGGTTAAGCCATTCTCATCTGAAATGGAAGTAATATGATCAACATATTTTTTGATGTTTTCATAATTTTCGCCCAGGGCTCTATTGTCGCCGTAGAACATATATAATTCCCAGGGAATAATAGCTATCGTGCTCGTCCAATCGGGACCATTACCCCAGTCATATCCCCATCCCCACGTAGGAATTATGGATGGCAAAACGCCGTTAGGTTGTTGTTCATCTCTATGATCGTCCATCCATTTTTCATAAATGGTGATGGCATCATAATTATATAAACCTGTTTCAATATTTATATGAGCATCGCCGGTCCAACCATTTTTCTCCCGTTGCGGACAATCTGTGGGATATCCGAAAAGGTTCGACAAATAAGAAGCATTAGTTGCTTTCCATATTTTATTGACAATTTCATTTGAACTACTGATATTTCCTACCTGTTCTACATCACTATGCATGAAAAGTCCGGTAATGCTCTCTTTATTTAATTCTATGGGTTTAGAACTCGTTACCTGCACGTACTGAAAACCCTTATAATTAAATTTTGGCTTGAAAATCTCCTCTTGATCACCGTTTAAAAAATAAATGTCCGTTTGAAAAGGGTCACTATCATCGGTTGGGCGGTAATGAACGTCAATATTAGACAAATCCAGATTTCCAACACTGTCCAGTTGCTCTGAATGCGTTACGCGCAATTCCGTTCCCTTTTGCCCATGTACTTTCAATTCGGTAACACCGGAAAAATTTCTACCGAAATCAAAAATATAGCTGGTATCATTTATTTTTCTGATGCTTTTTGCCGCAATTTTCTCCACATCTCTGATAGGCTGCATAGCCTGCGCTACGATATTCTTAGAAGGAGAGGGTACTTCCATCGCAGGTTTCCAATTGCTGTCATCAAAACCAGGGCTGGACCATCCATCCTGGTTTAAGCGATGATCCACATGCTCAGCGGTATAGATACTGGTGAAAATGACGGGGCTCAAATCGGTCTTCCAGGTACTGTCAGTCACCATCGTTTCGCTGGAACCGTCTTGATATTCTACTAATAAATTGAGGATAAATCTGGGCCTGTTTCGCCATTCGGCCTGATCAAAATTCCAGACAGCTGTGGACTGATGGTTGTACCAACCGTTTCCAAGTTGTATGCCCACTACATTTTCATCCATTTGTAAAGAACGAGTGACATCATAAGTCACATACAGATTACGCTTATCGAACCGGGTGTATACGGGATCCAGACGATGATCTCCAATTTCCTTTCCGTTGATATACAATTCATATAAACCAGCTGCTGAAATATATACAGTAGCTTTTTTTATTTCTTTTTTGACCGCTACCTTTTTCCTGAAATAAGGTACCGGTTTTAAATCAACATTTTCAGAATCGGTTATCCATGATCCCTTCCAATTATCCTGATTCATCATCCCGGTTTGAAAACTGGAAATGGCTTTGGGATTGTTTCCCTGTGGAAGATTACGGACCTCTACACTCCAATAATATTTCGTAAATGGACGCAGTGGTTTACCCTTATATGAAACGAATTGTTTATCAGTTTTAAAGGTTGTTTCCCATTGATCGCCAGTTTTATTGGCTACTTCCGAAGAATCTGTTCCTAAGTATATGGTATAAGATGTTTGCCCATCGAAACTGCCATTATCAAATTTCCATGAGAACCTTGGTTCTTTAGTATCAAGACCAATTGGTTTTTCCAGGTATTCGGTTTTTAGATCTATTATTTTGACTGGATTCTCTTGGATACTGCTGGATATGAAAAGCAGCGAGCAAAAAATTATACCGACACAGCTATAAAAAAATTTCAAATACATAGGTGAATTTCTGGAAGTGTTGACTAAAAAGTTATGCGTTATATGATATTAACCAGGGGTATTATTCTCTTAATGAAAAATCCAATTCTATTCTGCCACTGTCCGGTATAATTTTAAAAACTTCCGGTCCATCAGATTTGGAAAATGTTCCCTGTAATGCTTTAATAGTATATTCTTTCCCTTGTGATTTACATATTATTTCCTGACTTGTGATATTTTGAAAAGG
>CAXPUM010000125.1:0-35544 GCA_964220295.1 Flavobacteriaceae bacterium | reverse complement strand
TTCTTTTATCCACAAGACGTTCAAATAAACAACTCGGAGAATTATCAAAAAGCGCTGGATCTTTTAGGAGGACCAGATAATATCAACACAAAAGTTTGGTGGGATGATTAAGACAGGAATTAGCCTTCTGTGTAATAATTTAGCAATTTTAGTTTTTATGGGTATTTCCTTCAATGGAAATACCCAAGCCCTGGCGAAGGGAACCGTTTTTTTGGACAAGAATCAAAATGGAATTAAAGAGTCTGATGAAAATGGAATTTCTAAAGTAGCTATTAGTAATGGATCTCAAGTTATATTAACCGATGACAATGGCGACTATCAAATTCCTGTTGAGGATAACACAATCATTTTCATGGTCAAACCATCCGGTTATGTGATGTCTCAAAAGGAAAGTGGTCGTTCAATGTTTTACTATATCTATAAACCGAAAGGATCTCCTAAGGCTAAATATCAAGGAGTTAATCCAACAGGAGAACTTCCAAATAAAATTGATTTTGGATTGGTGAAACAGAATGAAAAGGGAGAATATACAGCATTGATCTTTGGAGATCCTCAACCGAGAAACCAAGACGAATTAAAATATTTTGCTAAAAGTGTCATTCAGGATATTGATAAAAACAAAGAGTTTGCCTACGGAATAAGTTTAGGAGATTTGGTTTGGAATAATCTGGATTTGTTTGAGCCCTATAAAAAGGTAATTGCCGCCCTTAATATTCCATGGTATGATGTAATGGGGAACCACGACATGAACCTGGATGCTAAAAGTGAAGAAGAATCTGATGAAACTTTCGAAGCTCATTTCGGACCATCAACTTATTCTTTTAATTATGCTCAAACCCATGTATTGATATTGGATGATATACTTTTTCCAGATCCGAGAGATGGTAATGGTTATTGGGGAGGCTTTAGTGAAAAACAGCTAAGATTTATCGAAAATGACCTGAAGCTTGTACCGAAAGATTATCTTATTGTTCTCAATTTCCATATCCCTATAAGCGAACCGGACGGTGATTCTTTTCGTGATAAAGACCGGGAAAAATTATTTTCACTTCTAAAGGATTTTCCAAATACACTATCTATCTCTGCCCATACTCATATCCAAAGACAAGATTTTTTTGGACTCGAAGACGGTTGGCAGGGAAAAGGTCTGCATCATCATTTCAATGCAGGAACTACCTGTGGTGATTGGAATTCTGGAAAGTTCATAGATGGTGTTCCAAAAGCAGAAATGAGAGATGGAACTCCTCGTGGCTATGCTTTTTTAAAGGTCGACGGAAATAATTACGTCATAGATTATAAAGTTGCCGGAAAACCTGCAGATTATCAAATCGAACTTTTTGTACCAAAGGTCATGAAACAGGGCCAGTATTCAAAGGCTGGTATTTATGCAAATTTCTTTATGGGCTCAAAGAATGATGAAGTACTTTTTCGAATAGATGATGGGGATTGGAAACAAATGGAATACATTGAGGACCACGATCCGAACTATTCTAAAATGGTTTATGACTGGGATCTTTCCGATACCTTGATCAAAGGAATAAGACCATCGAATCCTATTGATAGTAAACATTTATGGCATGCGAGACTTCCAACAAAAATTGATGTTGGAGAGCACAAAATTGAAGTAAAGGCAACAGATATGTTTGGCAAGTCACATACTGCAGGGGCAACTTATCGATTGGAATAGAATAAAAATGGTTATGAAAAAAATTTGCTACCTACTGTTTCTTATATACCTAGGCTCTTTTGGACAAAAAAAGCTTAGTTTGAAATCTCCAGATGGAAAGATTGAATTTCAGCTGAAATTGAAGAATAACTCTCCGTACTATAATGTTACATACGGTAACCAAGTTTTAATCGGTGATTCTTCTCTGGGACTGATATTTAAAGATGCAGATTTAGACAAGAACCTGAAAATTGGACGGGCGGAATTTCAGAAAGTAGATACGACGTATAATCTGGTAGTAGGAAAAGTGAGCGAAGCTAGAGACTATCATCAAGAGATGACCATTCCATTTACCTCAAGAGATGGTAAGAAATTAATATTGCAGGTCCGAGCTTTTAATGATGGTGTGGCTTTTCGTTATAAATTTCCGGAGCAGGCCTGGAAGGAATATGAGCTAACTGATGAAAAAACATCTTTTAGAATTGTGGGGAATCCCACTGTTTATTCTCTTTTCTGGGGGTCTTATGATAATTCTCATGAGGGGCTTTATCAAATTATGCCTTTTAAAGAAATTCCAAAGGATACATTACTTGATATGCCTGGAATGTTCAGTTTTTCGAATGAAACATTTTTAAGTATTACCGAAGCAAACTTACGTGATTACGCCGGCATGTACCTTAAGAAAAAGGATGGATATTTCGAAGTTCAGTTGAGTCCATTACCAGGACAATCAGCCGTTAAAGTTAAAGCAAAACTGCCCCACCAAACTCCCTGGAGGGTTATAATGATTGGTGATCGGCCCGGCACTATGATCGAAAGCAATATTTTAACCAGTCTAAATGAGCCTTCAAAAATAGATGATACTTCTTGGATCAAACCAGGAAAAACTTCTTTTCACTGGTGGAATGGAGATATAGTACCTGATACAACTTTTGCACCTGGGATCAATTTCGCAACTAACAAATACTATATTGATTTTTGTGCAAAAAACGATATTGAATATCATGCCGTAATTGGTTATGGCGGGATGGCATGGTATAAAAGCGATGCAGCAGGATATAGCAGCGTAGGACCAAATACAGATCTAACCAAACCTGTTGCCAGCCTTGACTTGGAAAGAATTTTAAAATACGCCGAGCAAAAGGGTGTAGGAATCGATGTCTGGGTCAACTGGAAAGCATTGTATCCACAATTAGAAAAGGCATTCACTCAATTCGAAAAGTGGGGTATAAAAGGCTTGATGGTGGACTTTATCAATAGAGATGATCAGGAAATGGTGAATATTATGGAGGAAATTCTCGAGAGTGCTGCTCGACATAAATTGTATATTCAATTTCATGGCTCGTTCAAACCAACTGGGCTACATCGAACCTATCCAAATGAGTTTACCAGAGAGGGTACTTACAATTACGAGCAGAATAAATGGCAACAAAAACCCATTACTCCAGAACATGACTTAAATATAGTTTTTACCCGAATGCTAGCCGGAGCTAGTGATTATCATCTAGGAGGGTTTCGTGCAGTTCTACCAGAAGATTTTAAAATTCAATATACCAGACCATTAATGATTGGAACCCGGAGTCATATGATGGCAATGTTTGTGGTCTTAGAAAGTTACCTGGCAATGGTAGCTGATTTTCCTGAGGCTTATAATGAGGAGCCTGGTTTTGATTTTTTAACTAAAGTTCCAACCATTTGGGATGAAACCGTAGTTCCTGAAGCCGAATTAGAAAGTCATGCTATAATAGCCAGGAAAAAGGGAGAAGTATGGTATGTGGGAGCGATTAATAACTCGGAGAAAAAATCAGTTTCTTTTAAATTTGATTTTCTGGAAGATGGTAAGACATATTCTGCGAATATATACATGGATGACTCGAAAACAGATCAGGATCCAAATCACCTCAAAATAGAAAAGAAGATTGTACAAAAGGAAGATCTTTTTGAATTCATTATGGCCTCTGGAGGAGGAATGGTCATGGAACTAACGCCATCCAATTAATTAAATATAAATCAGAAAATAGTAACAATGAAAAAGCTTTTATTCCTAATTATTGGGCTAATAATCACCTCCTGTGGGGGCGGTCTGAAACCTAGATTCCATGATAATATTGTTATAGCACATCGCGGTGCATGGAAAGCGAATGACCTTCCTCAAAATTCTCTTGCCTCCTTAAATCAGGCTGTGGCCATTGGTGCGCATGCCTCTGAATTTGATGTGCATATAACCGCAGATGATAGCATGGTTGTGAATCATGATGATGATTATAATGGGATGCTTATTGAGAAAACATCGTATAGTAATCTTGAAAAGATCAAATTGCCAAATGGTGAGAAACTACCGACGTTAAGAGAATATCTTAAAGAGGGAATGAAACAAAAAACTACAAAAATGGTTCTGGAGATTAAGAAGGCCGAAGATCAGAAACGTACATTGGAATTGACACGGAGGGCAGTTGATATGGTCAAAGAAATGAATGCTGAAAAATGGGTTGATTATATCACCTTCGATTATGAAGCAGGAAAATTGGTTCATAAACTAGCTCCAAATGCAGAAATTGCTTACTTAAATGGGGATGTTGCTCCAGCCCAGGCTAAAAAAGATGGATATACTGGTTTAGATTATCACTTCAGCAAATACAAAGATAATCCTAATTGGATTCCTGAAGCTCACAAGATTGGTATGTCTATTAATGCCTGGACAGTCAATACTGAAGAAGACATGAGATATCTGATCGATCAAAAAGCTGAATTTATAACAACAAATGAACCTGAGCTATTACTTCAATTACTTACCGATGCGAAATAAAATTATCCTATCTATATTTCTGGGAATAGCTTCTTTAGGTTTTGGTCAGGACTTTCATAAAATTTCCGCTTGGGATGAACAAGTGAATATGGAACTGGAATCATTCCTAGAAGGAAGCCGTATTATCAAAGAACGAAAGGTAGCGGTTTTTGATTGTGATGGTACCTTACTTGGACAGTCACCATATTATTTGGCTGATGAAGCTTTATACAGTTATGCGGAAAATCATTATTCAGGTAAAGAAGATAGTTTATCCATCGCCAAAATGACTGTAATTGATTCCTTACTAAATGGCAACAACGTCGGGATGGACTATGTAAAAAGAAGAATCAGTTTCCTTTCTGATCTGACCATCGCAGAAGTGGAACAAATTGGAGAAGATATGTTCTATGATAAATACCAGAACAAATTCTATCCGGAGATGAAACAGTTACTTGCAAATTTGAAAGAATATGGTTTTGAAATATGGGTGGTGACGGCATCTCCGGAAATACTGTATCAGAGATTTGTTAGTGAAAACACCGGAATTCCTCTTAATAGGATTATTGGTGTGAAATCGGTTATACATGATGGGAAAGTAACTAGAAAATTGGTTCAGCCTGTTCCTCAAGACGGGGGTAAAGCGGATGCAATTGAAACCTTTATAAAAGTTAAACCGCAGTTTGTGGCTGGAAATAGTAGAGGTGATTTGGAAATGATGAATGAATCAGTTGGTCTTAAATTAATCGTTAATCCTGATAATTCTAAAAAGATGAGTAATGAAGAAGTTGCCAACTTAAACGGTAAGACGTTGAAAGAATATTGGAAATCACAAAGTGCAGTAATCGTAACGTGCAAGGATATTTCTGAAGGAAATTACTCCTATGTTTCAGAAGAGCTAAAACTTCGGAAAAATACAGAACATCATCCCAATCAGAATTAAAATGTCTTTAGACAAAATGGGAAAGAATATTTATCTACTGATCATATTAATTTATGCTGTAGGGACATCACAAACTACGATTGATACCTCATATCGCCCAAAGACATATCCCGTTCAGGTGAGACAGTTTCGGACGTATCCTAATAGCAACTCAGATTTTATTTTTTTAGGAAATAGCATAACTGCAAGAGCACAATGGAATGAGTTACTGCAACTACCAAATGCTAAGAACAGAGGTATTTCTGGAGACACAACGTTTGGAATCCTTGAAAGATTGGATGAAGTGACAGAAGGTTCTCCAGCTAAAATTTTTCTTTTAATTGGGATAAATGATATTTCAAGAAATTTTCCGGACGATATCATTGTTGGGAATTATAAAAAAATCATCCAGCGTATTCAGAAAGAATCACCAGCGACAAAAATTTATGTTCAAACCATTTTACCTGTTAATTCGCTATTTGAAGTTTATGAAAGACACTACCATAAAGATGAGCACATTCTTTACATAAATAAAGAGCTGAAAAAATTGACAAAACAGAAAAATGTGACAATAATTGACATTTATTCCAAATTTACTGATGGCCAAAATCGTTTAGACGCGGCTTATACTGATGAAGGACTACACCTTAATGAGAAAGGATATTTAAAGTGGGCCCAAATATTAGAAAGCTATACTCATTGAAAAAATGCAAATAGTGCCTAATGATCCAAATTGACTTGATAGGAATTAATTTTATATCAATTCAACATTCCTTTATTAATTCATGATCATTTAATGGTAAACCGGCTAACATACATTTTTCCTTTATTGAGTTTGGTAATATATTTCAGAGGATTATATTTTAAAAGTACGCTTTTAAATAATTCGTTTTAAGTAATTAGTTTAGGTGATATTCTTTTCAGTGCGCAATATTACTTTCAACCTATGCATTTTTCTAGAATCAGGCGAGATACTATTTTTGAATTAATTTAATCGATATGGTATCTGGACACCAGCGGTTCATCTCCGCGTTCGTTAGTTAGTGTCCGGGAAATCATCTCAATTTTACCTTCACCATCATCCACAAAATTCCATACTGCATTAATTCTGACATCTTGAAATACCATATGGGTATGGAAAGTTCTGATTATTCTTCCCTTGTCCCGCTTGATACGAATTTCATAGTCCGACTTAGTCCATATTTCGGTATCAATGTCACCTTCTTTTTGAATTGTTTTTAGCAAGATTTGTTCATCATCCAAAATGATTTCTCTGTCAATATATTTCATTGATTTACCATCAATTGATGGAGTGATATATTCGGTGATGGGTGAATGGAAGCTTACTTGAGCATTTGCAAAACCTATTGCCAAAAGCATGAAATATACCAGTTGTTTCATAGTTGTAAAACATCAAATTAAGTACCAATGTAATTAAAGATTTGATAAGCTAGATTTTCCAACTATTCTATGTAGTGGTGAATTGAGATGGAATATTTAAAAAACGATTCTAACAACGGTAGATAGAATAAATCATTTAATGGCGATCTTAAAAAGGATTTTGAAATTACTTCTATTAGCTTCCCGATTATAATTTTTATTTCCTAATTAGTTATTACTACAATGGGAGAAATCCTAAAAACTACATTACAACGGAAGGTTACCGGAAAGAGCTTTTAATGAAATTTCAGAAAGCTTGGCCTGAAATAATGCGTTACTATATCTCCATTGAGCATTAAAATAATTTAACTGTGCTGTCCTGAATTCGATAGTTGAAATGGAGCCAATGCGATATTTTTCTAAAGTAATTTCCAAATTGTCTTTAGCAATTAATTCATTTTTCCTTTCTAATTCCACTAAATTTAAATTCGTCTGGTAATTTTCATATTCTCTGGTTAGTTCGGCCATTAAGGAATTCCGTTTTTGATCAACCATAATTTCATTATTGGTGACATCTATTTTGGCTATTTTTTCACTTCTATTTTGGTTCCATCCATCGAATATATTCATACTAACTCTAAAACCATAACTAAATCCATTGGAGGAGGAGTTGGTTGTAAAGCCTAAACTATTTTCCGAGGTATTGAAATTATAACCTGTGGTAGCGGCAATAATTGGATATCTTCCAGATTTTACTCTTTTTAATTCCAATTCGGCAATCTGTTTGTTTACAACTTGAACAAGTAATTCCGGGTTGTTTACTAGTAAATTAGATTCTAAATCTGGTAAAAAAAGATCCTGGTCTACTGGAATTTCATTTATAACGCGAAAATCCGTTGCGGCATCAAGTGCTAACAACTCGTTTAAAGCAACCTTTGAGTTTTTAAGTTCTTTACTTTGTAATAGCAATTGAGCCTGGTCTGTATTTAAATCAACTCGTGCATTTAGTTCTTCCAACTTGGAAGCCTTACCAATAGTGTATCGATTATGGCTAAGGTCTAAACGTTGCTGGGAAATGACCATGGTACTGTCAAGCACTTTTAATTGCTGTTGCTTATTTACGATATCATAATACGTTAAAAGAACATTACTGATATTGTTGAAAATTGCCTGCTGAAGTTCTGCCTTTCCTAGCTTTTGTATTTCTTCTAATTGTTTATACCTAGCAAACATTTGAAAACCATCAAATATTGTCCAGTCCAGTATCACTCCATAATTAAAACTATTATTTCTTGCATTGCTCAAAGAATTGACCACACCATCCGAACGCGTCTGAGTGAGGTTTCTGATTCCATTATTATTCTCAACCACTAAATTGAG
Organism: Flavobacteriaceae bacterium; assembly: GCA_964220295.1. GTDB lineage: Bacteria > Bacteroidota > Bacteroidia > Flavobacteriales > Flavobacteriaceae > Christiangramia. The sequence goes on along the minus strand of CAXPUM010000125.1, from coordinate 27,411 downwards.
TTGTGGAAGCATACCGGCAAATCCAGGACTAACATTAAGACTGTCGATAGCCGATGAATTTCTGGCAAGTATAATATTAAAATTATTCTTAAGAGCAGTCTCAATGGCACCTTTCGGTGTTAATAATTCCTGAGTATTCCCTTTTAGTCCAAGAAATACGAATAATAATAAAACACATAAAAATTTTCTATTCATAACCTAATTTGTCAGATTATCGAATTCCGGATGAATTGTTTTCTCCCTTGACCACATTAAATAAATGGCGGGTATTATAAAGAGAGTTAATAATAAAGAGAATAAGGTGCCACCAATAATGACGATCCCCATACCAACGCGGCTGGTCGAAGCGGCCCCAAGAGATAATGCAATAGGCAAAGCTCCGAGCGCAATGGTTAGACTAGTCATTAGAATTGGACGAAGTCTGCACTCAGCGGCGTGAATGATAGCCTCACTCTTTGGCATACCGCCTTCTCGAAGTTGGTTGGCAAATTCAACAATTAAGATTCCATTTTTGGTTACCAATCCAATAAGCATAACCGTACCAATTTGACTAAAAATATTCCAGGATTCGCCAAATAACCATAATGAAAATAGCGCTCCGGCAACGGCCATAGGAACAGTTAGAATAATAACTAATGGATCGATAAAGCTTTCGAATTGAGCAGCTAGGATTAAGAAAATAAGTAGTAATGCTAATCCAAAGGCAAAAGCTGTATTAGAGCCACTCTCTACAAAGTCTCTTGCTTCCCCACCCAAGTCGGTAGTAAATGAATCATCTAGTACCTGATTTTTGATTTCATCCATGGCATCAATACCATCATTAATTGTATAACCTGGCGCAAGGCTAGCTGAAACCGTAGCGGAAAGGTATCGGTTGTAATGATATAGTTGCGGCGGACTGCTATGTTCTGTAGCAACCACAAGGTTATCCAACTGGATAAGCTCCCCCTTATTATTTCTGACAAAAATTGAAGTTAAATCCGTGGGCTCATCACGATCCTTCTCATCAAACTGACCCATTACCTGGTATTGCTTACCATTCATTAAAAAATAACCAAATCGCTGACCACTGAGAGATAATTGAAGTGTTTGTGCAACGTCTCTAACAGATACGCCTAATCCCTCGGCTTTTTCACGATCGATACTTACATATAATTCCGGTTTATTAAATTTTAAATTAACATCACTATAGGAGAAAGTAGGATTCTTTTCGACCTCTCTCATAAAAAGTGGAATTTTTTCCTGTAGCTTATCAAAATTTTGAGCTTGAATTATATATTGAATAGGAGGACCGCCATGACGACTCACAGAGATTGTAGGTCTTTCGGAAACATTGGTTTTAGCTCCAACATACGCTGAAGTCCAACGTCCTAGATCAGTGGCAATTTCATGTTGCGAACGATCTCGATCTTCCGGATCGGTTAAAGCCATAAAAGCGCGCCCGCTATTAACAGACGAGGAACCAAATCCCGGTGAAGTTAAGATTAGACTGACTTTCTTTTCCGGAATGGAGTCATTAATTAATTCTGTAATCCTGGTCATATAGCGATCCATATAATCATAACTGGATCCTTCCGGAGCAGTCGCACTTAAACTTACGAAACTCCTATCTTCATAAGGTGCGGTTTCCTTCGGCAGTAAGTAATAGAACAAGGCGATAATTCCAAGACAAACTGCAAGAAGAACAAAGCTAAGCCATTTCGCTTTCATAAACCGGTGAAGCGCATCTGAATACACTTCATTCATTTTTACAAAATATTTCTCTGTGACCTCGTAAAATTTAGTGTGCTTTTGCTTTCCGGGTTTCATTAGATAAGCATTCAGCATTGGTGTCAGTGTCAGGGATACGAAAGCAGAAATGAGCACCGCTACTCCTAAAACAACTCCAAATTCTCTGAAAAGCCTTCCTACAAAGCCTTCGAGAAAAATTACCGGAAGAAAAACTGCTGCTAAAGTGATGGAAATAGAAATGACTGCGAAGAATATCTCTTTCGAGCCCTTAATCGCAGCCTCAATAGGAGACATTCCTTCCTCCACTTTTTTGTAAATGTTTTCCGTTACTACTATTCCGTCATCCACCACTAATCCCGTCGCCAATACAATCGCCAATAAGGTTAAAACATTAATAGAATATCCCAATAGCCACATTACGAAGAACGTACCGATGAGCGAAACTGGAATGTCTAATAATGGCCGAAGTGCCATCGCCCAATTCCGGAAAAAAAAGAAGATAACCAGAATAACCAAAATAATAGCGATAACCAATGTTTCAACTACTTCTTTAACAGCTCTACGAACGAAAACCGTATCGTCTATTACGACATTTAATTTAAAACCTTCCGGGAGATCTTCTTTCAGTTTCTCATACTCCTCATAAAAATCGTCTGCAATATCTAAGTAGTTAGTTCCAGGTTGAGGGATAATAGCCACCGCGATCATAGGTTGGCCTGAATCGCTCATTTTGGTTTCCATATTTTCACCTTCCAGTCTGGCATTACCGATATCACTTAAACGAACGACACGCTCACCATCAGAGAAAATAATAATATTGTTGAATTCGGCTTCTGTAGAAAGGTTTCCTATGGTTTTAACCGTCAATTCCGTATTAGCACCGGATAATTTTCCCGAAGGCAGTTCCACATTTTGGGCAAGAAGTGCATTTCGAACATCACCGACCGTCACTCCATAAGAATTTAATTTAATGGGATCTATCCATAATTTCATAGCATATTTACGCTGTCCCCATATTTGGGTACTACTCACCCCGGAGATCGTTTGAATTCTCTGAGCAAGCACATTTTCAGCATAATCTGACAGTTCAAGAATATTCTTAGTATCGCTCTGAACCGTCATCGATAAAATTCTTTCAGCATCCGCATCAGCTTTAGAAACGACCGGGGGCGCGTCGATATCCTCCGGAAGACTTCTAACAGCCTGAGAAACTTTATCCCGCACGTCATTTGCCGCCTCTTCCAGATTTTTTCCTAAATCAAATTCTATACTAATTCGACTGGATCCTTGGGTGCTGGAGGAAGTGATATTACGGATCCCATCAATGGAATTTATGGACTTTTCAAGAGGTTCAGTAATTTGTGATTCGATGATATCCGCATTAGCGCCTGCATAATTCGTTCTTACCGATACCTGGGCAGGGTCGATTGAAGGAAATTCACGAACTCCCAGATAAGTGTAACCTATTAAACCAAATAAAATAATAGCAATATTCATAACGATCGTCAGTACGGGTCGCTTGATACTTAGAGTTGATAAATTCATTCTAGTTGGAGATTGAATCTTTAGTTTTTAAGCTTACCGTAACTGGAGTTCCGTCATTAAGTGCCATAACGCCATAAGTTAATAGGGTATCGCCTGGTTTTAAACCAGCAGTGATTCTAACCGACTTTTCACTTCGGGAACCGGTCTTAACCTCTACAGCTTTAGCTTTTCCATCCTGGGTAATAAAAACTTGCTTTCCGTTTTGAATTGGAATTAGAGCTTCCGTAGGAACCATTATTGCGTTTGGAACTGTTTCCAGAGATAATATCACATTTACAAACATACCAGGATATAATTGTTGTTTTTCATTATTAACGATGGCACGAGCTTTCAATGTCCTTGTCGCTAAATCCACGTCAGGATCAATTGCATAAATTTTTGCCTCATATTTTTGATCCGAATTCGAAGTTGTGAAATAGAAAGGTTGTTCGGTGTTTAACAGTGAAGCATATTTTTCAGGTATGGAAAAAGTGAGTTTTAACTGATCTGTATTAACTAGTTTGGCAATGATTGTTGTCGGAGTAACATAAGCCCCTTTGGATATATTTCTCAAACCTATGGTGCCAGAAAATGGCGCACGGATTGTAGCTTTTGATAATTGTGCAGCAATTAATTGGGATTCAGCCTTCGCTGATGAATAATTGGCAGTGGTAACATCATACTCTTCCTTACTAATAGCTTCCTTGTCCCATAATAATTTGGCTCTTCTTGCGTTCTCAGCTGATAAGTTCTCCGCTGTTTTAACTTTTGAAAGCTGTGCCCTTAATTCTAGATCGTTTATTTGAACCAAAACCTTTCCTTCGGGAACTTTAGCACCTTCCTGAAAATTAATGTTCTCAACAATCCCGGAGAATTCACTCCGAATCTCAACAGATTCATTTGCTTCCAGTGAACCAGATAAAGACAAATTATCATCAAATCTTTGTGGTTGAATAATTATACCGCCAACCTCGATTGATCCAGTGTCTGGTTTATTTTGAGGGGCTTTTGATTTGTTCTCTGATATTCTATATATGATGAGGGATATGACGGCTATAATAACAGTTATTAATAGTAGATTTCTAATTTTCATATCCTAGAATTGGAATTTGGAAAAAAAATGCATGAATAGTGATTTTTATTTTGAGCAATTTCCGCTCTATGACAGTTTTAATTGATAAAAGTTTAAAAGGATGCAAAAGTTTTAGTGATTCTATTTATTGATCAGCATTTAAAAAACAACTTTTCTGTTATTTTAATAGTTGAAAAAAAGATGAAGGTTGAAGATGGAACCTTTTTACGATGAAGGTTTTTTTGAATTTAAAATTGAGGTGAATAACATTATATGAGGTACTGCTTTTGTACTTTTATCTCTTTAAAATTTAAGTTTTCTTTGCCTTTATCTGAACGAATAGTTAAGTTATAATTTAAAGTAGGTAAACTTATTTCGGCGGATGTACAATTGGTTGCTTCCATCGATTCCTATACTACCGGTAGTTCTATAATCATGTTTTATCAGGTGCCCCTCCTTTTTTATTTCGATTTCCCTGAGCATTCTGGTGATTTGTAGCGAATCCAAACCCACATGCTTCAAATGATTTTCCATACGGCCTTTGATGGTTTCTTTCCAGGTTCTGTAATGACCAATATGTTTGGTACACATGCCATATATCTCACCATGACAATCCACGATGACGGTCCAGATTTTCATGGATATTTCTGTTTTGCTTCCAGAGGATAGTTTGGCCATAAAATAATAGTCAATTTCAACGCCCATCAGGGGATTTTGAACCCTAAGGTCTTTGTTTACATATAGTTGGTTACCAAAGCTGTTTTCTAATGACATAATTATAAATTGGAAAAAATCCAAAAATAAGGAATAATTCCATAAATTTGAAAGAGGATTATTAACAAGTCCTTATCAATCTGATAATCCATTAATTACTAATTTCAGTTATGGAAAAACCAGTTTTCAATTTATCTAAACATGCCTTGGAGGAATATTCCAAATTTCAACTTCCTGAAGATTACAGGTTGGAAGGAGATGATTTTTTGATAACACCGGAAGGGGACAATCAAATTATTCCAGCAAGCTTTGGGTATACGAATATTCAACATGCTCATGGTATAGTTGAAGAGGTGGAACCCATTTTTGAAATTAATGAAGATGAGATTGATACCCTGCCAGATAGTGATTCGCTTTTATTTGGGAGGTGTACAATCTGGGTATCTCAGGATGAAGAGATAGCGAAATTAAAGGGCTGTTTCATCAGCAATCCAGATGAAGATATCTATCAGGTTGCTCTTATTAAAGAATCAAAAGCAAAATAGAAAATGTGTTATAAAACGGTAGAATCAAAACGGAATAAGGAACTTGCTGAAATCATGAAAATGAATAGAAATGATCATGAAATGGAGGTGCAACCATCCTATAACATCAATGCCTTTTCCAATCCAAGCATTCATATCATTGCCCAGGATGAACCAGATTATATAACAACCGCCACATGGGGATTGGTTCCATTTTGGGGGCAAAGGGACCCCGCAACATTCCTGGCTAAGAACAATTATACCCTCAATGCACGTGGGGAAGATTTCTGGGAAACCAAATCATATAAACCATATGTGCAAGAGGGCAGATGTGTGATGTTATTTGATGGGTTTTATGAGCCGCATACCATTTATCAGAAGGATAAAAAGAAACCGTTGAAGCAACCGTATTTCTGTTACATTCCAGAAGATGGCAAAGACTTCAACGATCGCAAACAATTGCAGATAGGTGGAATTTACTCCAAAGTTGGTGGAGAGTACTATGTGACCCTTGTGACCACTGAAGCAAATGATTTATTTGCCAAAATTCATAATGCCAAGAAAAGAATGCCGTTGGTATTGGATGATAAATTGGTTAAGGAGTGGATTGCACCCAATCAGTCAAAGTCAGTTATTGATGATTTGGTGAGGGATGGATTCACCAGCCAGCAGATGCATGCGCATGCGGTTACCAATGACATTTATAAAACCGACTTTTTAAGGGATGGCAAGGAGAATATTGAACCAGTGGCACAACTTGAAAAAATAATATAGTAATGAAGAATCTAACCCTACCAATTGATTCCATAGAAAAGCAATCGGGTGCACACTTTGATTATGCTGAGGTGTATGACCCAAATGATAAGAAAATGCGTTACATCATCCCTGAGGGGTCCGAAACCATTTATCCAGCCATGGTGGTTGATGAATTGCCAGATGGCATGGTGATACCATGTGACATATTAATGGGTGATAAGGCCCTTATAAAAAAGAAGGGCCATTGTGTGGAAGATGGCGGTGGTGAAAACTATTTGGTTAAGATCAACTGATGTATTTTTAATACAGAAATACCATACCCCCCTTATTACTTATTTAGCTATATAGGAATTAAAAAGTACAAGAAATTAACACAAAAAAGCGCAATGAAAATCTCTTCAATTTTATTTGTGTTCTTTCGTACGTGAAATCAATTAGTTCACGAAGAATTCTATTACTGGGCTGAAATTTTATTTCTAGCTTATTATTAAAGTTTTGATCATCGAGATGATATTAAAATAGGTTTAATGGAATCTTTATTGTATCAGAAATTTGGTTCCCACTGGTCCACCATTTGGTAATCGATCATAAAACATTCTGGGAATCATGCATGTGATATTATCAACAGCATCATCATTATAGTAAATGGTAAAGGAGAATTAAATAATTAAATTTCTGTCTTTAGATATGCGATACTTTTTTTAAGACTTTTATAGTAATCCATATCAAAATTTTCCTGTTCTATAATATAATGCAATCTACTCTTGTTGTGGATATTTTTTAAAATATCGTGATAATTAATAGATCCACTTCCTATTTCCGTATTTAGTTCAGGGTTAATTTTATCCATGTCTTTTATATGTAAAAGTTTAAACCTACCTGGGTATTTTTCAAATAATTGAATTGGATTAAAACCCGAGCGTATTACCCAGTAAATATCCATTTCAAAGTGAACAAGATCTTTTTCGGTATTATCAAGGAGTATTTCGTAGCCGGTCTTCTTTGAGGATGCCATCGGCGTAAATTCAAAATCATGATTGTGATAGGCTAATTCCAAATTAGATTCCTGGCATATTTTGCCCCCTTCATTTAATCTTTGTGCAATTTTCAAATAATCATCTTCTGTCTGCCTTAAATTTTCTGGAATACTGGGAATTGTAATATATCTCTGCCCCAGAGACTTCGCTATTTCAATGACTTCAGCCAGTTCATTAAAATTACCTGATAACATTTTTTCCAGTCCATAATGGCCACTGGGAGATTTTAAATTATACTTTATTAAAATATTATTTAATTGCTCAGGAGTTAAACCATAAAGTTTTCCATTGTTTAATCCATAAGTTTCTATTTCAGTAAAGCCTATTTCAGAAAGTCTTTGTAGAACGTTTTCCGGATCATTATCAATAATTTCTCTGAGAGAATATAATTGAATTCCCAATTTTTTAGATGAATGTGAGCTTTTCATATCAGGAGTTACAGCACAGGAAAATAAAGCGAGACCTGTTGTTTGCATAATAAACATTTTTCTGGTTATCATTTTTAATTAATGTTTGGTTATTAATTTTTGTTGAGCACGAAAAGAGCTGGGGGTAAAACCAATTTTACGCTTAAAAGATCTATTGAAATTTGAAACATTACTAAATCCGCTATCAAAGCAAATTTCATTAATAGATTTCTCGGTCTCGATCAATTCTCTAGCGGCATGTCCTAATCTTAAATCAATTACGTAATCGGAAAAAGAGCTATTAGTGCTCTTCTTGAAAAAATGACTGAATGCTGATTCCGACATGTTAATTAATGAAGCAACATCCTGTATGAGAATTTTGGTATGCAGATTCTTGTGTATGTAATCACTAACTTTTTGAATCCTCCGACTTTTAGAAATTTTGTAGTCTTCAATATAAGAGATGGAAGCAAGAGATTTGGTATTTCTGGCAATTGACAAATCATACAATATGGACAAGAAAGTCAAAAATGAATCAAAATCCTGATTTTCCGACAACCCCATTATTTTTGGCTTCAATTGATTTATAGTATCATCTGAAAATAAAATTCCTCTGCTGGATTTATCCAATAAATCTTTTATCGGCATAGCCAGTTTCTTATTCAAAGATTGTGGTGAAATGAAATTCATATGAAATTGTATGGTTATTACATGTGCATTACCATATTCCGGTTTTCCGACCCAACAGTGTGGTGTGTTTGGACCGATTATAACTAAGTCATGGTTGGTATATTCCGAAATTGAATCACCTACAATCCTCTTTCCAGAAGAATTCATTACAAGGTTTATTTCTATTTCGGGATGATAGTGCAATGGGAAGTCAAACTTTGCATTCTGATGATTAAGGACAATAAAAAAATCATCATCCGAAATCGGGACCAACTCACGAAGAACTTTATCTTTTTTATTCATAATAGTATCATATTTAAATATTATTTATGAAATCTTATATTAAGAATATGGATAAAACTAATGTAAAATATTGAGATATGCGTATAAAATACTTTTAAAATAGTGATAATTAATTATTTTATTTCAAATTTATAATAATGCAGTTCATATTAATAATACACTCTATTCATTAAAGTATTATTTATCAACTTGATTTACAAAATTTTTCTTAAAAACATCCTTTTAATTTGTGAGATCACAATATTTAATCGAATAATTAATGATTATGAATTTCATCTTTAAAAACCATGTGATTATTATCATGTTTTTAATCACGACAATTGCTGGAACTGCCCAAAACGTTGTTAATGGAACTGTAACAGACAACAATGACGTTCCGCTTCCGGGTGTAACAGTAATGGAAGAAGGTACAAGTAATGGAACCGTTACTGATTTTGACGGAAAATTTAGTCTGCAAATAAATTCAATGGATTCTCAACTAGTATTTTCTAGTATTGGTTTTGTTTCGCAAACGATTTCGATTCCAGAAGATTTGTCAATCTCACTTTCATTAAAAGAAGATCTCAATCAATTATCGGAAGTGGTAGTTGTAGGGTATGGTAATGTCCAGAAAAAGGATCTTACGGGATCAGTGAGCAGCTTGAATACGGAAAAGGTTGAAGATATTCCAGCAAATTCTATCGAGAGAGTTTTACAGGGTAGAGTAGCTGGTTTACAGGTGTCCACGCCCTCGCAGGATCCGGGTGCGGGAGCAACGGTTAGGATTAGAGGAGGTAGTTCTTTGCGTGGATCTAATGCTCCGTTAATAGTAGTTGATGGTTTCCCCCTGGGCGATGCTGGAAATTTAAAGCAAATCAATCCGGCTGATATTGAAAGTGTGGACGTGTTAAAAGACGCGTCTGCCTCAGCAATTTACGGGTCAAGAGGCGCAAATGGCGTTATAATCATTACCACCAAACAGGCAAAAGAAGGTAAAACCAATATTCGTATTCAACAGCAATCTACCGTTTCTTATTTCAATTCGAAAGTTGATTTATGGAGAGACCCCGTTTTGATGGCTCAACTAAATAATGAGTCTAGATCAAATGGTGGATTTCAACCTCTCTATATTGGTGCTGAAAACTCCACAGGGGTTTACTATCCTTCCATTGCTGAACTGCAATCCGGTGATTGGCCTTACTTTACCAAATGGGATGATATTGTATTTCGCGATACCCCGATGTCTAATAATACAACCGTTAGCGTAAACAGTGGTACTGACAAAACGAGCTTTAATTTAAGTGCAAATTCTTTCTCAGATATGGGGGTTTATAAGAATGATGATTATGATAAGGTAGGATATAACTTAAGGGTAAAACATGATGTGTTTGAAGATTTCAAAATTCGATTTTCAAATATTTTAAGTAAGGGAACCAGAAACAGTAACTCAGGTCTTGCTTATTGGCGTAATCCTATTTTTCCCGTTTACGACGAGAATGGAGATTACTTTTTAGTTGGAACAAATGATTACAACCACCCTGTTGCTATCGCCGAGAACCGGATGGATGATACAAAATCAATAGATGTGATAACATCTGTCGCCTTCGAATATGATGTTTACGATGCTTTAAAAATAACCTCCAGATTTAATTATAAGTATGGAGAATATATAAATGATCAATATTTTCCAGATACATATACTGAGGCTGGTGATTTCAATAACGGATCGGCAAGAATTAACAACTGGCAAGGTCATAATTTGGTTTCTGAAACCTTCGCTAACTATGATGAAAATTTCGGTGACCATCGAGTTGGTGTGACTGCAGGCTTTACCTATGAAAAATATATGACTAGGAGTTCATCTCTTGGTGCTTTTGATTTTGTTAATGAAACGCTGAGGAACGAAAATATTGGAGCTGGAAACCCAGAACTAAATCAAGTGTCAAATGGTAAAGTTGAAACTGAATTAGTTTCAGGTATTTTCAGACTAAACTATGGCTATCTCGATAAATATTTGGCGACGTTTACCGGTAGGGTTGATGGTTCTTCCAAGTTTGGAGTAAATAATAAATATGCCTTTTTTCCTTCTGGTGCACTTAGCTGGAAAATACATGAAGAAAATTTCTTAAAGGATATTGAAAAATTAGATCAACTTAAGCTTCGTGTAAGTTATGGAATTTCAGGGAATCAAGGAATAAGTCCTTATCAAACCTTAAGTAGGTACGGAGTTAGCCAATATTATGATAACGGCAGCTGGGTTACAGCTATAGGTCCTGGTTTTGAGGTTGGGAGAGCTGGACAAGGTGGAATTGAAGTATTGTGGGGTGGTATTCCTAATCCTGATCTCAAATGGGAAACAACCTCCCAGTTAGATATTGGAGCCGATATTTCAATGTTTGAAGATCGATTTAGCCTGACATTTGATTACTACAAAAAACATACAAAGGATTTATTGAGAGAAAGAATTCTTAGTCCTTCATCGAGCTACGATCGAATTTGGATTAACAATGGTGAAATTTCTAATGAAGGAATAGAATTGAGTATCAATGCAGGAATTGTTGAAACAGATAATTTTTCCTTTAGTTCCAATTTGATTTTTTACATGAATGAAAATAAAGTTGTGGACCTTGGGGGAGTTGCCGAATCAGGACTTACTGTTGATCCAAATAATGGGATGCAATTTGAATATTCAGGTAATAGCCTGGAAATGTTTAGACAATACCCAAATATCTTAGCTGTTGGTCAACCAGTAAACGTGTTTTATGGATATAAAACAGATGGAATCATTCAAAATCTACAAGAAGGAGTCGATGCAGGCTTAGATGGAGATTTAGCCCAAGCTGGTGAATTTAAATACGTTGATATTAATGGTGATGGTCTGATTAACTTAGATGATCGTACAATAATTGGGGATCCGAATCCTGATTTTAATTTAAGTCTTGGATTGAATACCACTTACCGAAACTTTGATTTTAGCGTCTTCTTTAATGGGAGTTTTGGGCAAGATGTAATCAACACTCAAAAATTTAATCAACCAAGTAATATTCCGTACAGATGGACTCTAGATAATCAATCTAATCAGTATCCCAGTTTGAGAGATGGACGTCAGACCTATTTTTCAGATTGGTGGATTGAGGATGGTTCGTTTTTAAGAGTGCAAAACTTAACCTTGGGATATACTCTGCCACTTAATGAGAAAATTATTAATAGTGCCAGAATTTATATCAACGGTAATAACCTCTACACATTTACAGATTTCGAAGGCTATGATCCAGAAGTCGGACTCGATGGAATTTATTGGGGTGGCTATCCGAGATTACGTCAATTAACACTTGGACTTGATTTAACTTTTTAAAATTTTAATTATGAATAAAATAAAATTAGCTGGAATTATCACCCTTTTTTTAGGAGTGATTGCTTGCGATCTTAAAGAAGAACCGTATGGTTTTTATTCTGAGGAAAACTTTTATCAGACAGAAGGGGATGCAAATGCGGCAGTTGATTACGCTTATGATGCATTAACTTACCTGGAGTATTCACGCTCTATATTTTTCCTTGGAGATTTACCAACGGAGGAAACTTTCCCGAAAAATGATGAAGGAATCGATGTGCAAAATTTAGATAAATGGCAGGTCTCAACTTTCAACAATAATAACATTCTAACGAATTTTTTCAAATATGCATATATAGCAATTAATAGATCTAATGCTATACTAGAGAACATTCCGAACGCCGATTACGATGAAGATTTTCAAAATCAAGTTCTTGGCGAAGCATATTTTTTAAGAGCATGGAACTATTTTAATCTGGTAAGGGCTTTTGGAAATGTGCCGATACATGAAGGGCTAGTGGAAACACTAGACCAGACTGGCGCACCACTATCTGAAAATTTAGACCAGGTTTACGATCTGATAATATCAGATTGTAAGCAAGCTATTGAATTATTGGAAATAAATCAGCGATTAGGTAGAGCGGATAAAGTAGCAGCCCAGGCTCTTCTATCTAAAGTGTATTTGCAAATAGCCTCTGCTAAAGATCATAACGTTTCCTTGTATACTGAAATGAATAAAGATGTAACCGAGATGTATAATCTTGCCGCTGAAAATGCCGCTGAGGTTCTCGAAGGTCAGGCAGTTTATGGCTTTCAGCAAAATCTCTTGGATATTTATGATGTAGAAATGCCGTTAGGCAAAGAAAATATCTTTCTTCTTTCTATGGATCGAAGTGGAGATATCGAAGGAGATTATTCAAAGATATCAAAGTTGTTTATTCCATATATTGATGGAGCGACTATCTATCTTCAGAATCCCAATGGTTCTTATACACCATCCCATGACGGATGGAGCGTGTTCAATACACCAATTGAATTCTACGATGATTTTGAAGATGGCGACCTTCGAAAGAATCTACTTATAGTTGATACAGTATATAACGCACAGGGTCAAGTGTCTGCGACGTACCCCGGAGCTATACCTTATCCATTTTCCAGGAAGTACGTAGATCCTAATTTTATCGGTGATAAAACCAGTGTAAAGCCCTTTTTAATACGGTTTTCTGATATCGCTTTAGTATATGCTGAGGCGTCAGGACCAACATCCAATTCTTACGAATATGTGAATTACATTAGAAACAGAGCGGGACTAGGTGATCTAGCTCCAGGATTGGGAATTGAAGCATTTCGTAGAGCTATTTTGGAAGAAAGGAAATGGGAATTGGCCTGGGAAGGAAATCGCCTTTATGACTTAAGAAGATTTAATATTCTAAACGAAACAGTTTCTGAAGCCTCAGGTTTATCGGATGATGAGGTTAATTTTTATCCGCTACCACAGAGGGAGATTGATTTGAATCCTAATTTATAAATAAACATTATGAAAAGACTAACATATTTTGTCATTCTGATACTCGGAATCTCTTTTCAAGCCTGTCAGGATGATCCCTGGGAGGATATTGAAAATGGAGATTGGAATAATGAAAGGAGCATTATTTCAATTAAATTTCAAAATCAAGTAGGTCAAGCTGAAATCGACCGAATTGACGAACAAACAGGAGATGTAGAATTATCTATCAATGCAGATGCGGTTGATGATTTAAGCTCTATAAGTCTCCAGGAATTAGTGCTTTCTTATGGAGCAGAATCAAGCGTCAAAGAAGGTGAATCGCTAAATTTCGAAAATGAAGCAAATACAGCTAGTCTAATAGTAACTTCTCAAAATGGAAAAACTCGTGAGTATACTATAAAGGTAAATTCATTTACTGAGAGCATCTTAGGAAAGTATTCTATTGACAATTTGGTTTTGTTTGGAGGAACAGGTCCCGAATATGGAGGGGGAGGGGTACTTGACCTAACCTCGAAACCATGGATATGGCCGGAAACAGGTGGTCCTGAAGCCGAACTTGATAATTACCTGGAATTTGAATTGGAAGGAATAACTGAAGAGGGGAATACATACGGAACCGTTACTAACTATGCCGGTGAAGATGGACTATATGCCGATTTTCAATTCTCGGGAGATCCTGCAACAGATGTAAATGGTTTCTATAGAAAAATACCAAAGGGTCAGGCCGAGTGGCAACGAAATTATACTACTGGAACGGTCACATTTACGTTTCCAGATGGACATACCACGACAGGAACCCTGGAGTCTTCAGGGACAGAGGATCTTGGTAATGGATTAACTAAAACTATTGAAAATATGGCATTTGCCTTTGATCTAAACGGAACGGATGATTGGGATAATATCTACTCGGATTATGACAAGTTTGTTAAAAAGCCAAGAAGATATTGGATCGATGTTACAAAATTGGATTAGATGCAGATTAAGATTTATTACCTACAGATTGTTCTGATATTCTCAGGTTTGATTTTAGCCAGTAGTGGAAACAGTTGCATTGCGCAAAAGCGTGCGACTGTATCCATTAATGGAAACAGTATGTTGCCTAATAAATACCTTGGTAATGGTGTTCAGTGGGATCCCTATCAATTGGATTATGGAGCTGTTACCCTTGAAATAGATGAAAAAGACTGGCAAAAGTTATATGACCGCTTGGATTTTATGAGACCCCAGGTAATTAGAGTAATGATAAATACGAGTAGCTCCATGACCAATGGTGAGCTCGATCCCCAAAAAAACTTCAGCAATTTAAAAACTATTTTGGACTATTGTCAATCAAGGGAAGTAACGGTGACCTTCGGAGACTGGGGTGGAGGTATGGTAGATAGCAAAAAAAACCTGTTAAATAAAAAACATCTGGATTTTGCAGCTGCTTACCTAGATTTCCTAGTGAACGAGAAGGGCTACTCCTGTATACAATACTATAACTTAATCAATGAACCGAATGGATTCTGGTCTGCGACAGATGGCAATTACGAGCTCTGGAGAGATGCTACCATCTATTTTCAAAGAAGGCTTGATCGGCTTAAGCTGTCTAGCAAGGTAAAAATTATGGCCCCAGATATCGCGATCTGGACAACAGAGGAAACCGAGTGGGTTTCAAGAAGCGCCGTAGACCTTAAGGGGGCCATTGGACTATATGATATTCATACCTATCCTTCGAAAATCACCGTGAACTCTGGAGAATATGAGAAAATTATCAATGAGTATAGAAAAGTAGCTCCCGCAGATGTACCAATGATCATGGGAGAAATTGGATTCAAATTTGTCGAGGCTGAGGATTCTCTTTACCAAAAGGAAAACTTACGTCGTGCCGCTTCAAAACCTTATGCATCTCTGGAAGATTCTCAGATGTATGTGTATGATCATGAATATGGAATTGATATGGCTGATGCTCTTTTTCAGACCATCAATGCCGGATACTCTGGCTGTGTGGTCTGGATGTTAGACGATGCAATGCATTCGAAAGAAAGTCCAGAAAAATTGAAAGTCTGGGGTTTTTGGAATATTCTGGGAGAAGAATATTTCGGAGAATCGGAAGAAACCGTAAGACCCTGGTTTTATGCCTGGTCGCTACTGACGAAATATATGCCTTCCGGTAGCAAAGTACTAAAAATGAACAGTACCGGAGATAAAAATATAAAGGCGGTAGCACTAAAATATCGGAATGGGTATACAATAGCCTTACTGAATATAGCAAATGAAGATAAAGAGGTTCAATTGCAAACAGAAAACATTCAGACTAGCAGGAAATTTCAAAAATTCACCTATGCAAAGGAAAAGCTTAAAATCAGAGGAGATCATGAATTATTGTCTGATGGCAATGTAAAAATTAACTATAACGGTAGGCAGTCGATGATTTTAAAAGCAGGCTCCCTGACGGTATTAACCACCTTAAAATAAGTATGATTATGCAATTAGAATTAAGCAGAAAATGGATCGCGATCATATTTTTTATGGTATTGCTCAGTTGTTCAGATGACTCACCAGAAGTCTCTAAAGAGGTTGAAAAAGAGGAAGAAAATAAGCCGGACAGTGATCTAAAACTTGCTGATGCAAATGCTACCGATCAGACAAAGGCTTTATATGCAAATCTATGGGTCATTCAACAGGAAGGAACCATGTTCGGCCATCATGACGACTTGATTTATGGAAGAAACTGGTATGCGGAAAGCGGTCGCTCAGATATCAAAGATGTTACGGGGGACTACCCGGCTGTATTCAGTGTAGACCTGGCAGAAATCATGGATGACCGCAGCACGAGTGCTGATTTAAATGATGATCGTTTAAGAGCTATTAGGGAAGCTCGTGCAAGAGGAGAAGTGATCATTGCCAATATGCACTTGAATAATCCTCTTACAGGCGGTGACTCCTGGGATAATAGTTCTAATCAGGTAGCAAAGGAAATTCTGACAAAAGGCAGTACAACACAGACTACTTATTTAGGTTGGTTGACGAAACTGGTGAATTTTGCGGATAATCTTCGGGATGCCAATGGAGCACTAATTCCCATAATTTTCAGACCATTTCATGAACATACTCAGGCATGGTCGTGGTGGGGAAGCAGTGCGACCACTCAAAACGAATTCATAGACCTCTGGAAATTCACCGTTGATTATTTGAAGGACCAGAATGTGCATAATTTTATTTATGCGATTTCTCCGCAACTGGATCAAGCCGGGTCGAAATCGAGCTTTTTATATCGATGGCCAGGTGATGAATATGTTGATTTCATTGGTTTTGATAGTTATCATGGGACCAATACCTCTGCTTTCAGCACCAATCTGAGAAATTTATCTCTGGTTTCTAAGGAAAAAATGAAACCCTGTGGGGTAACCGAAACAGGAGTGGAAGGCATTCGGCATGGGGACGGCTCTCCTATTACTGAATACTGGACAAGAGAAATCGGTATTCCGTTAACAGGAAAAGAGATATCCATGGTGGTGCTATGGAGAAATAAATATGATCCCGCCAATACCGGTCATCATTATTTCGCACCCTTTGAAGGAGAAGCCACTGCCAGTAATTTCATCGATTTTTATGAAATGTCCCATATACTATTCAGTAAGGATTTACCGAACATGTATGATATGCCAAATACTATAAACGTTAAATAAAATGATTAACACCAGATTATTACTAAATCAACTAAAACTTAGTATATCGATACTATTACTTTTCGTATCAATCGGTTGCCATCAGGATGAGGTACCGATGGAGCAGGATAGTGTTCAGCCGCATCACGTGACTATAAGCCCTCAGCAGGTCCGTATTAGCGGTTCCAAGTTCTATGTTAACGGGCAGGAAATATTCTTTAATGGCGTGAATACGGCCTGGCAGCCTCAGAGCGATTATAGCTTGGATTTCCTGGGTAGAAATTTTGATTATAGCTGGTGGGAAGCAGAGTTTGAACGCTATCGGCAAAATCATATTAATCTGGCAAGAGTGTGGATACACGGAGCAGGAAATTACAGTCCGTCTCTGAATGGAGACGGTTTGGTAACCGGAGCGAGTTCCCAATTTTGGAATGACATGGATCAGCTAGTTGATATTGCCAAAAGCAAAGGTGTCTACCTCATGCCAACTTTTTGGTCATTTGATATGGTCAAGGATTCAAATAGTGACAGCTATAACCAGTACCGGCAAATTATCAATGACCAGAATAAAACACAATGGTATACCGAATATTTTCTCGAACCATTCCTGGCCAGGTATGAAGATGAGCCAATAATAATGGGATATGATATTTGCAATGAACCAGAACATATGTGGAGAGATGCAAATTGCGGGAATTTGCCCAAAGATAATGTTGTCCGTTTTGTTGCTATGATGGCTGCGTCCATCAATGAAAACAGCCAAAAACCGGTAACTGTCGGCTCAATGTGGATTATTTTTAACAGCAACCGTTATTCCGGATGGAATCAGTATGCAGGTAATAACTACAGTGAAGCATCGCTTCAGGCGCAATTTGCAAATAGCAATGCCTACCTGGATTTCTGGTCACCTCACTGGTATCAATGGCAGTCATCTGATGGTCCTTTTAATACCTCTATTGGTTACTGGCTCGACAACGGGAATAAACCTGCCCTTATAGGAGAGACACCAGGCTATGATATAGATGGGAGTACGATGAATAATGCTAATAATTGGAATATCACCCTAACCAATTACTATAAGCAGTCCTACTGGAATGGGTATGCAGGGGTATGTGCCTGGAAAAATCCCCATGAAAATGATGGGTATGGTTATTTCAGTGAGATTGCTACCGCAACCAATAATTTCTATAATGATTTTCCGAATTTGGTTGATCCTAATGCCAACGCAGGCTTGGTATCAGGCCAAATTTACCAGATAAAATCAGTTGGTACTGGAAAAGTTCTGGATGTAGAGGGAGGCATTTCTGCTATCTCCAATGGAACTAATGTACAACAATGGGAATACTTGTCGCAAAGCAATCAACAATGGGAAATTACTTCCGTGGGAAATGGTTATTACAGCATCATCGCCCAGAATAGTAATAAAGCTCTTGACGTCCTTGGATTTGATATGAGCGATGGTGCAAATGTCGGGCAGTGGGATTATGAAAGTAAAACAAACCAGCAATGGCTAATAAATCAACTTTCAAACGGTTCCTTCCAGCTAATTAACAGAAATAGTGGAAAAGCATTAGATGTAGCCAATGGTATGAATGCTAATGATAACGGACTAAACATTCAACAATGGGAAGTCAATGAGAAGAATAATCAACAATGGCAATTAATTCCAGTAAACTAGTAATTAAGATGAATGAACTGAAAAAGCCTACTTCAAAGAAAATTTCAATTACACTCAAAAAGTATGAAGGCAATCCAGTATTAAGCCCTAAACCAGAGAACGAATGGGAATCACTGGTAACATGTAATCCTGGAGTGTGGTATGAAGATGGTAAATTTTACATGCTATATCGAGCGGCAGGAAATGATCAAGAACATGTGATTCGTTTTGGTTTGGCAACCAGTACCAATGGAAAAGACTTTAAAAGGATTTCTGATCAACCCGTATTCTCTCCAAGTGAAAATGGTCCGGATATGGGGGCTGTAGAAGATCCGCGAATCGTAAAATTTAAAGATGAATTCTACATTACTTACGCCTACCGTCCTTATGCCCCTGGCCAGTATTGGAATTTTGGGCACGATGAAATTCGGCTTCCGGAAGTCAGTGAGGATGCTCCAGCCGTTCTTAAATTTAATATCGCTAATTCAGGTTTGGCCCTGACAAAGGATTTCCGAAATTTTCGCAGGTTAGGAAGAATCACCAAATCACATCTTGATGACCGTGATGTGATTCTTTTTCCAGAGAAAATTAATGGACAGTACGCAATGCTCCATCGTCCAAAATCATGGGTGGGATCTGCATACGGATGTGAACATCCATCAATTTGGATAACCTTCTCTGATGATTTAATGGTATGGGAGAACAAGAGCCAGTTATTGCTTTCAGGTATAGCAGGAACATGGGAGGAAAAGATTGGTGGAAGCACACCTCCCCTTCGTACAAAGGACGGGTGGCTCATCATTTACCATGGTGTGGAAAACGGTGGAAAAGGTTATTACAGAGTAGGAGCAGCCTTGCTGGATCTTCAGGACCCACGTATTGTTAAACATCGGCTTCCGGATTTTATCATGGAACCAGAGTTTGATTACGAACTGGAAGGCTACTATAAAGGATGCGTTTTTCCAACCGGTAACATGATAATAGATGATATCTTATATATTTACTACGGGGCCGCGGATAAATATGTAGGCCTGGCCACTTGCGAGGTCAACACATTATTAAAAGCCTTAAAAAATGCCTGAAAGATTAAACGCTATATTATTTGTAGGAATGTTACTGCTACTCGCCGGATGTGAACAGAAGGAGGATAGTCAGGCCGATAATTCCCTCACGCTTCTTCCCGATAAAATTA
Organism: Flavobacteriaceae bacterium; assembly: GCA_964220295.1. Classification (GTDB taxonomy): domain Bacteria; phylum Bacteroidota; class Bacteroidia; order Flavobacteriales; family Flavobacteriaceae; genus Christiangramia. Next base: position 7,358 of record CAXPUM010000125.1, on the reverse strand, counting down.
TTTCACCAGCGGATGACTTTATTGGCGGCGGAGTTGAATGGTCCGCCTATCCGCATGCGGATTCGGAGAATGCAGAATGGGGATTGCTTATGACCGATCAAAAATGGCAAGAGGTATTTAAACGACTGGATTTCATGCAGCCTAAAATAGTTCGAGTTTTAGATCAGGCTAACTGGAGATACTTAGAAGGTATGGACGACAACGGAAACCCAATAGTCAATTTTGATAACCAGGAAATGCAGGCACTCTACAAATTATTGGACTATTGTGAAAAGAATGAAGTACAGGTAATTTTGGGGGAGTGGGGACAGCCTTATAAGGTGCATGATCCCAAATTGCAGCTGCAAAATGCTTTTAGTGGCACCTCCGATTCCAAATGGATTTCAATAATTGTCGAGCATATCAATCATTTAGTTCATACGAAAGGCTATACCTGCATTCGGTATTTCAATTTGGTAAATGAGCCAAACGGATACTGGTCTTCAGTGGATGGCAACTGGGAGGAGTGGAAAAATGCCGTTACCAAACTGGATAGTGCGTTTAAAAGTAGCGACATTAAACAGGTGAAAGTGATGGGGCCGGACTCCACACCTTACAACAACGAAAAATCGAAATTTGAGGGAATGGAATGGCCTAAACAAGCTGTACTTCAATTAAACGATGTTTTAGGAGCATATGATGTCCATGACTATCCGACGGTGGAAAAAGTAAGATCCGGGAAATTTCAGGAAGACTACACGAAGCTGATCAGTTTTGCAGATAGTGTGGCGCACAAAACCTTCGTTTTAGGAGAAGTAGGCTTTGAAAAATATGTAGAGCCAAATATTACGCGTTATAAAGAAGATCCGCATGCAAGCCCAGATAGCCAGATGAGGGTCTATGATTATGACTATGGTGTCGATATGGCTGATGTTATGGCTCAGTCATTAAATGCAGGTTTTGATGGGGTCATCGCCTGGGGCTTAGATGATGCCATGCATACCAATGGAGATTCCGGTGATACCACGCAACTGAAACGTTGGGGAATGTGGAATATCCTGGGAGAAGAGCTAACTGGGGATCCTTCCGATAAAGCTATACGACCCTGGTTTTACACTTGGTCCCTAATGACCAGATTTTATAAAGGCGATATGGATATCCTTCGGATTCAGGGATCTCTGCCTGAAGGGATTAGATCCGTGGCTGGTAAATCAGCCAATGGCAATTGCACCCTGACACTCGTCAATAACTCGGGACAACAGGTAAGTTTATCCATAAATGGAAAATCATTTAGCACTAAGGAACAAAGCTTTCAAAGGTATTTGTACTCTGAAAATGAGAGGCCAGTGGATCCCGACGGTTTCCCGGTTCCGCTGGAGCGGAATATATCCATGCTCAAGTCACACTCTGTAACCATACCAGCCAGAAGTGTGATGCTTTTTACTACCTATACTAATTAACAGCAATATGAGTCTGAGTATTATAGATTTTCTAGTTTTAGTAAGCTATATCGTTTTTATTATCTGGTGGGCGCTAAAGAACGGGAAGAGTGCCAACTCTGAAGATTATTTTCTGGCCGGCAGAAATCTGACCTGGCCAATGGTAGGCTTATCTTTATTCGCAGCCAGTGTTTCGAGTTCTACCCTGATGGGACATTCTGGGGAAGGCTTTATCAGTGGAATAGCGGTGTTCAATTATAACTGGATTTCTGTACTGGTTCTTGCCTTCTTCGCCACCTTCTTTTTACCGTTTTATATTCGATCGGGTATTTTCACTATGCCGGAATTTTTAGAAAGGCGGTTTGATGGCAGGTCAAGAACTTATTTTTCGTTTATTACCATTATCGGAAATGTCTTCCTCGATGCTGCTGCCACGTTATATACTGGTGCTTTGATCATCAAAATGATTTTTCCTGATGCTCCCATTATTTGGATAATAATTGGGATGGCTTTGGTAGCTGGTAGTTACACGATTATCGGCGGGCTATCCTCTGCCATTAATGCTGATATGATTCAGGCAGGTATTCTGATAGTTGGCTCCTCCTTGCTGTTCTTTTTTGCATTAAATAATATTGGGGGATGGGCAAGCTTTGTCGAGCGGTTCAATGATGGATTTTGGCTTCGACTGACTCGTCCACTGGATGATCCCACCGTGCCCTGGCTCGGAATGTGGGTAGGGATACCCATCTTAGGGTTTTATTTCTGGGCGAATAATCAGGTGATGGTTCAAAGAGTCCTTTCAGCAAAATCTGTGGATCATGGTAGAAAAGGGGTTTTATTGGTTGGGTTTTTATACCTATTGACCATTTTTATTTTTATCATTCCAGGATTGATTGCCAGGGGACTGAATCTGTTTGGAGTGGATAACCTACCGTATGAAATCCTTAGCGGAAGCGTTTTAAAAGATACCTATGGTATCAACACAGACCAGGTTTACCCTCGGTTAATACTGAAATTATTGCCAGTAGGATTGATCGGAATCATCCTGTCAGCTATGATTTCCGCTTTAACTTCTACCTTAAGCGCCACCCTTAGTTCTGTCTCCACCCTGTTTACCATGGATTTTTACAGCAAGATTGATAAAAATGCCAGTAGTCGAAAAAAAGTATTGGTAGGTCAGATAACCGCCATTATCACTTTGATCATTGCCGTTATCTGGGCACCCTATATCCGAGAGTTTGATTCGCTGATAGCCTACTATCAGGAAATAGTCTCCTACCTGGCACCACCAATCGTAGGAACCTTTTTTGTCGGGCTCTTCTGGAAGCGAGCGAATGCCACGGGAGCTATAACCGGTCTACTTGCAGGATTGTTGGTTGCAACTTGTATTATGGCACTTAAATATATATGGCAAGTTGAAATAGGATTGCACTTTCTTCTTTTAGCCCCTGTCCTTTTGGTAATAAGTTTGTCCATTTCTATCATAGTGAGTTTGATTACCTCCCCACCTCCCCAGGAAAAAGTGCTGGAAAATACTTGGACAAAGAAAATCTGGAAGGAAGAAACAAAGGAACTACAAGGAGTAATCTGGTATAAAAATTTTAGAGTTCAGGTAGTGGTTTTGATATTATCCTGCTTTGGAATGTACGCTGCTTTTTTTTAGATACTGAACGTAATCTTTTTTAAATACTCTTTTATTATTAATCAATTTTTATGACTGATTAGGAGAGGGGGACAGAGAGCAAATGTGATTCAAAGCACGGGGATAATTTTATTAAAAATTCGCCCAGTTAATTTAAGGCTTTGTTATCAGTTAAGTATTGTGATAGTGTTATAACTGTCTTAAATCCAATAATTTGCTGAATAAATTTAAAGCTTTTAATGGACAAAGTATCTGAAATATAATCAAGGAAATATTTATAGTATGATCAATAAAGAAACCCCGATTGTTTTGACCTTGGATGCAGGAGGCACTAATTTATCCTTTATGGCAATTCAGGACGATAAATTTTTAACTCCTCCGGTCATAAAAGAGACAGCCCCAGATAATCTCGACAAATGTCTGAAATTAATAACAGAAGGATTTAGAGAACTGATCGCTATTATTGGTAAGGATCCAGATGCTATAAGTTTCGCCTTTCCTGGACCAGCAGATTATTTAGGTGGCGTTATCGGAGATTTGATAAATATTCCTTGCTTTAGAGGAGGTGTACCTCTCGGAGCCTATTTGGAAAATCATTTCAATGTCCCTGTTTTTATAAATAATGATGGGGATCTATTTGCTTATGGTGAGTATATGAAAGGCTTTCTTCCAGAATTAAACAACGATATAGAAAAATACAATAGTCGTAGAAAATATCGGAGTTTGTTCGGTATCACACTGGGAACTGGATTTGGCGGTGGTCTGGTTATTAATGGCCAGCTAATAACAGGTGAAAACTCAGCATCAAGCGAAATTTGGTTATTGAGAAATTTTCAAAATCAGAAAACTTATGTTGAAGAGGGTGTAAGTGTAAGATCGATTAAATCAGATTACCTGGCATATAGTAATGATGAGAGGAACTTATCTCCTGCAGAAATTTTTGCAATAGCCCAAGGAAAGAAAGAGGGAAATAAAAAGGCCGCATGGAAATCTTTTGAAAATACCGGCTTGAATATTGGTGAAGCTTTGGCAAACGTGATAGCCCTTCTCGACTGTCCTATTGTAATCGGTGGCGGAATATCTGGCGCATCAGAAATAATTATTCCAACAATTATTAGCCATCTCAACGGCGTTATTGAGTCAAAAAACGGGGAAAGAATTCCAAGACTGGTATCAAGGGTATTCAACATTGATGATCAAAAAGATAGAGCCAGTTTCTTCAAAAATTCCTTTGAGAAAGTAGCAGTTCCCAACTTTAATAAGGAAGTAGGATACATACATGAAAAGAAAATTCCTATCGGTGTCAGCAGGTTGGGTACCAACAGGGCTACGGCATTAGGAGCCTATCATTTTGCCAAAAATATTATTAGTCATGATTTGGAACTAAATCGATTAATTTAAAAATATGGCCAGGAAGACAACATTAAAGGAATTATCAAAAGGACTGAACCTTTCTATTAGCACAATATCCAAAGCATTAAATAATAGTCCGGAAATAAGTAAGGCCACAATTGAAAAAGTAAAAAGTTTCGCGGCTTTAAATAATTATGTTCCCAATTATGCAGCCAGAAATTTGAAGTCAGGCAGTAGTAGGACAATAGGTGTTGTGTTACCAACCATTAGTACGCCATTCTATTCCAGTGCGTTTGAAGGAATAGAGTCAGCGTCCAAGGAAAATGGGTTTAAGAGTTTGATTTTTCTTTCGCATGATTCCTTAGATCAAGAAAGAAACTGTATTGAAAGCCTGGTAGAAACACAAATTGATGGCCTTATTATTTCACCGGCTAAAGAAACAAATCGATTAAAAAGCTACCAACATTTAGCACAATTAAAATTTTTAAATACCCCCATTGTAACATTGGGGCATTCATTAATGGAATTTGAATGTGATTCGATAACTACTGATGAGGAACTCAAAGCAGAAATTGCGATTTCTAATATGCACAAAAGCGGATGTGAAAATATTATTTTTCTAAATAATAAAAGCGATTTAGAAATCTATAATCCATGTAAGCATGGATATAAGCAGGCGTTAAAATCTTTCGGCCAATCTGCTCAAATTATAGATTATCAGGGAGAATTCCCAAGGGAAAAACTCTTACAATTACTTGTAGCGAAATCTGTAGATGGAATTGTGGCTTGCAGTGAGCTTTGTGCTATTCAGGTTATGAGTTTTATTTTACAAAATGGCTTTTGCATACCAGGAGACGTCTCTGTGATAAGCTACCATAATAGCCATATTGGCCAGTCTTTCTGGCCCTCAATTAGTACTATTGATCTGAAACCTGAAGAACAGGGGAAATTAGCTGTTCAAACCTTATTTGATAGGATAAATGGATTGCTTCCATCAGGAAAAATAAATTATCAATTAGATTCCGAAATAATTCAACGGAAGTCGACAAGGCCATTAGTTCATTAATAGTAGCCCTAAACCAGGGTAAAATGAAAATCAAATTTTAATAAGATATGAAACAATTATTCACTATCTGCTGCTTGTTGGTAACATATTTACAATACGCACAACACCAAAGAATTATTAAATCGTGGATTACTACCGAGGATAGAAGTATGCTTTTCCATGAATTGGATTCTGTGATTGAGTTCTCAAAAGCCAATAATCCCAGGTATGCTTCAATCATTATTGATCCAAACCAAACAATGCAAGAAATCGATGGATTTGGATTTGCCCTGACAGGGGGTAGTGCGGAATTATTGATGGGTATGAACCTCGAAAAGCGAAAAGAAATCTTGCAAGAGTTATTTGGAACTAACAAAAGTGAGATAGGAATAAGTTATATAAGATTAAGTATAGGTTCGTCAGATCTTAACAGTTTTACTTTCTCTTATGATGATTTGGAACAAGGGCAAACGGATTTAGATCTCGAACAATTTACTCTTGGTCAGGATCTTAAAGATGTGGTACCGGTAATGCAGGAAATCCTGGCCATAAATCCAGATATAAAAGTAATGGGATCTCCATGGTCTGCACCAATTTGGATGAAGACCAATCAGAGTATTCGAGGTGGTAAACTAAAAGATGAGTGCTATGAAGTTTATGCCGATTATTTTGTAAAGTATATTTCAGGGATGGAAGAGGAAGGAATTAAAATTAACTCTGTTACTGTTCAAAATGAGCCAATGAATTCGCGTAACACTCCAAGTATGTCCTGGTATTGGTATGAACAGGCCGATTTTATTAAAAATTATCTGGGACCTAAATTTAGAAAACACCAGCTCGATACGAAAATTATCATATTTGATCATAATACTGATCGACCGGATTATCCGTTGAGTATACTACAGGATAGCCTGGCCAGTCAGTATGTTTATGGTTCCGCTTTTCATAATTATCGCGGCAACATGGAAACAATGACAATGGTACATAGAGCACGACCAGACAAACATATTTTCTTTACAGAACAAATGGTAACCGAAAAGCCCAATGATGGTATTATCGATATCGTAAATCCCGTCAATCGGCTGATCCTTCAAGGAATGAACAACTGGAGTCGTAATGTTATATTATGGAATCTTGCCGCAGATCCTAATAATGATCCGCATACAGATAACGGCGGTTGTTCCATGTGTCAGGGAGCACTAACCATAGCAGGGAATACCATATCTCGAAACCTGGCTTATTACACGATTGCTCATGCATCTAAATTCGTCAGACCTGGTGCCATCAGGGTTCATACCACTCAGCCTACCGATCCGAGTGTATATTTATATGCAGATGAACAAAGAGATCAGGTAAACAGAGTATGGGAAAGTGAAAACAGTCCTTTATTACCTAATGTGGCATTTAAAACACCGGATAAAAAAGTTGTGCTGATTGTTTCGAATACCAGTTCCGATCACCATTCAGTGAAGATTCAATATGACGGAGAATATGCAGTACTACCTCTTGAACCAGGATCTGTCGGCACATTCGTATGGAATCAATAAAGCATAGCGTTTTAATTTTCTTATAAAAACTATCAATTAAAAATGCCACCATTCCTGGTGGCATTTACGCTTGCTTACGGTTAATAGATCAAAGATAATCAAGCGAATAACTTAGTATAAGTAGTCTAATGCTACGGTGTCGTAATAACCAAAATTCCCATCTTCATTAGCTCCGAAACAGGCTAACATTATTGAATTAGAATCGTACCCGTAAGGAGTTCCGGGAATGTGAACTGCTCCATCAGAACCTGCAGATTCTCCAGATTGACCACAGCTAGCTCTTGTATCCCAATCGGTGTGTCTCATTCCCAGTGTATGACCAATTTCATGTGTTATTACATGCTCATTCGTAG
>CAXPUM010000124.1:0-20258 GCA_964220295.1 Flavobacteriaceae bacterium | reverse complement strand
TAGAAAACAACAAAGCCTTCCCTTAAGATTGGCGTCTGGCAGGGAAGGCCTGTGTTTCAAACAAAACTAATGTTTCATTTAACTCATGTAAAATTATGAAAAATTTTTACAGGCGGGGTATGCTTGTCATCATATTCCTGGTATTCCTGGCTTTCCTGTTTATCTTATTTTCTACACAGGCAAAAGCTTCCAATTTACACACGACTAATTCGATTTACCAGCAACAAATACGCGGAACCGTGAGAAACGAAGACGGTGACGGTTTAATGGGTGTTTCCGTTATAATTAAGAACCGTCAGTACGGTACGGTAACTGATAAAGACGGTATTTATGACCTCCAGGTATACCCTGAAGATACCCTGGTGTTTACCTCAGTTGGCTATAAGAGAATAGAAATGCCGGTAAAGGGCAGAAATGTGCTGGATGTTGTACTCCGGGAAGATATCGCCAGTCTGGGAGAGGTGCAGATTAATGCCGGTTATTATAATACTACGCGCAGAGAGCGTACTGGTAATATTTCTCAGGTTTCCGCTTCGGAAATAGAAAATCAACCGGTTATTAGCCCGATACAGGCTTTACAGGGTAGGATGGCAGGAGTAGAAGTCCAGCAGCCCAGCGGTGTTCCGGGGCTTGCTTCAGCTATCAGAATAAGAGGGAAAAATAGCCTTAGGCCGGATGGGAATTATCCTCTTTTTATTGTAAACGGTGTTCCTGTCAATTCAGTCCCTATAAATAGTATTGGAGCCTTTAGTAGTAACTCAGGAATAGATCCGCTTAATACACTCAATCTTTCTAACATCGAAAGTATCGAGGTTTTAAAAGATGCTGACGCTACAGCTATTTACGGTTCACGGGGAGCCAATGGCGTAATTTTAATCACAACTAAATCTGGAGATACTAATAAGGAAACATCATTGAATGTACGCTATATGTCGGGTATCTCAAAGGTTTCCAATAAGATGGAATTGATGAATACCGATCAGTATTTATCGCTGAGAAGGCAGGCTTTTGCAAATGATGGAGTTGAACCAAATGAAATAAATGCGCCTGATTTAGTTCTATGGAACCAGGATAGGTATACCGACTGGCAAGAAGAACTTCTGGGCGAAACGGCTGTTTTTAATGATCTCAACGTATCGATAACCGGGGGTAATGAGAATACCTCATTTTTATTAGGCGGTTCCTATCAGAATAGAGGTGATGTTTTTCCAGGTGATTTTGGATATCATAAGATCACCACCAATTTAAATCTGCATCATAATTCTGAAGATCAAAAGCTAAAAGTTGACCTTTCGGTTAATTATGGAATTGACGAAAACAGGTTGTTTTTCGGAACTAATTTTGTTCAGATGGCGCTTACCCTGGCACCAAATGCCCCTGCCATTTATAATGAAGACGGTGGTCTGAACTGGGCGGAAGGTTCCTGGTCAAATCCTTTAGCCGGTTTATACCGTCCACAGGACATTAATACAAATAGTCTTCTATCAAATTTAAATTTAAGTTATGAACTTTTTCCAGGGTTCGCTATTAAGAGCTCCATTGGCTATTCGTACCTGGAAAATACAGAAGTAGTTAGAAATCTTTTGAATGCGTATAATCCGGATGTTTGGAACAGGGTGGTTTTAAATTCCAATCATTCTTCCAACAAAAGAAAATCATTCATCATCGAGCCTCAAATTTCTTACAACCGGTCATATAACAAATTTGGCCTACAAACCTTAATAGGGGCAACCTTTCAGCAAAACCAGGATGCATATTTATTTGTAGAAGGTAGCGGTTATAGTAATGACAGGGTAGTTGGAAATCTCGCAGCGGCAGATCAGGTTAGAATTAATAATAACCAGGATGTGGATTATAGGTACGCGGCAATTTTCGGTCGCATTGGTGTTTACTGGGCTGACAAATATTTTCTAAACCTTACCGGAAGAAGGGATGGGTCTTCACGTTTCGGACCGAACAAACGTTTCTCAGAGTTCTATGCCGTAGGATCAGCGTGGGTATTCTCTGAAGAGGCTTTGCTAAAGGAGCATTTACCCTTTTTAAGTTTTGGTAAATTAAGAGGTAGTTACGGAACATCAGGGAGTGATCAGATCCCGGATTATGGTTACCTCGATACGTATGCCCCCACACCAGGAGCCGGTGGATTTTATCCTACCAAACTATTTAATCCAGACTATTCCTGGGAAGTGAATAAAAAACTGGAAGTAGCTATTCAATTGGGTTTTGTGAAGGACCGAATCAATCTTGACCTAAGCTGGTATAGGAACCGTTCTTCCAATCAACTGGTGGGGTATCCACTGCCTTCAACTACCGGATTCAATTCTGTTCAGGCCAATCTGCCGGCAACGATAGAGAATACCGGTTTGGAAATTGGTTTGGCAACAACCAACATCCAACACCCGAATTTTTCCTGGAAAACGTCTTTAAATTTTACAGCACCGAGAAATAAACTGATAAAATTCGATGATCTGGAAGAAAGCTCCTATCGTAACACTTATAGAATTGGCCAACCGTTGGATATTGCTCTGCTATACCGGTTTGACAGCATAAATCCTGAAACAGGGCAGTACCAGGTATTAGATTTTAATCAGGACGGTCGGCTCGATAATAGCGATCGAGTTATCGAAGCTAACCTTGGTAGAAAATATTACAGCGGTCTACAAAATGATTTCAGGATTAAAAATTTCAGTGTTGGGTTCTTACTGGAATATGTAAAACAAAATAGACGATCCTATCTGGCAGATGTAGGTATAGCCCCGGGAAGACTAGGTAATAACTCAACGGAATTTTTGAATTTCTGGATGCAGGATGGTGATAGCCCCGAAATTCAAAAACCTTCACAAGGAATAACTTCATTACTGGCCTATTTTGATGCTATTAACAGCGACCTAATTATAACCGATGCCTCTTTTTTAAGAATGAAAACCTTGTCTTTAGGCTTCCAGTTTAATCCTGGTTTTCTCGATAATTTCGGTATTGAAGCCTGTAGCTTATCCCTAAATGCCCAAAACTTATTTACCCTAACAAATTATATAGGACTGGATCCGCAAGGAGGGAAAGGAGTACCTCCGTTGAGAACTATTACCTCCGGAATCCAGTTAAATTTTTAAATGTTCTTATTATGAAATATCCATTTTATATAGCAATGATATTGACGCTTTTGATCTTATCCTCTTGTGAGGATATCATCGAAGTGGAAGTACCCAATGATCGTATAACAAGTGCTTCTGTTTTTGATAATGATAATACTGCGGAGAGCGCTGTTCGAGGAATTTATAATCAATTGTTTAACACGCCATTTAGCAGTGGTTTTCAGAATTCTGTGACAGTGCTTAGTGGACTATCAGCAGATAATTTGCAATCACTGGTGTCTGATTCCAACCTGTTGCAGTTTCAGGAAAATGAATTAATTCCAGATAACTCCTATGTTCAGGGAATCTGGTCCGGAGCGTATAATATTATTTACATGACAAATGCCGCGCTGGAGGGATTGGCAAATGGACAGGTTAGTCTGAAATTAAGAAACCAGTTGGAAGGGGAAGCTCTCTTTCTAAGAGCATTTACTTATTTCTACCTGGTTAATTTATATGGTGATGTTCCACTGGTGCTATCCACAGATTATCAAGTAAACGCTTCCATCCAAAGAACTGAAAGCGAAGCTGTGTACAATCAAATTATAACTGATTTGGAAAATGCTGTAGGCCTTTTAGGCGATGAATACGAAAACAGCGAAAGAGTAAGAGCCAATAGTTATGTAGCAAGGGCATTGTTGGCAAGGGTATACATCCATATTGGCAACTGGAACCTTGCTGAAGAACAAAGCAGTCAGGTTATCAATTCGGGTCTATTCGACTTGCTTCCTTTGAATGAAGTCTTTAAAGCAAATAGCCGGGAGGCTATCTGGCAAATCTCCCCTATATACGGAGGATCTCTAAATGCTAATACCAATGAGGGGGCGCTATTCATTATGGAAAACAGTCGGGGTAACATTGCGCTAACCGAGGATCTTCTTTCAAAATTTGATACTATAGATCTTCGCCTGGAAAATTGGATAGGAAAATATGATTCGGAAGAGCAAACCTATTATTTCCCCTTTAAATACAAAGTTAAAAATAGTACAACTGATTTTTCAGAGTACTCCATGGTAATGAGGTTGGCCGAACAGTTTTTAATTCGAGCCGAAGCGAGGGCTCATTTGGGAGATTTAGCTGGTAGTATAGAGGACCTCAATAAAATTCGCACTCGCTCTGGATTGGATCCTTTATCCAGAATTGATCCCGAGCTGAACCAGGATAAACTAAGAAAATTGATAATGGAGGAATATCGAAAAGAGCTTTTTGCAGAATGGGGTCACAGGTGGTTAAGTCTCAAACGAAATAATACAGCAACAGCGGTACTTTCAAATCTAAAACCACAATGGGATGAAACTGATACGTATTACCCAATTCCGCAACAGGAAATTAATAAAAATCCAAAATTAGTCCAGAATCCTGGCTATTAAGTTATAAAAGATGATTTTACTAAGAATTTTACACAATTATTACCGCCTTACACCGCTAATTATTCTGCTGTTTTTACAAGCACCAAGGATGTTTGCCTCTGATTCCGTTCAACTGGATCCATCCATTCGGTATGGAAAACTGGATAATGGATTTACATATTATCTAAAGCCATTGGAGGATCAGGAAAAAGTTAAGATGTACCTGGTTTTGAAAGGTGCCCTGCGACAACAGCAGAAAGGAGAATATGAATTTGCTCATTTTTTAGAACATCTTGCTTTTGTAGCGGGTAAGAATGTTTCACGGTCTGACAACAGGATGTTCGAGGAAGCCGGTATTGATATTACCGCAATAAATGCACATCCTTATGCAGACCATATGACTTACCTGGGAAGTATACCATCAACTGAAAAGGCCATTAACCTAACGCTTCAGTTTTACAAGGATATTCTTTGGGATCTCGAACTGAGTGATGAAAAAATAAATAAGGAAAGGCTTTCCATAATTAATGAAGCTATAGTTAATCCTGCAAGTGTATCAAAGATGGCGCATTCGTTGGAAATGCAATTGTTTGGAGAAGGTTTAAAAAGGCCTGTAAACTTTAAGCAATACGTAAGGAATATCGAAGCTGATAAAATTAGAAAATACTATCTAAAATGGTATCGTCCGGAACTTGCTTCCCTGGTTGTAGTTGGTGACTTAAAAAATCTGGATGATTTAGAATTGAATGTAATAAAACAATTTTCTTCTAAAACTAAAGAAAATAGCGTTGAATTTGAATTACCTGGATTTGAAGGAGCTGAATATTTTATGCGTAAGCCTCAATTTTTGAGAGCGGCAGTAGCGCAACCTACTGATAATGTTATCCTGGAAAAGGCTGTAGTTGGTTTATTTTACCGACAATACAATAGCAACTATAAGAAGGGGTTGAAAGACAAAGTATTTCGTGAATTGTTTATACGAATGCTTAAAAAGCGTTTTAATAATCAGGCAGAAGCCTATAACACATTCTATTCTGTACTTCCAGAATTCATTACCTCTGCATATGCACTTAAGATAGAAATTGTAGCAAATACTGGGCTCAGTAGAGAACTATTGATTAAAACCCAGGGCTTGCTAAACGAGGTCGAAAAAACCGGTTTTTCGAATGAAGAGTTTGAGGACGGTAAAGTAAAATTGCTTCAATCACAACCATATCGCGATACATTACAATCGAATTATTGGAAGGAGGAAATTATTAAAAACTTTCTGTACGATGAGGCCCTGCCCGCTTCAAAACCTGATGTTCTTAAAAATATCATTCAGCAAATTGAATTGACTGACTTCAATCGAGAAATTGCAACCTATCTCAAGGCGTACCCAGATGACATTACTTTTACTTCTTACCAAAAAAGTAACAATGTAAAAATTGAAAACAACGAAATTCGACAATGGTTAAAGGCTGCAAAGTCTTTTAAATTTTCGGAACCGGATATTTCAAAAGCTCCAAAGAGTTTGATGTCTTCAAATGATATTAATTCGCTGACCAATAAAAAGATAATTGAGGCTTCCTCGGAAATTCCTGGAACAAAAAAATTTCTATTGGCTAATGGGGTGACGCTATATTTAAAATCTCAGGGTAATAATAAAACGACAAATGGAACAATAAAACTTCGTGCTTTTTCTCCTTTTGGCGCCAATTGTCTTGAAAAGGAAAAATTTTATTCAGCTATTAATGCATCTCAGGTAACTATAAATTCAGGGATAAATGATATGAATAAATTCGAGCTTGAAAATTATCTTGATAGCCATGATTTCAAGGGTTTTATCAGTCCTTATATCGAAAATAATGAAACCGGCTTTAGAGGGTCTTTTTCCAAATCTAATGTTGAAATAGCCTTACAGCTCATCAATCAGTATTTCACCAATCCACAATTTAGTAAAGCTGCCTTTAAAGATTGGAAAACGAGGTCAGAATTACATGGCCAGAATATTGAATTATCTGATGAATTTCATGATAGAGTCGCAGAAACATTACCTAATCATAATATGTCACCATTGGCAGGTAGCTTGCTCAGAGGATTGGAGAAAACTGAATATAAGGATGTATTTACCAGTTATAAAAAAATGTTCGGCAGACCTGGTAATTTCACTTTTATATTTTCAGGAGATTTTGAGCAAAATAATTTCTTGACTGTTTGCAATAAATACCTGGGGAGTATTCCATCCATTTCTGTCAAACCGCTTATTTGCAATAGCTCTGATAGTAAAAGAATACCCTCAAAAGCTGGTAAAAGAGTGTTTAAAGCAAATCAGTCATCAAAAGTAACTTTTGTACAATTAAATTATCTTACAAAGTTTACTAATTCTGAATTGGGTTGGAAAGAGTGGGCCAAGCTGGATTTAATTCGGAAAATACTTTTAGAATTATTTTACAAAAAGTTGCGATTTGAATCTGAGAAAGGAGGAATTTATGATGCCTATAGTGGGTTGGAATTTGTTGAATCGAATAACTATCTCCGCTATAGTGCAGAAATTAGTTGTTTGCCGGAGGATGCGGATCGGCTGACTAAGGAGGCTAAGAAAATAATTGATTCCCTTAGCAATGAGATTATAAGCGACTCTTTGTTTCAGAACCTCAAAAACAATCATTTGAAATATTATCAATGGGAAGGGTTGCAATTTAATAAATTGTACAAAACCATTCGTGATGATAAAGAATGGATAAGTATAGATCAGGAACAGGAATATATCAAGTCTTTAACAAAGCAGGATCTTTTAAATACAGCCAAGCAATATCTTTCAGGTGAGCCATATGAATTTAGGATGATACCCAATTGATTTTTATAGAATTAAAAAGGAGTGTACAATCATGTACACTCCTATACAAAATTAGTTAGAAGGTGGCGTCCCCGAAATAGGTTTTAAAGTACCATTTCCCTCTGCAAGATCATTCAGGTTTTTTGAGTTATACACCTGATAAATTGTTGTAGAAGGATCTTCCGTAAAAAACGCTTGACAGTCCTCCAATCCTTCACCACAATCCACTTCTACCGCATGCCAGGTATTATTTGCACGTATATACATGGTTGCATAAGTAGTATCGGAAACTATTTTTGGTTCCGGTTTTAGATCTACGGTGGCAAATGCCACTCCAACAGCGCATAAAAATGCAATCATCGGTAATATGATTTTTTTGAAATTCATAATATTAAGTTTTATATTAAACAAATACCTAGTTTTATACAGGTAGGCTGCTCCTGTACCTTGCGCAATGGTGTTATAAAGTTCACTATTTATGTCACTGGGTATTTGCCTTCGCAGTATTTTAATTGGTCTTTACTGGTCTTTCATTCGGATTTTCTGGCTTCAGTCGGTGTCATTTCATATTCTTTTTTAAAGGATCTGGAGAAATGAGGAAAACTTATAAAACCACATTCCTCAGCAATTTCATTGATTGGTAAACTGGTGTCCTTGATCATGGAATAGGCGTTCTCCAGTCGTTTTCGTAAGTGATAGGCATATATCGTATCACCATACATCCTTTTAAAAATTACTTTTATTTTACTTTCACTACCCCCAACCTCAGTAGCGATCACCGGTAGTTTCTGCAATTTTCGATCGAGCCGCTGCATGATATACTTGTGAATTTTTCTGGCGAGCTTACGCTGATCCTGCATTAATAAACTTCGGTATTCGCTAGGATATGTTTTGGATCCATGATCTTTACTACCTGATTTCCTTTTTAGCTTTTCATTCTGGTAAACCGATTTAAAAACAGATAGTGTATAGGTAGTGTTACCATTGCTTTTAATAGTCTGAAGGTAAGCATCGCCAGTCCAGTAGAATCCTTTCTTGTGCTGGAATTCAATTGGGAAGGATTCGTTCTGGGCTGTTCTATTTTGTATTATTCCCGCTATCTTTTCATATTGTTGTGTTTCTCTTCCCAGAAGTACTTCAATGGATTGATCAAGCATTTCTTTTTTTGATAACCCCAGTACGTCTTTAACGTTATTAGAGTAGGCTATGATGGTGAAATTACTATCCAGGTGGAAAATGAGGTTTTGAATCACTTCCCTACTTTTTTCATGGTTGATCTGGTGAACAACCGTATCTATTTCTTCAACCATGGTATTTAAGGAAACGACGATCTGTTCCAATTCGTTTTTCTGGTTGCGTAAGGGAAGGGTGTAGGTATATTTTCCCAAGGTGATTTCCGTTATGAAATCAAGAATCTCCTGCACCCTGTTTTGAGAGTATGAATTATACATGGTATTTAGTTTTTTTCGATGCTTAGTTATAACGACTCAAAAAGCTCAATGCCTCCGTAGTAGTGGTAAACGCTTTGGTAGGGACGGATGGATTACTGATAGTGATAAAAGCTTTGATCAGGGTTCCTGAATATGCCTGGTCGATGACAAATGCTACGGCAAGGGTATTAATACAACCTTTTTCTGCCAGATATTCTCTTGCAGCTTTACTGGCGGTTTTCATAAGCCTGATATCACATAGAATAGGATATGGGGTTCCGTTCTGAAAACGGAGCCTGGTCTTGACGATTGCCCTTGCAGCTTCAAGATCAATGACGGTATTCGGTTTGTAGACAAAGTGGAGTATACCCTCTTCGATCCAGAGATGTGCATAATCTTCACCTCGTATCATAAGGAACCCTATTAGTACTCCTAATTTACACAATAAAAGCTTATACCTGAATGGATTTGAACTCCTTTAAATTAGTATCGCCTTTGAAAGTCATAGTATTTAAAGCCGCTTGCATCAATTTGCCTTTAAATTCAATCATTTGCCTCAAAAGTCTAAGGATTTGATGTTGGCTGTATTTACTGATTGTTTTTAGTAGCTTAAATAGAAATAAGAAATTATGGCAAAGATCAGACATAATAATATGCTTAATACGGTTATAGATGTAATGACCAATGCTAAAGAGTCGGGTGCGTTGCATTTATATGCGGAAGATGAATACCTGGACGGTAGGCGTATTCAGATCAACGGGAGAAAATTGTTTCATTTTGGAACGACCGGTTACCTCGGATTGGAACATGATCAGCGTCTAAAACAGGGGGCAATCGAAGCCATTCAGGCTTACGGTACACAATTCCCGCTTTCTAAATCATATATCTCTAATCCATTGTATGCGGAGCTGGAAGCACTAATGACCCAAATATTTAATTGTCCGGTAGTGTTAACCAAGAATAGTACTCTCGGTCACCTTGGAGTGATACCGACTGTTGTGAATGACGGAGATGGAGTGATCCTTGACCATCAGGTGCACTGGAGCGTACAAAGTGCCGTAAATCCATTAAAACTGCGCTCCGTGCCGGTCGAAATGATTCGGCATAATAACCTGGACATGTTGGAAGATAAAATACTCAAGCTGCAATCAAAATGTAATAAGATCTGGTATATGGCTGATGGGATGTATTCCATGTTTGGGGATTATGCTCCAATCGAAGAATTGATGCAACTCATGAATAAATATCCAAAACTTCATATTTACTTTGATGATGTACATGGAATGAGCTGGAAGGGTCGTAACGGTAGCGGCTACGTAATGAGCGTATTGAAAAAATTACCGGACCGAGTTATTCTATTTGGAACATTAAGTAAAACTTTTGGAGCGAGTGGTGCGGTGGTGGTTTGTAAAGACAAAAAAATATATCAACGTATCAAGAATTTTGGTGGACCATTGACATTTTCGGTCCAGTTGGAACCAGCAGCACTAGGAGCCGCAATAGCATCAGCAAAAATTCATCTCAGTGATGAGATCTATCAGATGCAGGAAGACCTGTATACTCGTATTGCCTATTTCAGTCAGTGTATTAAAAATACCGATTTGCCATTGATCATTGAAAATGACTCTCCCATATTTTATATTGGTGCGGGCATGCCGGATACAGGTTTCAATCTGGTAAGAAGGCTCATGAAAGCAGGGTATTATGTGAATACCGGAATTTTTCCAGCGGTTCCGGTCAAAAACACCGGTCTTCGAATAACAATATGCCGAAATAACGAACAGGAAGAAATGCAAGGTCTCGTCGACGCCATTGTCGAGAACTTTCCGAAGGCTTTAGCAGATACTCATACTTCACTCGACAGGGTAAATTTTGCATTTGGAAGGAGTGTACCCCAGAATTTAAACATGGAGCTTAAGAAATCAAATCTTTCAATTGAATGTTATAAAACTATTGAAAAAATCCCGTCTGATTTATGGAATAATACAGTAGGAGGTCATGGTTTTTATGATTGGGATGGTCTTCGGGAGATGGAGGATATTTTTAGTGATAATGATTTGCCGGAACATAACTACCAGTTTTATTATTACCTGGTCAACGATGCGAATGGAAAATGCATTCTGGCAACCTTTTTCACTTTTGGCCTATGGAAAGAAGACATGTTGGCACCAGATTCGGTGTCGCATAAAATTGAAAAACAACGGGAATTTAATTCCTATTACCATACTAGTACCTGTCTTTGTATGGGATCAATGATTACGGAGGGAGAACATTTGTACCTGTATCGCGAAAGTCCACACTGGCAGGAGGCTTTTGATCTTCTGTTATTAGAGATTGAAAATATTGAAAGGAAATTGAAACCAAAGTATGTAATTTTAAGGGATTTTGAAACTGATGATGAAACTCTGAAGGAATACCTGCATCACAAAGGTTTTGTCCAGGTAGCCATGCCAGAAGCGGCCGTATTATCCAGTTTGAATTTTTGCACAACCGAAGATTATATTAATTCGCTAAGTAAAAGTTCCCGAAAGCATTATAGAAAGGATATAGAAGCATTTTTCGATGTACTGGGAGTTTCCGTTGAATCAAGTTTAGATAAGGACTTGCTGGATAAATGTTACCAACTCTATCTTGAAGTTAAAAGGAATAATATCGGGTTAAACACTTTTACCTATCCATACCGATTGTTTGAACATATGGTTGTTTCCAAAAAATGGGAATTTATTTTGATTAAACTCAAAACTAAGGAGGCTCCAATTGCCGGAATGATGTGCTGCTATCGCAACAGCAATAGGGTCTATACACCGGCAATTATCGGAATGGATTATAACTATTCCAGAAAATTTAATATATATCGCCAGCTACTTTTTCAAACTGTTATGAGGGCCAATGAAATAGGTTGTAAGCGAATTGATTTTGGCCTTACCGCTGGATTCGAAAAAAGAAAGATAGGGGCAACCGTTATACAGAAATCTGCCTATCTGCAAAGCCGAGATAATTTTATTTTGGAAAGCCTGGAATGGCTTAGAAATGATTAAACACAGATAGCCCTACCATATAATTCTGTTCCTATTGAACAAAGCCCAACAACGGTTTTACCTGTTTTCAATTAATACTAACCCAATGTTCGAGGAGGTGATGACGTCGTTTTCTAATAAGCTGGATCTTATTATCAGGTCTGCAGACTCGCATTTGAAAAAATCTGAAGAAGGAATTCTGTTATGCAATGCCACGCTTTCAAAATTACAGCATGCGGTGGAGGAGGAAGATTTTGAAAATACCGCGGAGGAAATCAATTTTTTTAAAAACATCAAACCGTTCCCAATGAGCTACCTGATTTATTTTACAGAGATCAGGACCAGTGAACTCAGTATCCCAAAAGTTGGTAAGTCCCATAAGGTTCGCTACCTGGAAAAAGAGGTCAAGAAGGTGAATAAGTTTTTCGCTCAAAATAATGATTTTGTGCATTATATGGAACAGGATCACGAATACCTCGATCACCAGTTCTTTTCCAGGAATTACAGGAATAATTTTCCATTTACTCCAACCATAAATTATTACCAGTATCCGGAGTTTACCACATCTCACGATATGCTCTGGTCAAAGATCCAGGCATTATACCGATTCATCCACTATATAAGAGAAAGATTGCAGGAGCTGGAACCTGGAAATGATTTTCTCTACCAGGAAAAAAGGCCTACAGTGCTACTGTGGTCCGGATCGAAGACGGCATTAGTAGAATTAATCTATGCTTTCTACGCAAGTGAAGATATCAATCACGGAACTGCTGATATTAAAACCCTGATAGCTGCCTTCGAAGACTTTTTCAATATCCGGTTGGATAACTTTTATAAAACCTATGCTGAAATTAAAGCACGGAAAAAGGATAGAACCAAATACCTGGCTCATCTGATTTTAAAACTTGAAGAACGAATGTATCGGGATGATCAATAAAAAAGGCGACAGTAGGGTGCCGCCCATATATATCAAAAAACATATAATCCCATTTTGATCACTCTTTTGAATGTTGGCTATCAAAATTTAGTAAACATGAAATTATAGATTTATAAGTTAGACCGTTAGGTGTTCAAAAGGTTTAATTGATGGCGCTTCTTTCTTTTTCGTATGGTATTGCGAAACTATTCCTAATTCTTATTTCCAAACCTTAGCAGAAAATAAAAAAATTAATTGATTACTCTACAGTTTGATTTTCGGTAGTCGCTTCGTATTCCGATTATTATAGATCTTACCTTGAAAATTTAACTTCAGCAAGCTATTTTCTCTTATTCACTTGTAAACGATCTCACAAATAGCAGTTTTTCTAATTAAATAATACTGAGTTAAATTCTCTCGTACTACGGTTAGCATTGGGAAGAACTTCATTAAATGTATTCCAAATTTGTCATGAAAGTCAAATCAATGTAATCCCACTGCTTTAAAATGAAGATCGGAACTCATGGCAGTGGGATTATTTAAAACAACAAATTATGCCTGCAAGTATTATTACAACAGACGATCTTCGGGAGTTTAAAATGGAACTTCTGGACGAGATCAAAGCCTTACTAGAAAAGCAAACGGAAGGTTCACTAAAGAAATATCTTAAGTCAGCTGATGTCATGGAGTACCTTCAGGTCAGTCCGGGTACCCTGCAAAACCTTCGTAATAACGGGACGCTTCCATATACCAAAATAGGTGGCATCATCTATTACGAAACCGCAGCGATCCTGCGGGTAATGGATCAAAACAAAATCCAGCATAATATGGGCTTTGGAAGATGAATTATATTAGGCATCTAAACGAGATCTTCAGCTTATTCTACAAGGATGATCGCCTGAATCCCTCTCACGTTAGTTTGTATATGGCACTGTTCCAGGAATGGAACAGCTGCCGTTTTTCATCAGGTTTTTGGATTAACCGCCGAGAAATCATGAACGCGGCAAAGATCGGTGCCAAATCAACCTACCATCGCTGTATTTGGGATCTTCATAACTGGAATTACCTGGCTTATATCCCTTCCAATAACCCTTATAAGGGCAGTAAAATTAACATGTCCGTATTTGGGACAGCTATCGAACCGGTGGAGGAACAGTACCGTCCCCATGAAGGACAGCTTGCGAACTACAGTGGTTCCAATAGGGGACAGGTAGTGGTCCCTAATATAAACAGTTATAAAGAAGAAAATATAACAAAGGAGAAAGAGCCTATACGCCCCAGGGATATCATTATATTTTTTAATAAAAAAAAGCGATCCAAAAATGAAGCCCTGACATTTTACAATCATTATGAAGCTGTTGGATGGAAAATGAATAGCGGCATCACCATCGTGAACTGGGAAAATGCTGCGGAAAAATGGATTTTAAAATTGGAAAACCGCCAGGAAGCAGTGTCCCGGGAGAAGACAGGTTTGAGTACCGCTTCGGGAAATCTAAGAACCACAAAAATTAAAAATTATGGAGAACCGCTATAAAATCAAGGAAGGAGGAGTGGAATATAGTCTTGGGCACTTTGACGGTCATTTTATGCAATATGATTTTAAGAAAATGCTGATCTACCTGGATGCTAAAGGAAAATTACTCTTCGGGAAAAGTTTTAAAATTTATAAATCTGACCACGCAATTATTAGGCGCTTGTGTGCTTTTATGATTGAAGATCATCACAGTTGCCAGGCATATGGAATTGATCCGGGTAAGGGGGTACTGCTTACCGGACCGGTCGGTTGCGGAAAGACCAGTCTGATGAAACTCATCCGTCACCTTATTCCAGCCAAACCTTCTTATGAAATGATTCCCACGCGAAACGTGGTATTCAGTTTTCAGCACCTGGGTTATAAAACCATAGAAGATTATGGAAACAGCGGTTATTTCTGTTTTGATGATCTGGGAGTCGAACCGGTCGGCAGATTTTATGGGGAAAATTGTAATGTGCTGGGAGAGGTGATGCTGTCCCGCTATGAACTTTTCAAAACCTCCAGGGGAAGAATAAAAACTCATGCAACAACCAACCTGAATGCCCAGGAGCTGGAGGACCTTTATGGTAATCGTGTTCGTAGCCGAATGCGTGAACTGTTTAATTTAATCGATTTTGATGAGCATTCCCTGGATAAAAGAAAGTAATCATGCAATTTAAATCTTTCTATTCCTCCAGTCCGTTTTCGGTCTCCTTTTATTCCGTTTACTATTGAGAAACTATAGAGTCTGACTTTTTTCAATCATTTCTCAAAGGGGATGATTTGCCTTATGAACAACTACCGGACTTTGTTGCATTAAAATTTTAGCAGTTTGAATGTCTTTGAAATGATTTGATTGCAACCAAAATGATATTCACAAATTATTGATAATCAATGTGTTAGTATGGTTATTTTATAATTTTCAAGGTGTTATTGATAATTAAAAAATCCTAATACATGAAAAATTCGCTTTTTTTATTTCTCGCAGTAACGCTCCTGTATTCTGCTGCTGCCTTTGCCCAGATCGGTGGAATTGAAAACTCTGTATCCGATATTTCTGATACGATCCGGACCATCTTCCCAATCCTACTTGGAGTAATATTCCTGGTGGGTTTCCTTTTTAATGCCGGTCATTTTTTTGGTGAAAATGCAGACCTCAAAAAAGGAATTAGCCGGGTATTGGTATTTGTCTTAATAACCGGGGCCGTAGTCGGAATCTTTACCTACCTCATAAGCATGTCGGTCTGATGAAAAGCTATTCGTTCTACAGGGATATTCGGAAGGAAGCACTGATTATGGGACTGCCGGTGATGTTTTTCGGTTTGCAAATCATCGCACTGGTCATTTCCCTATTCCTGCTCATATTTTCCTTTTCACTTTTCATGCTGCTGCTAGTCCTTTCGGCGAATGTTGGTTTGTATCTCGGGTTATTACGGTACGTAAGCCGGAATAGAACCGTGACTTTTTTTCGGGTTTTTCCAAGGGAAATCAGCAATAAGACTATTAACGAAATGCCTTATGAAACGTATAAACATTCATAGTTTTTCACCCGTAGCAGCCATCTCGGGAAACCAGGTATTTGCCAGCAATGGAAATGTAATTTTTGGATATCGGGTAGAACTGCCGGAAGTATTTTCCCTTTCAGAAAAGGATTATGAATCCCTTCATAGTACCTGGTTCCGTGCATTCAAAAGCCTGCCGCCACATACGATTGTCCAGAAGCAGGATATTTATATGAAAAAAGTATACGATGCAACCAATCTACCCAATTCCTCATTTCTGGAAAAAGCAACTCGCAATCATTTTAGTGGGAGACCTTACCTGGATCACCAAAGCTACCTGTTCTTTTGCTGGCCTGAAAATAAAAGCTTTCACAAATCACGCTTTATCAATCCTTTCAACCATGCTGGAAAGGAGCTTGTTATCCGACAGGATGAGAAACTATTCAGGTTCTCCCAGGCGATCAATGATACGGTAAGTTTCCTCAATAAGGATCGCCACCTGAAATTACTTCCGTTAGGCGAAGAGGAAATTCAAAACCTGACCAGGCAGTATTTTAATGGTTTTAATCGGGGTATCGATACCGATATCGTGCTCGGTGATCAGTCCATCCAGGTAGGCGATAACTATTTTGATACAATGGCTTTGCAACATGAAAGCTCATTTCTGGATAAAGTGCAGACCAGTCGCCCTGCAAGCAGATTTACTTCTGATGAATTTAGTTTTCACCAGGGGTTTATAGACGGGTTGGGACTGGAACTTTATGAAAACCACATCGTCAGCCAATTGCTGGTTATGGATGATAATATACGCTGGAGAAAGCAACTGGAGAAAAAGAGGGAAGCCTTAAAGAAAAGTTCCGGGTTTGGGACACAAAATCTGGTAGTGCTCGAAAAAATAGGTGCTGTTTTAAAATCCATAAACCAGGATGAGCAGGCGAGGATTATTCGGGGCCAGTTAAGCATCCTCTTCTGGGACCAGGATCCCGCGAGATTGGCAGATATTGCCGGGGAAATTAAAACCTGTTGCAAACAACTGGATATTCGCCCCTATGCACCCCAGGGGGAAGCCCGGAAACAATATTTTCTCAATACTTACTTTGGTTTTAATTCGAATTTTTCAGATGAAGATCTGTACGTGTCAGACCTGAAACATGCACTATGTGTCTGGTTGCATAGCGGTAACTACCAATCGGATGAGAATGGGGTTATTTTTAATGATCGTCAGTTCAATATCCCGGTGAAAAAGGATGTATGGGACGAAAATAAAGTAAGAATTAAGGCTCGTAACTTCGCGATTTTTGCACCTACCGGTGAAGGAAAATCTTTCCTGGCCAATAGTATTCTGCGACAGTATTTTGAACAGGGGGTCCGACTGGTAATTATAGATCTTGGCGGATCCTATGCGAAACTCGCCAGCTTATATTCAAACGATTCGGTGATCCTAAGATACCAGCCAGGACAGTCACTGGGGATTAATCCGTTTTATAGAAATTCTGAAAGTCTTCCGACTGCGGAACAACTGGAAGAACTAGCAACTTTTCTTTTGGAACTAGGGTCATCCGGCTCTTTTGCCAAAAAAGAAGAAACGGTAGCCCTGAAAAAATTGTTGCAGGCCTATTATGTGAGGAATCGTTCTGGGTATCAGCTGGAAAGCTTCTATAATTTTTTAGCAAAGGAGCAGGAGCACATCCTGAAAGAAACAGGGATTAAGCGGGAATATTTTGATCTCCCCAGGTTTCTTCACCTGCTCTCCGAGTATGTAGGTGACGGAATCTATAGCTACCTTTTTCAAGATCAGGAAGAACATACCTATCGCCTGGAAGATAAGCGACTGATCATCTTTGAACTGGATGAAGTAAAAGATCATAAGGAAATTCTTTCGGTCATGCTCAAACTAATCAAAACGGCTGTTCAACGTTCGATCTGGCGAAACCGGAATGAAAAGGGAATTATTCTTTTTGATGAATTCGCTAAGCAACTAAAATTTCCCAATGTACTGGAAAGCGTGGAGTTTTATTACCAGGCCATTAGGAAACAAAATGGGGCCATTGGAATTGTACTACAGTCCATCAACCAACTACCTGAAAACAGTACGGCAGCCAGTATTCTCGAGAATACCCAGGTGATCTATAGTCTCCGGAATGAAAAAGGTTACGATGCCCTGGTTTCCCGGTTAAAGCTGTCCGGTCATGACCACAACCAGCTGAAATCAATTACCAATAATCTCAGCGGTACCCGAAAATATACCGAGGTGTTTATCAAAATAGGGAAACAGAGCAATGTCTTTAGACTGGAAGTGCCACCCGAAGTTTACGCGGCGTACCTCACTGACGGTCCGGAAAATGAGGCGATCCTTCAGCTATACATGGATTCCGGAAATATGGAAGCTGCCATTATGAAATACCTGACTCAAAACAAATGATTATGAAAACAAAATTCCAGAGATTCTTGCTGGTAGGCATGCTACTACTAGTGATTTCATTTAAAGGCTCTGCACAGGGGATGCCCGTGTATGATAACACGAATTTTATCAGCCTGGCGAAACAACTGATAGAATCAGCTAAACAAACTTCGCAACTGCTTAAGACAGTACAGTACCTAAAAAAACAAAAGGAAAATATTGAAAAAGTAAATGCCGTTGTGAAACAATTGAGAGCAGTTCGTGAATTGACACGGAACCATCAACAGCTCTATAAACGAATACAGGAAGATGTTCGGGAAGTATTGAACTCTCCGTATATCCAACCGGAGGAGTTTGACAGGATCTCCGGTTCCTTTGATGGAATGATCGATCTGTCGCTCCGGGACCTGGAATTTATTGACCAGGTATTATCCAGTGATCTTTTACGGATGACCGACACAGAACGTGCTGCCATATTGCTTGCTAAAAAGGAACAATCCGATTTATTGCTTTACCAGGTAGATCAGCAACTTAAACGTTACCGAGACATCATCAGTTTTCGCCAAATGCAGGATCAGTTAAACAATCGTAGTGTTGGGTTTTAATCTAAAATTTGAATGATGGAAATAGGTCTGGAATATGTCAATGCAGTATTTGAAACCATAAAAACGGATGTATTTATGGAATATACGCTGGTGGGAATGAAAAGTCTCGCCGTTGTGCTTTTCCTGGTCAACATTCTCAAGAAATACCAGGAAGGGATGACCGAGCAAAACGGGCTTACCTGGGGTTTGAAACCTGCTGATCTCGTACGAAATATAGCGGTCATTCTATTGGTTTTTAGTGCTCCTCAGGTTTTGGGCCTACTGGACCAGTTGTTAGTGACTATCGAATCGGAATTCACTGATACGGCACCTGCATTGCTTCCTTTAAGACTCCAGGAACTGGAAATAACTGATGACCCTGGAGTATTGGATGTGATGACCAAAGCAATGGCGGCCCTTTACGAAGCTTTGCTGACGCCTCTTTATTCGGTTAAAATGCTTTCCTTCATAGTGGGCATATTCCTGTGGATTCTGGATTTATTTATCTATCCGCTATTCCTTGCCGAGCGGTACTTTATACTGGGGATAATGCAGGTATTCTTTCCATTGATTATCAGCCTGACCACCTTTGAGCGCTTTCGACTGATGGCCTATTCCTTTTTTCGCCTGTACATCGCTGTTTATATGCTCGTACCGGCATTCTTCCTTGTAAACATATTTGTGAATGCACTTTACAGGGAGATTAATACAAACTTCTGGAGCAACCTGGTGGGTGATCCCTCCGATAACCAGGTGATCATCAATCTCATTGAAGCGGGGTCCATAGCCTTCATCGTGTTACTGAAATTCAAATTATACAAGCGCGCAACGTCTTTTACCCTGCGCCTGTTTACATCTTAAACTTTTTCATATGCCTGAAAAAAAATCCCTTTATCGAAATATTTACCAGGTCCTGGGTCTCAATAGGATGGTTAGTATCAGCGTGAGTATCGGTGCTTTTTGTGCCTGTATGTTTGCTGCGTACCTTGTCTATAAGATGCACCGTGATGTAGTAGAACATGCATTTGCCATTAATACCAGCGGGGAAGTCATTCCCCTTGCATGGAAACTTCGTCGAGAGAATCTCGAGGTTGAAGCTTTAGCACACCTCCAGTTGTTTCATCAATATTTCTATGGCTTATCTCCCGGTAGCTATGAGCAAAATCTGGAGAAAGCGTTGTGGCTGGGCAATAGCTCGGTAGATAATGTCTACCGACAAAAAAAAGCCGATGGGGTATATAACCGGATTGTGCAATATGCGCTGGTACAGGAAATCGATACGATTAGCTCGGAAGTCAATCTTGATAGCTTGCCCTATCCATTCCAAACACGCATGGTTTTCCGAATCAATAGGGGAAGCATGGAAGATACCTACGAACTGACAACCACAGGAAAATTGCTTCCGGTAGAAAGACAATTTCCTAAAAATGCACACGGTCTTTTAATTACAGATTTTTTTGAAAAGCGCCTACGTAAACTCAATCCCTAATAGATTCCAATATGATGAGAATAGATAAAAAGAAAGTGGTTTTTGTCTCCGTCCTGATTTGCATCTTTGCTTTTATTGTTTGTTATTACCTGATGATGTTTCCTGGTA
>CAXPUM010000123.1:0-11656 GCA_964220295.1 Flavobacteriaceae bacterium | reverse complement strand
CCTACACGACGCTCTTCCGATCTTAAAATCAACGTTTATTAGAGTTGAATCTGCATCTAAAGAATTCCAGAGCAGTTCAGATATCGCTGTTAATCCGTTTGCTCTTGTTAAAGATTCAATATGATCTTTTTCAACACCTAAATCAATTTTTTTTGACATATTAATTTTTTTAAAGCTTGTTGCCAACGGTCTCGGTTATCGCCAGTTGGCGGAGTAGGGGACACGGATTTGTCGGCTTAGTATTGGTTTGTTGGTTAAGTTAATTATTTTCTTTCTAACGGTACCGCTTATTGGCGATGAACCGTTGTT
This sequence comes from Flavobacteriaceae bacterium, assembly GCA_964220295.1. GTDB lineage: Bacteria > Bacteroidota > Bacteroidia > Flavobacteriales > Flavobacteriaceae > Christiangramia. Next base: position 11,347 of record CAXPUM010000123.1, on the reverse strand, counting down.
GTGCATAGTGCCTTATTTAAATCCTTTTATTAATCTCAATATATTTGATTCTAAATATTCGTCCATAGTAAACTTGTTTGGTCGAAATTCATTAAACCCTTCTAAATTCTCTTTTTCGTTTTTGATAGCCTTTTGATAATCTGCTGTTTTTTTAAATTCTTTAAACTGGTTTTTTTTGAGCCTTCTGAACTTTTTATAATTTAAATCTAGTTCACTTATGACATTTCCATTTTTTATTTCGAAAACTAGATAATCTTCCCAATGAATATCAGTCCAATTGTTTTGAGTTACTTCTTTAATTTCAACAAATGTAATTATTTGAATATTTGAATAGAAGTCCATCAAAACTTTCTCTTGGTTCGGAAAGTAGGTCTTAAAAACGGATTTACTTACCAAATCTGGAGGATAGTCGGAACCATATTTAGACTCCTGTGTCACTTCAATCTCTACATCTATTAAAAATAATTTTTGATTGACTATTTCATAAGTCATTATGAAAACAGAATAGTTAGCGGTAGTAACAACTGCTTCATGAGGCGGTTGAAAATTGTTCCGTTTAAAGTATTCATAAGCTGGACTATAACCATTCCAGTCATATTTTCTTCCTTCATATATTAAAATGTCTGGTATTTGCGGTGTAGCTAATACTTTAAATCCAATTATTAATATTATGAATATAAGTAGGTTTCTCATTCTTAGGCATTATGCACAACGGTTCCGGTTACCGCAAGTTACGGGAGTAAGGATGCGGATTTGTCGGATTAATAGTTTTAATAACTGGTCTCTAAAATAACAATTTCCAACTAGCTACCCGTTATTTGCGGTGAACCGTTGTTGTGCTTAGTTTTTTTTCAAAGATTTGGTTCCTAACTACAATCCGAAAATTGTCTATAGAGCTAGGAATTTATTTTGCGGACTCATTTATTATTAATTTTTGTTTTTAAAAATTTATCCGCCAACTTCGTATCTAATCTAAAGGATCTACATTGAGAAGTTGTGATCGTGTAATTCTCATTTAGGATAGTTTCTAATTCTTTGGAATGATTTTCTTGAGTCATGGAATAGGTCTGTATAGGGGATGTTATTTTTTCACCTGTTATTATATATTCTTCGCATAATTCAAAATAAACTCCGCAATTTCCCATTGAATTCTGATCAATGATTATACACTCCACACCTTTCTCACCCTTGATCAATGAATCTATTTCAAATTCTACCATTCTGTAGCCTGAGTAAGCGTTGTCTATTGTATAGAACCTTATTGGTTTTCCTATAGCTATTATATCACTTTCCTTTTTGAAGAATTCGATCAGTTTTTGGTTTAAATTCGGACACATACAGTAATTAAAAATTCCTGTTGCTAGATTTAATGATAAAATAAGATTTATTAAAAATTTCATACTGAAAAATTAAGCACAACTCGTTATATCAAACCAAATATAGTTTTTTATCCGAGAATGTTCCTGGATAAACGCAGGTTGGAGTTTCCTTTATCGGCAGTATCCATCATTTGTTTGATGCTGGCGTCTAACGGACTCTGAATTTTCACTACATCTTTCTGAGCCACATGGGTGTAGATCATTGTAGTTTCCGGCTTGGCATGCCCCAACAATGCCTGGATATATCGCAAATCAATTCCGTTTTCTAACATATGAGTGGCAAAACTATGCCTCAGCGTATGCGGCGATACTTTCTTCCTGATTTTTGCTCGCTCACAGGCTTGCTTTAGAAAAATCCGAATGGCTGAAGCAGAATAACGGTTAGAATTAAAACCTTCTACAAAATACTTTTTAGGCTCATAAGTTTGCAGGTAATTATAAAGAAGCGGAAGTACACTTTCAGCTAGCATCACATAGCGATCTTTTCGTCCTTTGGCCTGCCTGATCAGGATCTGTCTTCGGTCAATATCAATATACTGGAGTTCCAGGTTGATCAATTCCCCAATGCGGAGTCCGCTGGAATATATAAGGGCAAGAATACACCGATGTTTCAGGTTTCTGGTAAGCCTTAGTAGATCAATCACTTCTTCTTTACTGAGAACGGTAGGAAGGTATTTACTTCTCTTTGGCCTGCGAATACTGGAAGTGTCCAAATCCATATTTCCAATGAATTCCAGGTAATGTTTAATAGCACTGATACATTGACGGTGGGAACTGATGCTATATTCCTTCAGGGCTATTTCAGCTTCAATAAAACGTTCTATATCTACGGAAGAAAATTGTGATTTTAACGGATGAAATCGAACGAATTTTCCAACAAAGGTCAGATAGGTTTTAATAGTACTTTGACTGAAGCGCATCCCGATTAGATAGCTTCGGAATTTGATCAGTTCCAGTGGAATTTGCTGGTCATTCTCTTCTGAAGAATTCAGGATGACTGAATCGTCTAGGCTCACAGCATATTGTGCATCGCGTAAGTGATCGAGCAGCAGGTTCAAATTTTCAGAAGTAGCTGGAAGGTAGAAGCATTTATGAGTATTCGTCCATTTCAGGCCGGGTAATTCTTTCAAATATTCTTTCAGCTCATAATTATAGGCAAAACGTGTCCCGATTTGATGCAGGTCCAGATGCTCAAACCCAAATAATATCACATCCATATACTCTAAGTAAAATCATATCTAAGATAACTGAAAAACAATTAATTAAATTAAATATTTCTGAATTTGACATAAAAAAATCCGGGCTGTATAAACCCGGATTTGAATACTAATTTCTATTTGTTTTAAGCTAACATGACAGCCTTGGTATTTACAAATTCATGCAATCCAAATCCACCATGCTCTCTTCCATAACCGGAATCTTTTACTCCGCCGAAAGGCATATTTGGTTTAGCGAGCCCGAAACTATTAATGAAGACCATACCGGTATCAAAATGTTTCGTTGCCAGTTCTCTTGCTTTTTCTTCGTTTTTACTGAAGATTGCCCCTCCAAGACCAAATCTACTGCTATTGGCAATTTTAAGTGCATCCTCGGTATCTTTTGCCTTAATAAGTGATGCTACTGGTCCAAAAAGCTCATCATCGTAAGCTGGCTGGCCTGGTTTTAAATTGGCTAATATGGTAGCTGGGTAGAAATAGCCTTTTTCTTTCGGAATTTCTCCACCGCATAAAACCTCTGCACCTTTTTCAATACTTTCGGTTACCTGGTCATGCAATTTTTCACGCAGATCTTTCCTGGCCATAGGCCCAATATCAGTACCTTCTTTGGTTGGGTCACCGTATTTAATAGCTTTCATGCTATCTACGAATTTCTTCTTGAATTCTTCGTAAACCGATTCCACTACGATAAATCTTTTGGCAGCAACACAGGTTTCCCCATTATTATACACTCTACCATTAACGCAGGTTTTTACAGCAAGATCGATATCAGCGTCATCTAAGACAATATAAGCATCATTACTTCCAAGCTCCAATACGGTTTTCTTCAGTTTTTTACCGGCTTTTTCGGCAATGATCTTTCCGGCATCAGAACTTCCGGTTAGCGTAACACCTCTCACATAATCGTTTTCAATTACTTTATCACTCTGGTCATGAGAGATCAGTAAAACTTTAAATAGATTTTCCGGAAGACCAGCTTCTCTATAAATTTTTTCAAGTAATAATGCGCTTCCGGTTACACTTTCGGCATGCTTCAGTAATACGCCATTTCCAGCCATCAGGTTGGCAATAGAGTAACGAACCGCCTGGTAACATGGGAAATTCCAGGGTTGGATTCCGTAGATCACACCAATTGGTGAATAGGTGATATACCCGGTTCCACCTTCCGGCAGTGTTCTTTCTTCATCTTTCAAAGCCTCTGGACCATTCTTGGCGGTGTACTCACAAATTCCGGCGCAAAGTTCAATTTCCTGCTTTCCCTGCTCAATTAATTTACCCATTTCCTGGGTCATCAATTTGGCATATTCCTCGCTGTATTCGTTTAATTTCTTACCAATATTTTTAATGATTTCTGCGCGTTCTTTAGCGGGAGTCAGCTTCCATTTCTCAAACGCTTCATGGCAATCTTTAACGGCCTGATCCATTTCCTGATCGGTCATAAAATCATATTCTTTTACAACTTCTTCAGTAGCTGGATTAATAATTTCCAATTTCTTACTCATAGTTTTCAATTTTTACTTAAAGGTAGGGCCTTAGAGAAGGAAACGCAGAAATCTACGCGTTAAACATTCTCCAAATCTTCCCTTATGAATGTGAAATTTTTATAAATTAAACTGATAATCAGCATTTTAAACAGTAGTCCATTAATTCGGTAGGTTAGTGTCCAGAATATTCTTATTATTTTTAACTGGTAAAATACTTCCATGAAACAAGAATTAGAAGAGGCCTATGGCTTTTTATTTGAAAAGGAACTGCTTGAAGAAATAGCCGAAGTAGGGACCTTAAAACAGGTTTCTGCCGGTGATCGCATTATGGATATCGGGAATTACGTAAGCAGTATGCCGCTGTTGCTTCATGGGGCCATAAAAATTCTTCGGGAAGATCCCGATGGAAATGAATTACTGCTCTATTTCCTGGAACGTGGAGATACGTGTGCCATGACCCTTAGTTGCTGCCTTGGACAGACGAAAAGTGAAATTCGGGCTGTTGCTGAGACTGATGCCGGATTGATCATGGTGCCTATTAACAAGATGGAAGAATGGACTGCTAAATATAAAAGCTGGAGAAATTTTGTGTTTGAATCTTACCATACGCGCCTAAGTGAGATGCTGGATACCATAGATACGATCGCTTTCCTGAATATGGATGAACGACTCATTCGGTATTTGCGAGATAAGGCCAAAATTAATCAGGATGAGAATGTTCAAAGCACTCACCAGCAAATCGCATATGACCTACATACCTCACGCGTAGTCATTTCCAGGTTGCTGAAAAAACTGGAGATAGAAGGAAAAATAAGCCTGCAAAGAAATCAAATTAAAATCCTGGATCTTTAAACTCTGTAACACTTGTTACTGCCGTTCCTTGAACTGTCAGTTACTTTTGTCCTGAAATTTTTGATATGGAAATAACACAGATTCTGGGATATGTCGGGGCCGTTTTCATCGGATTGGTTCTTGGGCTCATTGGTGGAGGTGGTTCGATTTTAACCGTTCCTGTTCTCGTTTATTTAATCGGAATTAATCCGGTGATCGCCACTGCTTATTCCTTATTCGTGGTAGGAGCCTCGTCACTCGTTGGTTCTGTACGCAATATTCAGAAGAAGAACGTCAAGTTTAAAACGGCATTTACCTTTGCAATCCCGGCAGTGATTTCGGTATTCTCTACCAGGAAATTTATTGTTCCGGCAATTCCTGAAAGGATTTTTACTATCGGTAATTTTGTAATGACCAAAGAAATAGGCATCATGCTCTTTTTTGCCATTATCATGTTGCTGGCTTCTTTCTCCATGATCTTCGACAGTAAAAAGAGTCTCAAACAGGAAAAAAGTGAAGTATCTGCTGCGGAAAAAAATTCCCTGGCTTTACCGCTTTTAGGAATTCTCACCGGGCTCATTACCGGTCTTGTAGGCGCGGGAGGCGGCTTCATTATCATTCCTATTTTGGTCATTCTTGCAGGACTCTCTATGAAAAAGGCAGTAGGAACCTCCTTGCTAATCATTGCGATTAATTCCCTGCTGGGTTTTTTGGGCGACGTAACCCATACAGAAATAGACTGGCTGTTTTTACTCATTTTCACATTTCTGGCAATGCTGGGAATCATTTTAGGAGTTTACCTGAACAAATTTTTTGATGGTAAAAAACTGAAAAAAGCTTTCGGGTGGTTCGTACTGGTAATGGGCATTTATATCATGTATAAAGAAATAACCACGCAGTAGCTTTGGTTGTGTAACAAATGTTACATACTGGCTTTCAGTTATTTTTATCTTTGTGTGTTACTAAAAATAGAAAGTTTAAGGTTTACCCGGGCTGCTGTAGTTTTTGAATAGGTATCATTAGGAATTACGTTAGCAAAGCTACTACTCTAAATTCTTTCTGCTGATTTCAGAAACATTTCTTCAAAAGATCGATCGATCTTTTTTGAATGGTTAGGCAATTGATTCAGCACCCGGGTTTTCTATTCTCCGAAATCAAATTTCTATTATATCTTCATTAATTCGGAAAGAGTTGTTATTTCCATTCCTTTTAGACGACAGAATTTTTCTAAAAATCGATTTATGCTCAAACGCTTTGGTAAGAACCCGACCGGAAGTAGACAGGAACAAATAGAGAACGCAAAGAATTACCAAAAGGGAGAATTTCAGAATGTATTGCCTACACATATTTCTGCAAAAGATGTGAGCATGCGCAAAATGCTCTGGAAATTTCTGAATAAACCCAAGGAGGTCAAACCTCCAGCAACTATTCCGAACATTCAAACCAATCTAAAAGAACTGGATAAGAATGAGCAGATTTTCGTCTGGTTTGGGCATTCTTCTTATTTCCTCCAGGTTAACGGATTGAGAATTTTGGTCGATCCCGTTTTTAGCGGGAATGCTTCACCCTTTAAATTCTTCGGAAAAGCTTTTGACGGAGCAGACAATTTTAAACCGAAGGATATGCCAGAAATCGATATTTTGATTCTCACTCATGACCATTATGATCACCTGGACTATCCAACAATTTCAGAATTAAAACCGAAAGTAAAAAAGGTGGTAACCTCGTTAGGAGTAGGGGAGCACCTGGAAAAATGGGGTTATCCCGCTGAATTGATTTTCGAGTTAAACTGGTGGGATAAGGTAAAAGTAGGCAAGGAACTTCAAATAACCGCCGCGCCCTCCAGGCATTTTTCTGGTAGGAGCCTTAAAAGATTCAAGACATTATGGTCCTCTTTTATCCTCGAATTTTCAGATACAAAAATTTATGTTGGCGGAGATAGCGGCTACTCCAATAGTTTTCAGGACATCGGGAAACGCTTTGGCCCCTTTGATCTGGCAATTATGGAATGCGGACAGTATAACGAGAACTGGCCCGAAATACACATGATGCCGGAACAAAGTGTCCAGGCTGCTCTAGACCTGAATGCGAAAGTGGCCATTCCTGTGCATCATTCTAAGTTCGTTCTGGCTTTTCACCCCTGGAATGAGCCGGTGCAGCGATTTTCTTCCGAAGCAATTAAGAAAGACCTGGATTTCGTGTCCCCACGAATTGGAGAAGTTTACAGGATCGGTCAGGAATTCGACCAGAAAAAATGGTGGAACGAGGTCGCTAAATCCTAAAGAAATGATAAAGCCTTAGAAACGTATTGGCTTGCATACAGATTATGCTAATTTGGTAATTAATCTAATTTATAAAATAGCATATCATGAGAAATTCGATTTTTAAGGGTTTAATTTTCAGTACGATACTTTTGTTTTTTGCCTGTGGGGAAAGCACTGATGTTGTAGAATCCGGTACGTATCAGGGAACCATCAAAGAGGTAGAACCGGCAAAAACTGAAATCTACGTAAACACAGACGATGATAAAACACTGGAACTTTATTTTACTGATAGTACGACGTTAACCAGAAATGGGAGTAATGCTGATTTTTCTGAATTGAAAGAAGGACAAAAGGTCGAAGTAGAGGTTGAGAAAAACGGTAAAAGACTGGATCCTATTTCAGTTAAAATAATGGAATAGTAATGACTGAATTACCAGATTTTTGGCGGACAGAGGTATTCCATCCTCTGTCCGTTCATTTTCCAATAGTTTTATTGCTCGTCGCCACGCTTTTTAAAATTATAAGCATTTGGTCTAAAAAAGCCATGTGGGAAAGCGGCGGAAGAGTGTTATTAATCTTGGGAGTGATAAGCGTATGGATCGCCGTCTACACTGGTGACCAGGCAGATGGCATCGTTTCCAGGCAATTATGCGATCCTACAGTTTTAAAAGAACACGAGAACCTGGCTACGACCACTGCCTATATTTTTACTATGGCTCTGGTTATAGACCTGTTACTGAAGTTCGTTGAATCTTTTAGAAAAAAATCGGTTTCAATCGTGCTTGTTTTATTAATGATTGCGGGCTCGATCACTTTAACGCTGGTTGGACACCTTGGTGCGGAGCTAGTATATCAACAGGCAGCCGGAGTAAATGTTCCAAGCGAAGATTGTTCAGAATTTAATTAGATATGACAGGAGATAAGCAATATTGGGAAGGGATCTATTCTTCCAAGAATTATGAAGATACCAGCTGGTACCAGTCCAAACCGGAATTTTCATTGAACATTATAGAATCTTTGGGCTTTTCGCATGAAGAACCAATTATTGATGTTGGAGGTGGTGATAGTATTCTTGCGGAGGCATTGCTGCAACAGGGGTATTCAGATATCAGTGTTTTGGATATTGCTGAAAATGTTATTGAAAGAGCCAAAGAGCGATTAGGTAAGAATGCTGAGAAGATTGATTGGATTGTAGATAATGTAACCGAATTTAAACCGAAGAAAAAATATGGATTCTGGCATGATCGCGTGACTTTTCATTTTTTAACTGAAGAAAAACAGATCAAGAAATATCTGAAGGTTTTAAATAATTCATTGAAAGAAAACGGCTATCTATTGCTGGCAACTTTCTCGGAAAATGGACCAAAGAATTGCAGCGGGCTCCCGATTAAACAATATTCTGCTGAACAGATGGAGAAGCTGTTGCAGGATCAGTTTGAGACGGTTCGTATTCAGAATATCGATCACACTACTCCCTGGGATGCGAAGCAGAATTTCACCATAGGTCTTTTCCGAAAGAAATGATGCGGAAAGAAGAACTCGAAAATATCGTTGCCAGGCAGAAACTCGCTTTTCAAACCGAGATACCATCTTTAGAAAAACGTCTGGAAAGTCTGAAATTACTGTCAGACATTCTCGATAAAAATAAAGAGGAATTGATCAGTGCGGTCTCGCAGGATTTTGGCTTGCGATCTCGCGAAGAAACGTTACTGTTAGAACTTTATCCATTGCAGGACGAAATACGCCACGCTATTAAAAATGTTAGAGGTTGGATGAAAAAAAGAAAAGTTGCCGGTTCCTGGTTTCTTTTTCCTAGTAATGCTTTTTATCAATATCAGCCAAAAGGCTGCGTGGGTATCATGTCGGCCTGGAATTACCAGATCATGCTAAGTTTTAGTCCTATGATCGATGCGATCGCGGCCGGAAATCATATAATTCTAAAACCTTCGGAAATAGCCCCGGCATCAGCCGAGATCATCAGGAAACTGGTAAATGAAAATTTTTCAAAGGATTATATTCATTGCGTCACCGGAGATGCGGAATTGTCAAAAGCCTTTTCTTCGCTAAATTTGGATCATTTGTTCTTTACCGGTTCCACCAATACAGGTAGGAAAGTGATGGAAGCAGCAGCGCCCAACCTCACACCCGTAACCCTGGAACTTGGTGGTAAGTCACCAGCGATCATTCACCAGGATTTTGGAATGGAACTGGCTGCCAACAGGATCATGACCGGAAAATTGTTCAATGCCGGCCAGACCTGCGTGGCACCAGATTATGTAATACTTCCTCATAGCCAGAATGCTGAATTTGAAAAAGCGGTTCAAATTTATATTGATAAAAATTTTGCTGAAACCCTGTCTAATAACCAGTATTCCCATATAATAAGTGAAAGACATCATAAACGCCTTCATAATACTCTGACCGATGCGTTAGAGAAAGGAGCGCGCATTGTGGAGTTATATCCAGAAAAAGAACAGGAAAAACTTATGTTTCCGAAGCTGGTTTTCAATGTAACTGATGATATGAAGATCATGCAGGAAGAGATTTTTGGTCCTATTTTGCCAGTCGTTAATCTCGAAACAATTGATGAAGCGATGGCCTACGTCAATGAGCGGCCTAACCCATTGGCTTTGTATTATTTTGATACTAATAAGCGGCGCATTAACAATGTAATTAATGGAACCTTTTCTGGTGGAGTGACCATTAATGATACTATTTATCACCTGGCCCAGCATAATTTACCATTTGGTGGGAATGGCGAAAGCGGTATGGGCAATTATCATGGTTTTGATGGTTTCCAGACTTTTTCTAAGAAAAAAGCGGTGATGGTACAAAAGCGATTGGCAGCTACAGATTATCTGCATCCTCCTTATGGAGATTTTAAACAGAAACTACTTCGAATTCTTGGGAAATTAACCAAAGCCTGAATTAGCGGTTTGTACCTAATAGTTCTAATTGAGTAAATTTGATTAGAATTAGTATACTATGCCCGAAAAGATTCAGATAAACGGTTATCCTCATATTCCTTATTCCATTGAAAAAATAGCTGAAAAAGAAATGGTCAGGAAAAGCCAGCAGTTTTATGAATGGCTGAGCCAGCGACGCTCGGTAAGGTATTTTTCCGAAGAAAAAGTTCCGGAAGAAGTGATCAGGAATTTAATTCTGGCGGCTGGCACCGCACCTTCCGGCGCCCATAAACAACCTTGGAAATTCTGCGCGGTTTCCAACCAGGAACTCAAAGCTAAGATCAGGGAGGCGGCAGAAGAGGAAGAAAAACGCAATTATGATTCGCGAATGAGTGAACAATGGCTGAAAGATCTTGCCCCGCTGGCAACTGATCATAATAAGGAATTCCTGGAAACGGCTCCATGGCTCATCATTGCATTTAAGGAGTCTTACGAAATAGGCGATCAAAATGAGAAGCTTAAGAATTATTATGTAAACGAATCGGTTGGAATTGCCTGTGGTATGTTGATCACCGCCATTCATCACGCGGGATTGGTTACCCTTACGCATACGCCCAGCCCCATGAATTTTCTAGCGAAACTGTTGAAAAGACCCGATAATGAAAGAGCTTTTTTGCTCTTACCGGTCGGTTTTCCGGCTAAAGATGCTACTGTTCCAGACTTGAACAGAAAAGAATTTTCGGAAATAGCTACATTCTATAAATAAAACAAGCCGACTAGCTAACCGGGAAAAGGGCAGGAGCTTTCGGTAAGATTTGTTACAAAACCATATTATGGCAAAAATAATTGTTCAGAGGGATACCGAATGGGCCAACAAAGGGAGGACGATCAGTATTTATATGGATGGAAAAAAATTGGGGAAAATCGAGGATCGGCAGGTCATCGCTTTTGAAATTCCGGATGGAGAACATGAATTGATGATGAAAATGGACTGGTGCGCCAGCAACAAGTTAAATTTAAATTTAAAAAAAGAAGATATAGAATATTTAAAAGTGGAAGGCTTTGTGTTTTCAAAATACTTCTTTCCCTTAGCGATGATTATTTTATTGATCTACGTTGGCGTATATTTTACTACAGGTGTCAATAGCGTCTGGCTTGCGACCCTGATCATGTTTAGTTTTGGATATCTCCTATTTTTTCTAACCATAGGGCGAAAACATTACCTACAGCTTAAAATAAAATAGCCGCCACTAAATGTGGCGGCGT
>CAXPUM010000122.1:0-15715 GCA_964220295.1 Flavobacteriaceae bacterium | reverse complement strand
TGCCTGGCCCAAAGCTCTTCAAAAACTGAAACAGATCTGCGAAGCTAATTTTTAGTATAATAATAGATCAAAACACGGGCAGCGCTTGCAGCGTTTGCCCTTTTTATATTTCTCACAGCATTCTTTCTTTAAAGGTTTTCCGGGTTTTTTCGACACCACCCCATCCACCCTAAGAAAATCCTTAGATCTTTCAGAATAGAAAACAATAACGTTTGAAAGAAACACAATTTGAGACTCCATATTTTTAATATACTTCAACGGACTGATTTTCTGAGTTAAACAAGCATTAAATCAGGCATAAGATTTCATAATTTCTACTTCAGCATGTAACTTTGCTCAAAAATTGGAAATGCTATGATAAAAGAGATCAACACGCGTTTAGAACCTCTTACCAACCAATTAATCAATCATTCCCTTTACCAGAAAATCAGTACACCTGAGCAGCTACAGATTTTTATGGAACATCATGTTTTTGCGGTATGGGATTTTATGTCACTGCTGACCGCTCTTCAGGAAAAACTTACCAAAACGACCAATCCATGGCTGCCGGTAGGCAATCCTGAAACACGCTATCTTATTAACGAAATTGTACTGGCTGAAGAAACCGACATTAATATGTTCGGGAAAAGACAGAGCCATTTCGAAATGTACCTGGATGCCATGGAAGCTGCCGGAGCAGATAAAACGAAGATTGAAGACTTTTTAATGCAGGTTGGTCATGGTACCGATATTTTCCTCATTATTGCTGCCAGTAAATTACCGATTAGTATTAAGCAATTTCTGAAAACGACTTTTGAAACTGTTTACAGCCGTGAGCCTCATAAGATTGCTTCTGCATTTACCTTCGGAAGAGAAGGCCTCATCCCTGAAATGTTTAATTCGATCATCGGAAAAGTTCAGCAGAATTTTCCAAAAGAAGACCTGAGCCAGTTTAAATATTATTTTGATCGGCATATTGAATTAGATGGCGATGAACACGGCCCAATGGCTTTCCGGATGGTTTCAGAACTTTGTGAAGATGATAAAATGAAATGGCAGGAAGTGGAAGCTACCGCTAAAAAAGCGCTTGAAAGCAGACTGGAATTATGGGATGGAATCGAAGCAGAAATTGAAGCTAAAACAAAGGTCCAGATGGCGTAATAACCTTGAGATTGCTTCGCTACGCTCGCAATGACTAATTGAACGTCACTGCGAGGGAGAGAAACGACTGAAGCAGTCTCAACAAAAACAGGGTCTAAAATTATTAATATTTCCCGAAGAAAATTTTCCATGAAAGAGATTGCTTCGCTACGCTCGCAATGACATGTAAATAATAAAAAAAGCCCGAAGGAATTCTTCGGGCTTTTCAATTTTATTGTGATATCTATCATTATTCAGAAGCTGGAGCGATTCGTACTTCCAGTCCGTCTAAATCAGTAGTAATTGGGATCTGGCAACTCAACCGGGAATTATCTTCTACAAAAAATGCCTGATCCAGCATATCTTCTTCCTCGATACTTTTTTCAGGAAGCATATGCTCAAAATTCAGAATATAACACTGGCAACTTGCGCACATGGCCATCCCGCCACAGATACCAATAGTGCCTTCTTCAGCTAGTTCGTAAGACCTGATCACTTCCATCAGGTTCATATTCATATCGGTTGGAGCATCGATCGTATGCGCCTCACCTTCGCGGTCTATTATTGTGATCTTTACGTCTGACATGTTCCTGTTTTCTCAAATATCGTCGCTCTGAACTTGCTTCAGAATCTCAGAAGAAACTGAATCAAATTACGCTCGGAACTTTACTAATTTATACTTTTTACAACTTCTCTTTTGGCTTCCTTTTTACTACCATCAAAACCGCTTACGCCACTAACGGTGGTATACTTCATCACGTATTTCTTATCCGGATTGATACGCTGGTAAGCACTTTGGCACATTATTGCCGCTTCATGGAAACCACAAAGAATCAGTTTTAGTTTTCCTTTATAAGTATTCACATCTCCAATTGCGTAAATACCAGGCACATTGGTTTGATAATCGTATGCGTTATCAACCTTAATGGCATTTTTCTCGATTTCCAGCCCCCAATTTGCGATAGGACCAAGTTTTGGAGACAATCCGAATAACGGAATAAAATGATCGGTTTCCTTCACTTCTTCTTCCCTGGCTTCATCTTTATGACGAATTAATACGGAATCGAGTTCGCCCTCTCCTTTGAGGTCCACCACTTCCGCATCGGTAATCAAGTTGATTTTGCCAATTTTGGAAAGTTCTTCAACTTTTTCAACTGAATCTAAGGCTCCTCTGAAGTCTTTTCTTCTATGAACCAGGGAAACCTCTTTTGCTACATCAGCCAGAAAAATGCTCCAATCTAATGCTGAATCTCCTCCACCTGCAATAACAACTCTCTTATCGCGATAAACTTCCGGATCCCGAATGATATAGGAAACACCTTTATCTTCATAATCCTGAATTCCTTTGATTGGTGGTTTTCTGGGTTCAAAGCTTCCAAGTCCGCCAGCAATTACCACCACAGGCGCATGATGCCTGGTTCCTTTATTAGTGGTAACAATAAAACTATCGTCATCCTGTTTTTCGATCGTTTCGGCTCTTTCCCCTAATGTAAAACCGGGTTCAAAAGGCTTGATCTGTTCCATTAGATTATCAACCAGATCTCCAGCCAAAACTTCGGGGAATCCCGGAATATCATAAATAGGTTTTTTAGGATATATTTCTGAACATTGCCCACCAGGTTGTGGCAAAGCATCGATCAGGTGACATTTCATTTTCAGAAGTCCTGCTTCAAAAACGGCAAAAAGTCCGGTAGGACCTGCGCCAATAATGAGCATATCGGTTTTAATCATAAGCAATTTTTTTCGGTCAATATCAATTACGGATATTCACCACTTTTTCCACTTGAGGCACATATTTTTTAATCGTCATTTCTACACCGCTCTTCAACGTCATTTGATTCACGGTACAGTCTACACAAGCACCCTCCAGCCTCACTTTCACCAATCTATCGTCTTCTTCTATAGAAACAAGGGAAATATTACCCCCGTCACTTTCCAAAAAAGGACGAATTTCGGCTAAAGCCTTTTCCACATTTATTTTAACCTCTTCGCTAGTCATCTATTTCTTTTTAACGGCACTGCAGCCGGCCATCGTCGTAATCTTGATCGCTTCAGTTGGAGGAAGATCCTTATTTCTTTTAACGGTTTCTTCCACCATATTTCTGGTAAGATCTTCAAAAGCGGTTTCCAGAGGCGTGGCAGTTTGTAAAGCTGCCGGTCTACCTATATCTCCAGACTCTCTCAGGCTCTGAACCAGTGGAATCTCTCCTAAAAAGCGCACATCAATATCTTCGGCAAGGTTTCTTGCGCCATGTTTTCCGAAGATATAATATTTATTATCAGGCAATTCTTCTGGTGTAAAATAAGCCATATTTTCTACCAGTCCAAGAACCGGAACATTGATACTTTCCTGACGGAACATGGCCACACCTTTTTTCGCATCGGCAAGAGCAACATTCTGCGGGGTACTGACCACAACAGAACCTGTAATAGGAAGAGACTGCATAATGGAAAGGTGAATATCACCCGTTCCCGGAGGAAGATCTACTAAAAGAAAATCTAATTCTCCCCATGCTGCATCGAATATCATCTGGTTCAATGCTTTGGAGGCCATTGGTCCTCTCCAGATAACCGCCTGATTTGGTTTCGTGAAAAATCCTATGGAAAGAACTTTTACACCATAATTTTCAACAGGCTTCATCTTGGATTTTCCGTCTACCTGAACAGAAAGTGGTCTTTCAGCCTCTACATCGAACATAATCGGAATAGACGGACCATAAATATCTGCATCTAGGATACCTACCTTAAAGCCCATTTTGGCCAACGTCACGGCAATATTTGCCGTAACAGTAGATTTACCAACGCCACCTTTTCCTGAGGCCACGGCAACCACATTTTTAATTCCCGGAATGGCCTTACCCTTAATCTCAGGCATTTTTTTCTCCGGCGCCTGAACTTTGATATTTACTTTGACCTTCGCTTTTTCATATACTTTCTCATGAATAACTTTCATGATGTCTACTTCTGCCCTTTTTTTGATATGCAAAGCAGGCGTAGAAAGCACCAGGTCTATCACTACCTCATCGCTAAAGGTCATAACATTTTGCAGAGCTCCACTTTCAACCATATTTTTACCTTCACCGGCAACAGAAATGGTCTCAAGCGCCCTGATAATCTCTTTTCTATCTAATTTCATATAATTTTTTAATCAGATTTATATTTTGCTTATATAGACTGATTCTAAATGCAAATATAGGTGGAAAAGCTAAGAATATGAAGTATTTGCACTTATTAGATTTATTGGAATATAAGCCCCGATTATAGCTGAAACAGCCTAGCCCAATTCTTTCATCGGGTCCCAGAAATGTGCAGAAAAATTAACTATCTGAAGGTTTTCAACCAAAACACCTTCTGCTTCCAGCATTTGTTGCATGGCGTTGCTACCACCAAAGTGACTTTTTCCGGTAAGCATACCATTTCTATTGACCACACGATGAGCAGGCACATCTTCCAAATTTGTTGAAGAATTCATGGCCCAGCCTACCATTCTGGCACTTTTGGCTGCACCAAGGTATTTGGCAATAGCGCCATATGAAGTGACCTTGCCTTCAGGAATCAATCGGCAAACTTCATACACTCGCTGAAAAAAGCCAGAATTATCGCTCATTTTCCTTTCATAATTCTAATAACCGTGATCAGGATCAAAACAAGCATCAACGCCGCCATGAAGTAATTGGAATATTTAGCAAACTTCTCGGCTTTTTGTTCGATTTTATTGAAAAAGAAAACGTATAAATAAAGTGAGGTGAAACTTCCTGAAGCAGCCGCAAGTGAGAAGGAGGTAATCATGGACCAGTCGTAGCTCACGTCGCTGCTAAGATTCATCGTGCCGGCAATAGCAATAAAATAAGGTATAGGAAAGACATTTAAAGCCGCAATAAGCATCCCTTTAAAAATACTATTAGAATCTTTTTCCGTACTCTTATGTTTAATGCCTTTTTTGTTTTTTGCCTGAACGAAAAAATAAACCCCAAGTATGCTAAAGATCACAAGTCCGGCTCGCAATAGTATTCTTTTAACATAAGGATGATCAAAAACATATTTGGCGAGCAAAACTGCTATGAGCGCCTGGATAAGAATTACAATTCCGGCCCCAATCGCCACATAGAGTCCGTTTTTTTTACCTCGCATCACGCAGGTTTTTGCTACCGTCATATTCACCAGTCCCGGCGGTACGACTCCTATAAACGCAGCCGCATAGACGATGAAGAATAGTTTTGTTTCCTCCAATTATTAGTCTTTTAATCTAAAACGAATGTACGTGATCGGTTTTCCCTTTTCAAGATACTGTTTTTCATAAAATGTTTGAATCCCCGTTACTTCTTTCGGAGAATAATCATTGCTGTAAATATCATGATGCGCATATTCCACTTCATGCCCTGCTCCGTGCAGCAGTCCCAGAGTGTACCCATGCATAAATTCGGAATCTGTTTTGAGATGCATCAAACCATCCTGCTTCAGGATTTTTTTATATCTGGCCAGGAACTCCTCATTGGTTAAACGGTGTTTCGTCCGTTTATATTTTATCTGGGGATCAGGAAAAGTAATCCAGATCTCGCTGACTTCATTTTCAGCAAAAACCTGATCGATCAATTCGATCTGAGTACGAATAAAAGCTACATTTTCCAGGTTTTCTTCAATAGCTGTTTTTGCTCCTCTCCAGAAACGGGCTCCCTTAATATCCACACCGATAAAATTCTTCTCGGGATATTTTTCAGAAAGAGCTACCGTGTACTCCCCTTTCCCGCAACCCAATTCTAACACTATTGGGCTATTATTCTTAAAAAACTGCTCACTCCAGTTACCTTTCCACTTAAAACTATTATCGAGCAGTTCCTCCCTGGAAGGCTGAATTACATTCTCAAATTGCTCGTTTTCTCTAAAGCGTTTTAATTTATTCTTGCTACCCACTGAAAAATTAATATTTTGGTAAAAATAAAGAAATTCGCCCACCTGCCGGTAAGAATATATTTGTTATATGCAGAAGAAAAGGATACTGGTGGCCGCGTTAAACTGGGGACTTGGACACGCCGCCCGTTGCGTACCCATCATCGACGAACTACAAAAACAGAACTTTGAGCCGATTATCGCTTCAGATGGTCCTGCGCTGAGTTTACTTCAAAAGGAATTTCCGCATTTAAATTCCACGGAACTTCCAGCCTACAATATTAAGTATCCCGAAAATGGAGCTTATTTTAAATGGAAGCTCATTATGGAATCTCCGCGAATTCTGAACGCGATAGACGAAGAGAAGAAAATCACTAAAACGCTCGTTAAAAAATATGATCTAACAGGAATAATTTCAGATAACCGACTGGGTGTTAGAAGTAAAAAGCTGAAAAAGAACGTTTTTATGACTCATCAACTGAATGTTTTAAGTGGAAGCACTAGTTTTTTCAGCAGTTTTATTCATCAGAAATATATTAAAAAATTTGATCACTGCTGGATCCCTGATTACGAAGGAGAATCGAACCTCAGCGGCAAACTGGGACATCTTCCGAAGCAAAAAGACTGCGCATATATTGGTCCGCTAAGTAGATTTCAAAAGACTGGTACTCCTATCATGTTCGATTATGCGGTTATTTTAAGCGGTCCCGAACCTCAGCGAAGTATCCTGGAATCGATCCTCTTAAAAGAATTTAAAGACACTGATAAAAAGGTGCTTTTTATTCGCGGAGTGATGACTGATGAGCCTTTTAGCGTGGATAACCCGAACATCAATATTATTAATTATTTCTATGGAAAAGGACTGCAGGAAGCTTTGAATTGCAGTGAAATCATTATTTCCAGGTCTGGTTATTCTACGATTATGGACATGGCTGCATTGGAGAAAAAAGTATTTTTTATTCCTACTCCCGGCCAGTACGAACAGGAATATCTCGCAAAAAGGTTTGAGGAGAAAGGAATTGCTCCCTTTTGCAATCAGAAAGAATTCACCTTGGAAAAACTGAAAGAATTAAAAAACTTTTCCGGTTTACGTAATCTGGGCAGCAGCACTGGGATGGGGAGCTTTTTGGCTTTTTTCCATGGTAAATGAAAATTCACTCCCAACGCCAAAGACACTTTCCACATAAATCTTTTCACCATGTGCTTCAAGGATGTGTTTAACGATAGCCAGTCCAAGACCTGAACCTCCTTCTTTACGAGAACCACTTTTATCTACACGGTAAAAACGCTCGAAGAGTCGAGGGATATTGGCTTTTTCGATTCCTTCCCCATTATCTGTTACTCGAACGATTACCTTGTTTTTGATCAGGTTTTCGATACTGATCTCGGTCGTTCCACCCTTTTTACCGTATTTGATAGAGTTCACGATCAAATTGGTTAAAACCTGCTGGATGCGTTCCTTATCAGCGCGAACCCAGATGGGTTCTTCATATTCCATATCAAAAGTAAGGGTGATATTTTTCTTTGTAGCTTTCATTTCCAGTAAATCAAATGACTGCTGAATCAATTCTACAATATCGAAAGCTTCAAATTTTAGATGAAGGTCTCCGGTTTCCAGCTTAGTGATCATATCCAGATCTTTCACGATATAGATTAGTCGTTCTACGCCTTTACTGGCACGCGTAAGATATTTTTTCCGAACAGCTTTATCTTTATAAGCTCCATCTAATAGTGTAAGAATATAGCCTTGAACGGTGAAAAGAGGTGTTTTGAGCTCATGGCTAACATTTCCCATGAACTCCTTTCTGTAAGCTTCCCGGACTTTCAGCGTCTCGATTTCCAGTTTTTTGTCCTCGGCAAATTTTTCTACTTCGCGTGTTAGCGTTGACATATCTGTCGTAACCTGGCTGGGACGAAGTGTTTTAGAATCTAATAGGGAAACGTCATCGTAAATTTTCTTGATACGCCGGTATATGAAACGCTCTACGCGGTATTGAACGATCAGGAAACAAAAAAGGTAACAAAGTGCAGAAAATATCAAAATCCACCAGAAGTGGAAATCGGCGGTAAGCGCAATGAAAACACCCATTATCACCGCCATGAACAAGGTGATATAAATAGATGTTCTGATGGCGAAACGGTATGAACGCTTGAATTTTCTGGCCATTAAACTACAAACTTATAGCCTACTCCTTTTACAGTTTTTATTTTATCGTCTCCTATCTTCTCGCGAAGTTTTCTTATATGTACATCGATGGTTCTGCCACCAACAACTATATCATTTCCCCATACTTTATCCAGAATATCTTCTCTTTTGAAAACTTTTCCTGGTTTTGAGGCCAATAAAGATAACAATTCAAATTCTTTTCTGGGAAGTGACATCTCATCATCATCCTGCGTGATTTTATATTCTTCCCTGTTAATAATGATATCGCCCAGCTTCACAATATTGGCAGCTTTATCATTATCACGATACCTTCTTAAAAGTGCTTTCACTTTACTAACCAGAACTTTTGGCTTGATAGGTTTGGTAATATAATCATCGGCTCCTGCTTCAAACCCGGCCATCTGGCTGTAATCCTCCCCGCGCGCAGTTAGGAAAGCAATAATGGTATCTTCCAGTTCTGGAATTTTCCTGATCTGCTCACAGGCTTCAATCCCATCCATTTCAGGCATCATGACATCCAGAATGATTAGATGGGGCTTATGCTTCCTGGCAAGTTTTACTCCGTCACTACCATTATCGGCAGTTACAACCTGGTAGCCTTCCGAAGATAAATTATACCCAACAATTTCAAGAATATCCGGCTCATCATCTACTAAAAGGATTAGGAGGTCTTTTTTCTTCATAACTATTTAGTGAGGTTCATATGGTAAAATTAACCATTAATTTGAATTTAAAAGGCTTCCCTCAATTAGTAACGTTAAGCTAACACTTTAACAACAAAGCAATAATCCTGAGATAACACAGGCTTTACCTACCCGCCTTTAATTTGCAGCGTAAATCTAATTGACAAAAACAAGATGAAACAATTTTTAACTCTCACCCTGATTTTAGTTTTCGGTCTCATGCAGGCGCAGGAGAAAAACGGCTCGATAGCTGGAAAACTTACCGACAAGGAAATGAATGGTGAGCCACTTCCTTTTGCCAACGTTATTATTAAAGGTACATCAAAAGGAACAACTTCAGACTATGACGGTCTTTATTTATTAGACAATGTAACGCCTGGGACTTACACCGTAACATTCAGTTTCGTAGGTTACGAATCGCTTGAGGTGCCAAATGTGGTAGTAGAAGCAGGAAAAGTGACCGAAATTAACACCGAACTAGGATCCAGCGCAGCGGCTCTGGACGAGGTAGTGATTTCTACAGTTGCACGAAGAGATTCTGAAGTTGCTTTGCTTGTAGAGCAAAAGAATTCAGTTGAAATTAAAGAAAGTATTGGTGCTGTTGAATTAGCCAAAATGGGTGTTTCAGACGCCGCAACTGCTACCACCAAACTTTCGGGTGTTACCAGTAGTGAAGCTTCCGGAGATATCTTCGTGAGAGGCCTTGGTGACAGATACCTATATACTACCATGAATGGGCTTCCAATACCCTCAGACGATGTAGAAAGAAAAAATATCGATCTTGGATTGTTTCCTACTCGGGTGATTCAGAATATCAGTATTAGTAAAGCATATTCCGTAGAAAATTCGGCTGACCAGGCTTCCGGAAATATCGATATTACTTCTCGTGAATTAAGAGGAAAAGATGAATTGGATCTTGCCATTCAATTTGGTGTTAATACGAATGCCGCCGGTCAATTCAGCAATTTTAAAGTTTCTCCGAACCAGGACGATGTTTATTTTGGAGTTTACGACCAGGCGATTCCAACTGAATATGCTCTAAATAATCAGAGCTGGAACCCTAAAACCGATGTCTTCCCAATGAACAGAAAATATTCGCTAACTGCGGGTAAAGAATTTGGGAATTTCAGGGCTCTAGTTACCGCTTCTAATGCTACTAGTTTCGAGTACAACAAAGGAGTTTTCAGAAATTACAGAACGAATGTACTAGAAGATCAATTTACTGATGTGGAAAATTTCAAGAAGACCGATAATAATACGGCACTTCTTGATCTGGGCTATCGCATCAATGACGACCACAGGATCAAGGCAACCAGTTTGTTTATCAACAAAGTTTCAGATGAAGTATATGAAGCTGGTAGAAACGGTAACGGATTTGTTTTTGAAGAAACAAACCAGGCAGAAAACCTGAACCAGTTCATTCGTGATATGAACACGAAACAAACCAGACTTTGGGTGAATCAACTTCACGGTGATCACAACTTTCTTAATGGAAAGAATGAACTGGAATGGAGCGTTGGTTACAACATCGTTAATGCTGATGAGCCAAACCGAATCAGAAACGAGGTGAACGTAGGACCTAATGATTTTGTTCAGTTAGCAAGAACCGGAGGTTTTCAGCAAAGAAAATCCAGACAGGAGATTGATGATAAAGAATATAACGCTTTATTGATTGACCAGATCAATTTCATCAAAAACGAAGATGAAGAAGAAGGTTCTAAAAACGTTTATCTTCAATTAGGCGGAAATTACCGTAATAAGGAGCGTAATTTCTTCTCCCAGTTTTTCGGAGCTGAAGAAACTGTTTTCAATACTGTTAACCCTCCTTCTATAGACAATCTTTCTGCAGTTTTTACTACTGAAAATTTCAACAATAGAACGTTGAAATTCAATAAACTTAGTCCAGACAGGTACAATGGTATCTTGGAATCTTACGGTGGGTTTGCAAATTTCAATTTCGGAAATGAGCAATGGAATGTGAATGTTGGAGCAAGATATCAGCAGGATAATTTGGATGTGGCTTTTGATGTGAACAACTATCCCGCAAACCTTCCAAATTTCACTTCACAGTCATACAATAATGTGTATCCAAGCATTAACGTAAAATTCTCTCCTAATGAGAATTCCAACATCAGGCTTGCAGCTAGTAAAACAATAACATTACCTGAATTTAAAGAGGTTGCCCCTTTTGAATATGTTTCTCAAACAGGACAGATCACCAGAGGTAATCCAAACCTTCAGGCATCCAACAACTACAACCTGGATTTAAAATATGAGGTATTTCCAAGTTCTGGAGAATTGATCTCTTTGACAGGTTTCTACAAAAAGATCCTCGATCCTATCAACAAAGTTCAGGCTCGTGGAGCATCTGGAGTATTCTCTTATTTCAATGCTAGTGATGAAGCAAATATCTATGGGTTGGAATTAGAAACGAGAGTAGATGTACTGGAAGGCGATTCAGATAACAAATACAACCTGAACCTTGCCGGTAACATCACCAGAATGTGGCATAGCCAGGATTTGAAAGATGTATATGGAGCTGATGGAAACTTCATTAGAACCTTTAGATATAACGGAAACGATAAAATTGGATTACAAGGAGCTTCAGACTGGATCTTCAATGCTTCAGCGAATTTTTCAACTGAATCTGAAAATCCGTTTAGAGCGACTCTTGTAGGTGCTTACTCTTCAGATAAAATCTATGCATTAGGTTCTCCTGATACGCAGAACCTTGAACAGATTGATGTGCTATATAATGATGAAATAATCGAAAAAGGTTTTGTAACACTTGACCTTATAATGACTAAGAATTTTGGTGATAACTGGGAAATTCAGTTTAAAGGCCAGAATCTATTAAATCCTGAGATCGAAAGATACCAGGCGATCAAACCACTTTCAGGCAATATGCCTGAGCAGGATCAAACCGTAAGATCTTATACGCGAGGTGCGGTGTTGACACTTGGAGTGGGTTATAGCTTTTAAATTTTTAACCATTCTTAAATACAATTAAACCTTAAATTATGAAAAAAGTGAACACAAAATTAGTGTTATTGGCAGTGATCCTTATGGGAGTTTTAAGCTCCTGTAGTAAGGATCCCGTTATCGAGCCTATCGACCCGACAGATGATTCTGGTTGTACAGACTGTGGTGACGGAACTGAGCTGAATGGTAGCGTTGAAGAAGACAGAACCTTAGACGCTAGCCAGTATAACCTAACAGGAGTACTTTCAGTAGAATCTGGCGTGACCCTAACCATTCCTGCCGGAACTGAAATTATTGCTGATCCTGATCTGGATGAAAGTGATGCAACTAATGTATACATTGTTGTTCAGAAAGGTGGAAAGATCAATATCCAGGGATCTTCTTCTGCTCCTGTGATCATGAGATCCTCTAACGGACAGGCTGGAAGCTGGGGCGGTTTGATTATCGCCGGGAACGCAACTACTACTGAAGGAACAGATGCAACTGCCGAAGTTGGTGGAATTCTTTATGGTGGTACTGATGATGCCGATAATTCCGGTTCTATTAACTACCTGGTACTTTCAGATGCTGGAGCTCAGATCAACTCTGAATCTCAGTTTAACGGACTTTCCCTTTATGCTGTAGGATCAGGAACTTCGATCTCTAATGTTGCTCTTAACAACGGTGCAGATGATGGAGTGGAATTCTTTGGAGGAACGGTATCTGCAACGAATCTTTATTTGGAAAATAATGAAGATGACGCTGTAGACTGGACTGAAGGCTGGAACGGAACTATTGACAATGTTTATATTCTTCATACAATCGCGAATTTCTCTACCGCGCTGGAAGGTGACGGAGAGAACAAAAATCCGAAGATCAACAACCTAACAGCAGTTTCAACTACTGGTGGTACTGCACTTCAGTTCAAAAAGAACTCTGGTATGACCATTACCGGTCTTTCACTTTCAGGTTACGATACGGCTGTAGAACTTACAGATGAAACAAGAACGGATCTTTCTGGAATCCAGATTGATGGTGCAGACGCAGAACTTAACAAATCTTATTCTTCAGAACCAACTGTTCAGGCTTCTGCCTTTGACTGGATTTCTAATAGAGGAGCAGTTTCTGTTCTTCCTGGAACGATTAACAATGACCTGGCTTTAGATGGGAATACAGAATATGTGATTAGTGGAGTAGTTTCCGTAAATGAAGGAGCAACTCTTACGATTCCAGCAGGAACTAAGATAACTGCAAGAAGTGACGCTGATACTGATGCGACAAGTATCTATATCGTGGTTCAAAAAGGTGCCATGATCGATATTCAGGGAACTGAATCTAAACCAGTCGTTATGGCTTCTACTTCTGGTGCTGCCGGAAGCTGGGGAGGATTAGTGATCGCTGGAAATGCGGTTACGACTGAAGGTGTTGACGCAACGGCTGAAGTTGGAGGAATTCTTTATGGAGGTGATGATCCTGAAGATAACTCTGGCTCTATCAAATACCTTATTCTGAAGGATGCTGGTGCGCAGATCAATGCTGAATCTCAATATAATGGTCTTTCTCTTTACGCAGTTGGATCAGGTACAACGATCGAAAATATTGCCATGTTGAATGGTGCTGATGATGGAGTGGAATTCTTTGGAGGTTCTGTGACCGTTACCAACGCTTATTTTGAAGACAACGAAGATGACCAGATTGACTGGACTGAAGGTTGGGACGGTGGCGTTACCAACGCATACATCAATCTTACTATCAATAATTTCTCAACAGCTCTTGAGGGAGATGGTGAAAACAATCATCCTGAATTCACGAATTTAACAGCTGTTTCTTCTACCGGAGGAACTGCACTTCAGTTCAAGAAAAATTCTGGAGCAATGATCACAGGATTGTCATTAAGCGGATTTGATACAAATATTGATATTACCGATGATACCAGAACTGACTTATCTGGAATTGAAATCGAAGGTGTTGCAGCTTCTATAGAAGCAGCCTATGATGCTGATGCCACAGTAGACTCCAGCATTTTTGACTGGGTAAATTAATTTGAAATTTGTCTTTTCTCAAAGAGATTATTTATTAGCCATAAACCGGGATATGAAATATCACATCCCGGTTTTTATTTTGACATATTTTTCTGATTCATTTTGGCAGGATTTTTGAAATTTCTTTGTAAGTTTGTCATTATCTGTACAATAAGGAATGAAGCATAAGTACCTGATTATCATTTTTATACTTGGCCTACTGACATTTGCGACACCAGCAATAGCTCAGGAGCGCCCTGCTTCTCATACCCGTACAGAAACACCGATAGACGGTTTGTCTATTTATCCTAACCCGGTTACCGGTGGAAAAGTCTTCATTTCTTCCACTAAAAACGAGGATAAGATCATTGAAATTTTTAATGTTCTGGGTAAATCGGTTCAAAAAACCAGAATTAGAGGTCGGGAATTGGACGTCTCAACACTCAATCCCGGAATTTATATCTTAAAAATTCAGGAAGGCAAAGCTAAAGCAACCAAAAAACTGGTCATTAAATAAAGTCAATCTCGAATAATTTTATGTGGGCTTCTGTTTCAGAGGCTTTTTTTATTGCCTAATTTTGACTGAGGAAACTTAAAGCTATGCTTCAGCAGGAACTCTTCAGTATTTCAGATCAAAATCAGTTTGAAAAACTGAGCCTGGAAATTTTTAAATTTCAGTACGAGAATAATCGGGTTTACAGGAAATTTTCAGATCTACTGAAAAAAGATCCTGGCAATATTTCTTCCACTAAAGAAATTCCATTTCTACCCATAGAATTTTTCAAATCAAAAGATATTATTTCCAGCTCCAAAAAGCCAGAGATTACCTTTACCAGCAGCGGAACCACAGGAATGGAGCGGAGCGAACACCAAGTTACCGATCTTTCCTTATATGAAAAGAGCTTCCGTAAGGCTTTCCATCACTTTTATGGAGATATTAAAAACTATTGTGTTCTGGCTTTATTACCCTCCTATCTTGAAAGAGAAGGATCTTCTTTGATCTATATGGCGGCCGACCTGATCAAAGCTTCTGAAAATCCGGATAGTGGATTTTACTTAAATGACTTGGAAAAGCTCTCTGATAAACTGGAACAACTGGATCGTTCAGGCCAGAAAATTCTCCTTATCGGAGTTTCCTTTGCCCTGCTGGATCTGGTGGAAATGCGAAAATTCAGTCTTCAGAATACCATTATTATGGAAACTGGGGGAATGAAAGGCAGGAGAAAAGAAATGATCCGGAAGGAATTACATTCGATCCTTTGCGCAGGTTTTGGTGTAGAAACCATTCATAGTGAATATGGAATGACTGAATTACTCTCCCAGGCTTATAGCGATGGAAATGGAATTTTCCAGTTTCCCAATTGGATGAGTATACTCATTCGTGATCCGGAAGATCCGCTTCGCTTTTTACCCGATGAAAAAACGGGTGGAATCAATGTGATTGACCTGGCAAATATCAATTCCTGCTCATTTATCGCTACTCAAGATTTGGGTAAAATAACCCGGGAAGGCGCAGAAATACTGGGCAGATTTGATAATAGCGATATTCGCGGCTGTAACTTACTGGTACTCTGATTATTTTTTAAAAAAACCTGTAAAGAATTCGGATTTTTTACGACACAACTTAGGCAGAAGAGATTCTGCGCTAAGTGAAAATTTTTCATATTAGATTGGTTAGTTAGTTGCAAAGCCTCTGGAGTTTCCAGAGGCTTTTGTAATTTAAACCGCTCTAATTATATAGGTATTCTTTTTCCCTTTATTAAGGATCACATACTTGCCATTGATCAGATCTTCAGTTGTGATGGTATAATCTTCTTTAACCTTCTCTTTATTGACAGAAACTGAATTCTCTTTCAGTGCTCTTCTGGCTTCCCCGT
>CAXPUM010000121.1:0-9075 GCA_964220295.1 Flavobacteriaceae bacterium | reverse complement strand
CTAAAAATTTTTAACATCTAACAAAAAATTTTCACATTTCTTTTTCATTTAACTGTTTTGCGTAGAGCTCTTTGTAATATCCATCTTGTTCCAATAATTGGGCGTGAGTGCCTTCCTGTATGATGCGGCCGCCTTCCAGGATGATAATTTTATCAGCATTTTTAGCCGAAGAAATTCGGTGACTGACTATAATGGTCGTGTTGTTTTTTGTAATAGTAAAGAGGTTATTCAAAATTTCCTCCTCGGTTTCGGTGTCTACTGCGGAAAGGCAATCGTCAAACAGCAAAATCTCAGGATCATGAATGATTGCCCTGGCAATACTAACCCTTTGTTTCTGTCCGCCCGAAAGTGTGATCCCGCGTTCCCCAAGCACCGTATCATAACCTTTGCTGAAGTTCATAATATTCTTGTGAACGGATGCATTTTTAGCGGCCTGTATGATTTCCTCTTCTGTAGCTTCTGTTTTTCCGAAATTGATATTATTCTTTATAGAATCACTGAAAAGAAATGCATCCTGAGGTACATAGCCAATACTTTTCCGCAGACTATCCAAATTCAGCGTTTCAATATTTTTATCATCGATGAGGATCTCCCCACTTTCAATATCATAAAGTCTACCGATCAATTCCAGAATAGTAGATTTACCGGAACCGGTTTTACCAATAATTGCCAGTGTTTCTCCTTTTTTCACATCAAAAGAAACATTTTTGAGTGCCGTGATATTGGTATCATCATAGGTAAAGGTGACGTCATTAAAAGCAATATGACCATTGATCGTGTCTTGTTTGGTGGTCGGAGTTAAAATATCAGGTTCCACACTTAGAAATTCATTGATCCTTTCCATAGAAGCTTCAGCCTGCTGAACCAGTGAAGTTACCCAGCCAATAGAGGCCACGGGCCAGGTCAGCGCGTTGACATATAATATGAATTCTACCAGCACATCTATATTAGCAATTTCACCAGAGATAATTCGCATACCCCCAACATAGATCACGATAATATTACTGATCCCAATTAGCAATACCATTAATGGGAAAAAGAAGGCTTGCACTTTTACCAGGTCAATATTCTTGTCGCGGCTGCCGTTGCTCAGATCGTGGAAATTCGAATTTGTCTGGTCTTCCATGCCATAAGACTTGATCACGGCAATTCCGCTGAAACTTTCCTGGGTGAAAGTGTTGAGTTTTGAAAGGTACTGTTGAACGATCGTACTCCTTTTATGTATAGCAACACTTAATTTATAAATTGAAAATGCCAGTATTGGCAAGGGGATAACCGTGTAGAGTGTTAAGGTCGGAGCTGACCTGATCATAAATATTAAGGTCACCGCGGTAGAAGCGAATGTCGTAACACTGTACATAATGGCAGGACCCAAATACATACGTACTTTTGAAACATCTTCACTGATCCGGTTCATCAAATCACCGGTCCTGTTTTTCTTATAAAAGTTCAGAGATAATTTCTGGTAATGTTCGTAGACGATGTTCTTCAGGTCGTATTCCATATGTCTGGACACTACGATAAAGGTCTGCCGCATTAAAAAGGTAAAAAAAGCGGCGATAAGTGTCGTTCCCACGATTAGCAGAATGTTATAAAGCAACTGGCTTTTCACATAGTCCAGATCGGTCGTTTCTCCGTTCAGGTATTTCTCGATGATCACGGTACTTTTACCAATAAGCGGAACGAAATAAATGGCGAATATCCGGGCAGCGATCGTGATCACAAAGCCGATTAATAATCTCCATTTATATTTCAGGAAAAGTTTATTGAGAGAGCGAAGATTCTTCATTCAGAAAATAGCAATTTTTGAGGATCTTTTAATTTAACACCTTTTAAAGTCTAATTTTTAAATATTTACTATTTTTGCGGCAGATTTTTGATGGATTTCGAAATCTGAAAAATTTAAAATCTTAGCAATTATGCAAGTTGACGTTCTAAACGCAAACGAATTAAAAAAATCAGCTCCTGTATTTGGTCA
The DNA here is from genome assembly GCA_964220295.1 of Flavobacteriaceae bacterium. Taxonomy (GTDB): domain Bacteria; phylum Bacteroidota; class Bacteroidia; order Flavobacteriales; family Flavobacteriaceae; genus Christiangramia. Next base: position 7,097 of record CAXPUM010000121.1, on the reverse strand, counting down.
GGTGTCTTTTGATGAACACGAGCAAATCGTTTTTTGCAACGACAAAGATACAGGTTTAAAAGCAATTATTGGTATTCACAACACGGTTTTAGGACCGGCTCTTGGCGGTACCAGAATGTGGAATTATACCAGCGAATGGGAGGCTTTGAATGATGTTTTGAGACTCTCTCGCGGAATGACTTTCAAAAGTGCGATTACCGGCTTAAACCTGGGTGGAGGAAAAGCAGTGATCATTGGAGATGCGAAAAAAGACAAGACTCCTGAATTGATGAAGAAGTTTGGAGAGTTTGTTCATTCATTAGGTGGAAAATATATTACTGCAGAAGATGTAGGGATGGAAACGGCTGATATGGATACCGTTCGTGAAGTAACTCCTTATGTAACCGGGATTTCAGAATCTCAGGGTGGTGCAGGGAATCCTTCTCCAATAACCGCTTACGGCGTTTTTATGGGGATGAAAGCTTCTGCTAAATTCAAATACGGAAGCGATGATCTGGAAGGAAAGAAAGTTTTGGTTCAGGGAATTGGGCATGTAGGTGAGACTCTGGTTGAATATCTTCGAGAAGATGGTGCTGAAGTGTTCATAACAGATATCAATGAAGAAAGACTGGAAGCAGTAAGCAAACAGTATGGAGCTAAGATTTTTGATGAAGGAGATATTTACGCAGCAGATGTAGAAATTTATGCTCCATGTGCTTTGGGAGCAACGATCAATGATAATACCATAGATCGCTTAAAAGTTGATATCATTGCCGGTGCGGCGAACAACCAGTTGGCAAACGAGTTAACGCATGGAGAAACGCTTCAAAAACGAGGAATTGTTTACGCGCCAGACTTTTTGATCAATGCGGGTGGAATTATTAATGTATACGCGGAATTAGAGAATTACGATCGAAAGGAGATCATGCGGAAGACAGAGAATATCTACAATACGACGCTGCGTATACTTGAAAAAGCGAAAACCGATGATATCACGACGCATTTTGCAGCTTTACAGATCGCAAAACAGCGAATTTTAGATAGAAAAAATCAGAATTTGAACTAGGCAGTTCTAATTTATTAGATATTTTTGCAGGGCGGAAGTGGTATACTTTCGCCTTTAATTTTTTCAAAAAAGTTCTTTTACAGCCATGTTGACACGAAGACATATCAGGGTTAAAACAATGCAGTCACTATATGCATTCAACCAAAGCCAGAATGATAATCTGAACACCGAAGAAAAATTCCTGATGAAAAGCATGGAAGAGATGTACGATCTTTTTCTTCTGCAACTCAGCTTAATCACCGAAATAAGGGAACACGCTGTAGAATACCTCGAAAAATCACAGAAAAAACACCTTGCTACCAGCGAGGAGAAAAATCCTAACAGGAAGTTTATTGATAATGCTGTTTTTGAGATTCTTAATAAAAATGAGAGTCTGCAAAACGCATTAGAAAAACATAAGGTCAACCAGTGGAAACAGGACGACGAATATGTCGCTATTATCTGGAACGAAATTCGAAGCAGCCTTTTGTACGAAGATTATATGCGTACCAGGGAAAATGATTTTAAAGAGGATAGAAATTTTATCATTGATATCTTCAAAGAGATCATCGCGCCGAATGAAAAGCTTTATGATTACCTCGAAGACCGGAAGTTAACCTGGGTTGATGATATGCCACTGGTGAATACCGCTATTCTGAAAATGCTTCAGAAGCTGAAGGAAAAGACCGGTAAGGAAAAGAAGATCGCTAAGCTTTTTAAAAGCGAGGAGGATCGCGAATTTGCCAAAAAACTCTTCAGAAAAACGTATTTGAATGATGAAGAACTTTCCGAAGAAATGCTGGGGAAAACCCCAAACTGGGATAAAGATCGTATTGCAGAAGTGGATATGATCCTCATTAAAATGGCAATTTGTGAATTCCTGAATTTCCCAAGTATCCCGGTAAAAGTGACCATTAATGAATATTTAGAGATCGCCAAGGAGTACAGCACTCCTAAAAGTAGCATATTCATTAATGGAGTGCTCGATAAGCTTTCAAAAGAGTATAAAGCAGATAATAAATTAAATAAAGTAGGTAGAGGCCTGATGTAGTAAAGAATTTTTAGTAATTTTATCTCTTGAATTTTTAAAAAATAACTTCACCATGAAAAAAGCAATTTTAATGTTTGCGGCAGTAGGGGCAATGCTGTTTACCGGATGTAAAGATAATGCCTCAAATAAAGTAAAAGCTGAAAACGTGGAATCAGCCGAAGCACGTGACGCTCAGGCTACAGTTTATCCAGAAATCAAATTCGATGAAACTGAATTCGATTTTGGTGATATTGAAAAAGGAACTCCAGTGGAGCATACTTTTAAATTTACCAATACTGGTAAAGCGCCTTTAGTGATCACAAACGCTTCCAGCTCTTGTGGATGTACTATTCCAACTTACCCGAAAAATGAAACTATTCAGCCTGGAGACCAGGGAGAATTGCTAGTAAAATATAATGGGTCTGGAAATGGTTCTGTGACAAAAACAGTAACTGTTACAGCGAATACTGAAAAAGGAAAAGAGCAAATCAGAATCAAAGCCAACGTTCAAGCGGCAGCAGAAGATACAAATAGCTAAATTTTTTTATGGAACAACTCACGCAGTTTGCGCCAATAATTTTAATGTTCGTGGTCGTATATTTTTTCATGATACGCCCACAAATGAAAAAAGCTAAACAGGAAAAACAATTTGCCAGCGAGCTGAAAAAAGGTGATCGCGTGATCACGAAAAGCGGAATGCACGGTAAGATTGTTGACTTTAGCGAAAAAAATAATTCAGTAATCATAGAAACCGGAGCAGGAAAGATCACTTTTGATCGTTCATCTATTTCAATGGAGATGAGCCAAAAGCTTAATGAACCTGTGAAGGCTAAATAATTATCAGGCTATTAAGTCTGAAGAAAAAGCAGCCAACTGGCTGCTTTTTTTATTTAGCAATTTTTATACTTATCGTTTAGACCCACACCCCTTTTAATCATTGGTGTGATTTTTTTAATTCTGGATAACTTGGTTTTAGCTTGCTTAGCTTCAGAAATATAATCGGCATATTCCCTCTGTTTGCCGGGAGTAAGTTCTTGAAAAGAAGTATTTAATTCTTTGTCTACCCGTAGCACTTTTCCAAATTCTTCCGGGATGACAAGTTTTTTCGTATTCGAAGCTTTAACCTCTTTTCCTTCTTTCTGATTTTGAATCGCTTCCTTCACGTACGGTAAGATTTGATCAATATTCAATTCATCATTTGCAGTGAGCCTGATTTGCCTCATCGCCTTCGTTTTGCCATCCTGTGCGTTCAGTAGCAAGGCTGTATTCTTTTTTAATAGTGCACCGTTAAAAAACCAGAGCCCGTAATGATTTTTGAATCCGCTTAAGCCCACCACGTTTTTCCCATTAAAGGAGTAAACCGGGGAGCCCCATTTAATATTGGGTTCCAGTTCGGTATTCAGCATCATGTCATGCAGCTGCTTCAGTTCTTTTTCCCAACGAAAGTGTTTTGCAATATATTCTTCAACAGACTTTAAGGCCATTCTTACTCGTATTTCTTAGCGGTCAATTCAGCTAATTTTACGATCACCTCAGTAGCTTTTTGCATGCTTTCCACCGGAACATATTCATATTTTCCGTGGAAGTTGTGCCCGCCTGCAAAAATGTTTGGGCAGGGAAGTCCCATAAAACTCAATTGCGCACCATCGGTCCCACCGCGAATTGGCTTAATAATCGGTTTCACATGAACAGCTTCCATAGCTTTTTTTGCGAGGTCCACAATGTGTTTGACTGGCTCGACCTTTTCTTTCATGTTGAAATACTGGTCTTTGATCTCTACTTCGATACAATCTCGGTCATACTGGGAACAGATCTCGCTGGCCAGGTCGATCATCATTTTCTTTCTCGCTTCGAAGTGCGTTTTGTCATGATCGCGGATGATATATTGCAATCTAGTTTCTTCTACATCGCCTTTGATAGATGATAAATGAAAAAATCCCTGGCGTCCCTCGGTGTGTTCCGGAGTTTCCAGGCGTGGTAAGCTATTGATAAAATCCTGGGCAATATACATGCTATTGATCATTTTATCTTTTGCATAACCAGGATGCACGCTCTTTCCCTGTACTTTTACCACCGCTCCGGCTGCATTGAAATTTTCATATTCCAGTTCCCCAATCTGGCTTCCGTCCATAGTGTAAGCCCATTCTGCACCAAATTTCTGAATATCAAATTTGTGAGCACCACGGCCAATTTCTTCATCTGGAGTGAAGCAAACGCGAATTTTCCCATGAGGAATATCCGGATTATTGATCAGGTATTCCATAGCGGTCACAATTTCGGTAATTCCAGCTTTATCATCAGCGCCTAGAAGCGTGTTTCCATCCGTCGTAATGATCGTCTGCCCTTTATACTGCTCCAGGTCTTCGAAATATTCTGGTGAAAGGACGATATTTTTTTCTTTGTTCAGGATAATATCTTTCCCATCGTAATTTTCAATGATTTGAGGATTCACGTTTGTCCCGGAAAAATCTGGCGTCGTATCAAAGTGTGAAACAAAGCCAATAACAGGAACAGTGTGCGGCACATTAGCCGGTAAGGTCGCCATAACATATGCGTGCTCATCGATCGTGACATCATCCATCCCGATCTCCTTCAGCTCTTCAACCAGCTTATTGGCGAGATCCCATTGTTTCGGAGTGCTGGGAGTAGTTTTGCTTTCCGGATCACTTTGTGTATCGATCTTCACATAGCTCAGAAAACGATCTATGATATGATTTTTATTAGTCATTACTTGTTAGGTTTGCCTCAAAAATACATATATAGGATGCTGCCTCAAAACCTTTTAAGTTTTCATATAGTTTTTAGCCATAAGCTTTTACTTTTGCAAAAACACAACTGAAATGTACAAATCCCTTATCAGGCCGCTCCTCTTTAAATTCGATCCAGAAAAGGTTCATTACTTCACTTTTGATTTTTTAAGAAATCTTTTTAAAATTCCGGGTGCATCTGCCATTCTGAAGCAGAAATTTCAGTTAAATGATCCCAGATTGGAAAAAGAGGTTTTCGGATTAAAATTTAAAAATCCGGTTGGTCTTGCTGCCGGTTTTGATAAAGATGCCAAATTGTATAAGGAATTGTCTTCTTTAGGTTTCGGTTTTATTGAAGTTGGAACGGTGACGCCTAAACCGCAACCGGGAAATGAGAAAGCGCGCTTATTCCGATTAAAAGAAGATCAGGCCATCATCAACCGAATGGGTTTTAATAACGAAGGTGTTGAGAAAACCGTAGAGCGACTGCGGAAAAATAATGGTGTCCTCGTTGGCGGAAATATCGGGAAAAATAAGATTACCCCGAATGAAAATGCGGTGGATGATTACGTTTTCAGTTTTAATGCGCTCTTTGACCTGGTTGACTATTTCGTGGTGAACGTAAGCTCACCCAATACGCCCAATTTGCGGGAGTTGCAGGATAAGGAACCTTTGACAAAATTGTTGAATACACTCCAAACGGAAAACCGAAAAAGACCAGAAACCAAACCGATTTTATTAAAAATAGCGCCCGATCTAACCGACTCGCAATTACTGGATATTATTGAAATCATAAAAGAAACGCAGATCGCTGGTGTCATTGCCACCAATACGACCATTAGCCGGGAAGGTTTGAAATCCGTAAACAAAAATGAAACTGGCGGACTCAGTGGAAAGCCTCTTACTAATCGTTCTACTGAAGTCATTCGATTTCTTTCTGAAAAAAGTAACAAGGCTTTTCCGATCATTGGTGTCGGCGGAATTCATTCTGCTGAAGATGCCTTGGAAAAATTGGATGCCGGAGCCAGTCTTGTTCAGCTATATACCGGTTTTATTTATGAAGGTCCGGCTTTGATCAAAAAGATCAATAAGGCAATTTTAAATAAAGCGGAAAGCTTTGAACAATGAACAATTAACAATAAGCAATTATCAGGGATAAAAATTGTCGCCCTGAACTTTCTAAAGTCTAAACTCTCACATCTAATATCTAATCTCTCATATCTTTCATGTTTGAACAGCTCATTCCCTTTTTAACGGCTTCTATTTTACTAACTTTTGCTCCGGGACCTGATATTATCTATGTTTTAGTGCGCTCGATCGCCTATGGAGCCAAGCAGGGAATCGTGACAGCTTTGGGTCTTGTAAGTGGGATAATTGTTCATACTTCCCTCGTCGCTTTTGGAGTTTCGGCCATCATCAAACAGTCTGTTTACCTTCTTATAATCATCAAAATTTTTGGAGCAGCCTATTTGCTGTACTTGGCCTGGCAGGTTTATAAAAGCGATGCGAAGATTGCGTTTTCTGCGGAAGGCGTCGCGAATAAAAAACTGAGTTCGTTATTTCGGCAGGGTTTTATCATGAACGTACTGAATCCAAAAGTGGGCATCTTTTTTCTAGCGTTCTTTCCCGGTTTTTTATGGAGCACTGAAATGGATACTGTTTGGCAATTTTATATTCTCGGGTTTATTTTCATGCTTCAGGCACTGGTCATTTTTTGCCTGGTTTCTATCCTGGCAGATCGTATTGCTGTATTTATCAAATCACACCCAAAATCTGGATATTTTTTGAAATGGATGCAGGTCATGGTTTTTATATTGATCGCGGTTCTGATCTTTGTCTAATTGAAAAATCAATAGATAATTCCGCAATTTTAAATTGCTGATTTCAGAATTTTTAAAGAAACCATATTCTTTTTAGATTTTCTGTAAAATGTTATCTTTGGTCGTATGGCAGAAGTGAAGCTTATCGAATGTCCGCGGGACGCGATGCAGGGAATCAGGGATTTTATTCCTACTGAAAAAAAAGCGCAGTATATCCAGTCTCTGTTGAGGTGTGGATTTGACACGATCGACTTCGGAAGTTTTGTTTCTCCAAAGGCTATTCCGCAGATGCGGGATACAGCTGAATTATTATCCCAACTGGATCTTTCCAAAACCAAAAGTAAATTACTGGCTATTGTTGCTAATACTCGTGGTGCCGAAGATGCTTCTCAGTTTGCTGAAATTGATTATTTAGGTTATCCATTTTCTATTTCAGAAAATTTCCAAATGCGAAATACGCACAAAACCATAGCCGA
>CAXPUM010000120.1:0-2992 GCA_964220295.1 Flavobacteriaceae bacterium | reverse complement strand
ATTATTAAGCAAAAATACTAGAATATTGTATCTTGCGCGTCCAAAATAAATTTCTATGAAGATAAACAGACTATTACTCCTGACCTTAGTTTCAGGAATAATTATCTCTTGTAATAAAAATGATGATAATAGCGATGTAGAAATTGTACCACCCAGAGATCGGGGAGAGGTAGCTCTTGAGAATGACCAGGAAATTCTTGATTATATGTCTACTCATTTTTATAATTACGATGATTTTGAAAACCCTACTGAAGATTTTGATTATAAGATAAGAATCGACACTATAGCTGGTGATAATGCTGATAAAAGCCCGATTATCGATTCTGATTTACTTGAGACGATAACTGTAAATAATCAGGGTATAGATGAAAAGCTATATGTTCTGAAGATTCGAGAGGGAGAAGGTGAAGCGCCACATTTTACCGATTCTATTTTTCTTTCTTATCAGGGGCAGAAACTTGATGGAGAAGTATTTGATTCTAGGCTTTCAAGAGGGACTTGGTTTAATCTGGTTCAATATGATATAAAAGGTGGAAATGGTGCTGTACAGCGATTCGGAAATACTTATGTGAAAGGTTTTACCTCCACAGCTCTGCAATTAAGAGGAGCAACTGGTTATTCTGTTAATTCAGATAATACAATTAAGTGGAATGATGATTATGGAATAGCTCTTGGTATAATGCCTTCAGGTCTTGGTTATTTTAATGGGATCAGTCAGGTTGGGGAATCCTATGCGCCTTTAGTTTTTCAAATTAACCTTTACAATATTGATATTGCAGATCATGATGGAGATGGAATACCTTCTTATATGGAAGATCTAGATAATGATAAAGATGTTTTTGATGATGATACCGATGGAGATGGCCTAAGTAACCACTCCGATCCTGATGACGACGGTGATGGTAAGCCTACGCGTGAAGAAATCGAGATCAATGAAGAAACAGGAGAAATAATTCTAACCGATTCAAATAACGATGGTACACCAGATTATCTGGATCCTGATGTATTTTAATCGAATTGAAGAAACTAATAAAAAAAAGCCCGGTACTTCCGGGCCTTTTTTTTTTATTTCTAAAGTGTTTTAATTACAACTCATAAGAAAGACTCAAAATAAATTGAGAGGGTCTGGAGTCGATTTTAAAGTTATTATCTGTAGCCATTTCACCAAAGGCATCGTTTTCTGAAAAAGCTCCTTCATATCTGGCGTCAAAACCTAGTCGGCCAAATTCTAGTCCCAAACCTAATTGATAGCCAACGGTAGTTTTCTTATCAACATCTCCAATCTTAAAATTAGTATCTTCCAGTTCATTCTTCAGAATATATTGTAAAGATGGTCCAGCTTTAATATTTAGAGGTCCTATTACATTTACGCCTACCAGTACTGGCACATCAATTTTTTTCAGTTTGTAATTGAAATTCTGGTATTCCGTATTCAATTCAGTATATAATAATTCGGGTCTCAGGAAAATTCCTGAAATTCCGAATTGTCCATAAAGTCCGGCGTGAAATCCTGCTTTTTCCTTTCCTTTTATAATTTGAGCGGCATCTTCGGTAAACTGTCCGAAACTCTCATAGTTCCCGGTTGCACCGTAATTAAAACCTCCTTTGATCCCAAATGATGCTTCCTGGGCAAACGCTCCTACTCCCAAAAGAAGAGCGGCTAAAAACATTAATTTCTTCATATCCTTCATGTTAATTGTTAGTTTGTTATAACGTCTAAAATTCGGCCTTATTTCTGAAAAAAATAAAAAAGCCTTTCCTGGAATCGGAAAGGCTTGCAATTCAGATTTTATTCTGAAAAATTATTTTCTTTTCATCACTTTTTCACAAGCGTTGACAATAGCCTTTGCATTCAGACCATATTTATCCATTAATTGTGCCGGAGTTCCGCTCTCCCCAAAAGTATCCTGAGTGGCGATGAATTCCTGCGGAGTTGGATGATGCTGTGCCAGTGTTCTAGCTACGCTCTCTCCAAGGCCTCCTAAGAAATTATGTTCTTCAGCCGTTACCACGCATCCGGTTTTTTTAGCTGAAGTTATGATCGCCTTCTCATCAAGTGGTTTAATGGTTGGCATGTCTATCACCTCTGCACTGATTCCTTTATTATTTAATTCTACTGCAGCCTGGATCGCTTCCCAGACCAAATGTCCGGTTGCAATGATGGTGACGTCGGTACCTTCATATAAATTAATGGCTTTCCCGATCTCAAATTTCTGATCTTTAGGGGTGAAGTTCGCAACTTTTGGTCTTCCGAAGCGCAAATAAACTGGCCCATCATGTTCAGCAATTGCGATGGTTGCGGCTTTTGTTTGATTATAATCGCACGTATTGATAACCGTCATTCCTGGAAGCATTTTCATCAAACCGATATCTTCCAAAATTTGATGCGTCGCTCCATCTTCACCTAATGTAACACCGGCATGGCTGGCACATATCTTTACATTTTTATTGGAATAAGCAACACTCTGCCTAATCTGGTCATAGACTCTACCAGTCGCGAAGTTTGCAAAGGTTCCGGCGAAGGGAATTTTTCCTCCAATGGTCAAACCTGCTGCCATCCCTATCATATTGGCCTCTGCAATACCTACCTGGAAGAAACGCTCCGGATTTTCATCAATAAAATCCTGCATTTTCAGCGATCCAACAAGATCTGCACAAAGTGCCACCACGTTTGGATTAGTTCGTCCCAGCTCGGTTAAACCGTCACCAAAGCCTGAGCGAGTATCTATATTTCCTGTATTCTTATATTCTTTCATGATATTCTTTTTGACTGATTCTGATTAATAGTCGCCTAAAGTTTCGGCGTTCTGAGACAATCCTTTTTCAAGCTGTTCATCGTTTGGAGCTTTTCCATGCCATGCATTGGTATGCATCATGAAATCAACACCATTCCCCATCACGGTATGCATGATGATACAAACCGGTTTTCCCTTTCCGGTTCTGGTTTTGGCTTCCTCCAAACCATTAATCACTTGTTGAATATCGTTACCAT
>CAXPUM010000119.1:0-3401 GCA_964220295.1 Flavobacteriaceae bacterium | reverse complement strand
CCTGATTCATGATCTGGCCAGCAAGAATAAATAGAGGTATCGCTAGAAGAGAAAAACTGTCGAGCCCTGTTGCCATTCGCTGCGCAATAGTAGTATAACCTGATACCGGATCTATAGATATCATTAAAGTGACAAGACAGGAAATTCCAATTGACCAGGCGACGGGAACGCCGATCCCTAATAGGAAAATGAATGAAATTACCAGAACAATTATTTCCAGGCTCATCGATCTAAATTTTTTAACTGAAACAATTCGAGTACTTTATAAATAATAATAAGCAATCCTCCAATAGGCAAAACTGCATATACAACAGACAGCGGAATATTTAAAGCGGCACTGTGCTGACCTAATAAATTATTTACATACACAAGATTCCCTCCACCAATCACAAGAGCCAAAAGGCAGAACGTTATTACTAAAAGCGCAATAAATCGCTGAAGCATTTTTTTCTGTTTATCATTCAATTTAGGCGAAAGTAAATCTATCGTCACATGAATGCGCTGGCCTGAAGCATATGCCGCGCCAAGAATTCCTATCCAGATAAATACGAACCTGGAAATTTCTTCTGTGATGGAGCTGGGTGAATTTAGTACGTATCTTGTGAAGATTTGCCACAACACCGTTAGTAACATGGTAGCCATCAATAGTACAAGAAAGGAACTTAAAATTTTATCTAGTATTCGTTTTACCTTCATTTATTTGATCGCTTTAATTTTTTCGATGGTTTGTTTTATTTCAGGATCTTTTTCATATTCCTTATACATCTCATCAACTTTATCACTGAATAATTTCTTATCAGGCTTAATTATCTGAACGCCGGCCGCCTTGATTCCTTCCAAAGCTTCTTCTTCAGATTCTTTCCACAGTTTTTTCTGATATTGAGCAGATTCCATTGCTGCTTCTTTGATCCATTGCTGCTCCTGCTGTGATAATTTATTCCAAACTAGGGTGCTAATAATCAGTTCATCTGGCACTGCGGTATGACCATCCATCGTAAAGTATTTACATACTTCGTAATGACGATTCAAATAAAAACTTGGCAGGTTATTTTCAGCGCCATCAACAATTCCCTGCTGTAGAGCGGTGTACAGTTCTCCCCAGGAAATAGGCGTTGCGGAACCGCCAAGGGATTCTACCATATCTATCGCAGTTTTACTCGGCATTACCCTAATCTTTTTACCAATTAGATCATCCGGAGTTTTGATGGGAGTTTTTGCATAAAAATTCCTATCTCCCGAATCGTAAAAAGCTAAACCTAAAAGTCTTTTATCCCTGCTACTTTCAAGAAGATCTTTTCCGACAGAACCTTCCAAAACTCTGAACATATGCTCCCCATTCTTAAATAAGTAGGGCAAACCTAAAACCCGGAAATTAGGCGCGAAATTTTCCATTGTCGCGGTGGAAACCTTGGTCATCCCCACACTTCCTATTTGTAGCAATTCAACCAATTCCCGTTCTGAACCCAGTTGCTGATTTGGATAAATCTTAATTTCCAGTTGTCCCTTTGATTTTTCCTTCAGGCGATCTGCCATAAAGACCATCGCTTTATGAACGGAATGCTTCGTATCTAATCCATGGCCGAGAATGATCGTTTTCTTATCCTCATTACCATTACTGCATCCCAGTAATAGGGCCATAAAAAAGAGAAAACCAATATGTTTTATTCTGCTATTCACTTTTTACATCTTTTATAGTCCTGATCGCAGCGGAACAGTTCTTTTTAATAGCTTCATAATCATACTGGCCAAGATCATTCTTTGAAAAAAGTGCCGATCCAATTCCGACACAGTGAGCACCGGCTTTGATCCATGATTTTAAAGATTCGGTTTCTGTAGTCACACCACCTGTCGGCATCAATTTGGACCATGGCATGGGAGCTTTTATCGCTTTAATAAATTCTGGACCGCCAACCTGCGAAGCCGGAAAGACTTTTACTAAATCTGCTCCCAGTTGCTGTGCATTATAAATTTCAGTGGCAGTTCCACAACCCGGCACCCACACCGTATCATATTTTTTACAAATTTCGGCAACTTCCTTATTCAGAATTGGAGATACTATAAAATCTGCACCGGCAGCAATGAACTTTTTCGCCTGCTCAGCATCTACAATTGAACCTATACCAAGGCTCAACCCTTTAAGCTCCTGAACATATTCAACCAATTTTTGAAAAATCTCCAATGCTTCAGGACCACGGTTTGTAAATTCAAATACCCGTATACCTCCAGAGAAACAGGCATCAATTACTTCCTTACTCACCTGTAAATCCGAATGGTAAAAAACCGGAACAACACCGGTATCTCCCATTATTTTCTGAATGTTCTTTGTAGACATCTTCAACGTTTTAGCCTTCCTTTATGATTTCCATTCACGATTTCTTCGATTTCATTCACCTTCGATAGATTTATATCTTTTGGAATGGTATGTTTAATCGCACAGGCGGCGAGCCCAAATTTTAAAGCATATTCATCATCGCCTTTGGTTAGCCCGTGAATTACTCCGGCAGCAAACGCATCACCGGTCCCAATTCTATCAACAATATTGGTTATTTCTATGGGTTCTTCGGAAAAGGTTTCTCCGTTAAATCCCTGTCCGTAAATGGCATGGTGAGAAGCAGAATAATCGGTTCGCACTTTTCCAAAGACCTTTTTAATATTCGGCATTTGCTCTTCAAGAGCTTTACACGCATTGGTAAAACCTTCTTCTGTTTCCGGAAACTGGCCGTTTAATAGGCTATTAATTTCTGAAACCCCGCCAAACAGGATATCGCACTGAGGAACAAGCTCATTCAATATTTCATAACCATCTTTTCCGTATTTCCATAAATTACTTCTGAATGTGGGATCAACAGAAATTAGAATATTCTTGTCCCTGGCAGACGCCAGTGCCTTTTTTAAAGTTATTAAAGCATTTTCGGAAATTCCCGGAGTAATACCGGTCCAGTGAAAATAATCTGCATCCTTAAAAATCTCATCCCAGTTATAATCTGAAGGATCAATATGTGCAAATGAAGCATTCAAGCGGTTATAGGAAACCTGGCCTGAACGCATTCCTATTCCTTCTTCCAGAATGTACTGACCCGAAGGGTGATCATTCCGAAAAACATATTCGGTATCGACTCCGAATCCTTTGACAAATTGCAAAGCGGCTTCACCCACAAAATCTTTAGGCACCGCACTAACGTGGGCAACATCATGCTCTAAAACCGCCAGTGAAGCTGCAACATTTAGTTCTGTTCCTCCAAAAGTAAAATCCAGATTATTAGACTGTCGCATCTTCTGGTTTTGGGGCGGACTAAGTCGCATAATAATTTCACCAAAAGTGACTATTTTAGCTCTTTTTTTGGTCATAGGTTGAAGTATTCTTTAGCGTTGAAATAGCAAATATCATTGATGAGTTTTCC
>CAXPUM010000118.1:0-43194 GCA_964220295.1 Flavobacteriaceae bacterium | reverse complement strand
AAAGGTTTTCTCCGAATTGTTGTTCCGCAGAAATATATACCGCATTATCAAAAGCATATTTATTGGTGAGCTTATTATAATTAATGCCGGAAGACTGGTCTAACGGCTCGATTTCACCTGGATCGAATTCGTAATAAGTATTTTGAATGCCGTATTTAAGTTGCAGGTCGTCATTTAAATAATGATTAAAATCATATTTGAGATTTAAATTGGTAATCCCACTATTCCAATCAAATCCTACAAAATTAAGTCGTAAGCCATAGTAATAATCGCTGTATATAACCGAAAGATTGGTGAAAATATCATCTGTCATTACATGATTCCATCGCAAATTTAAAACAGCATTGCCATAGGTATTCTCGAAATTCTGACTGATGTTGAAAACATCTCTTCCAAAATATCCAGAAAGAAGCAACTTGTTGCTATCATCAATCTTATAGTTCAGTTTGGTATTGAGATCATAAAAATAGGCCGAATTTTCATTATCCGTTAGTTTCAGAAATAAATGGGCATAACTGCTTCTTCCTCCAACCAGAAATGATCCTTTGTCTTTGATAATTGGTCCTTCTGCCAATATTCGGCTTGAAATAACACCAATGCCGCCCTGCATTTCAAAATCTTTACTATTTCCATCACGCTGATAAATGTCCAAAACAGATGAAACTCTTCCTCCATATTCCGCAGGAATTCCGCCCTTGTACAACTTTAAGTCTTTAATGGCATCTGGGTTAAAAACTGAGAACAGACCGAAAAGATGAGAAGAATTATAGATGGTAGCTTCATCGAGCAAGATCAGATTCTGGTCTACCGCACCCCCACGCACGTTAAAACCTGAAGAACCCTCGCCGGCATTGGAAACACCAGGTAATAACAATAAAGATCTCACGACGTCTACCTCTCCAAAAACTACCGGGACTTTCTGAATCGTACCAATTGAGAGCTTGTTAACGCTCATTTCCGGTTTTTTGATATTTAATAATTCGGAATTGGATTCGACTATGACTTCATCTAAACTTTCTGAAGATTCCTGTAGCTGAAAATTGAGTTTTTGGTCCTGATTTAAATTGATGGTTTGACTTTGCTGTTTATAACCGAGATAAGAAACAATAATTTCATAGTTGCCCTGAGGCAAATCAATGGAATAATATCCGTAGGTGTTGGTGGTGATGCCGGTGTTTAATTCGGGAATCAGAACATTCACACCAATGAGGGTTTCATTGCTGGCGGCATCGGTTATTGTTCCGCTTAAACTAAATTTTTCCTGGGACCACCCGAAAAAAGGCAAAAAACATAACAGAAAAATACTGAACTGAGAAAATTTCAATTTTTTATTTAAAAGTACAGTTCTCAATTCAATTAAAAAATTATATCTCCGAGAGGCTCAATTCCGCTTTATTTTTCCTGGAAAACTGAAGCAGCAAAATAAAACTGATACTCAGGCAAATGAGCAATGTCAGCGCTAAAGGTAAAGAATTGGTAGTATGGAATAAACTAATGATAAAAGAGGTTAGGGCCCCTAAGATCATTTTTAGACTGCCAATTAAAGCAGAAGCTCTACCAGCTTTCTTTTCAAAGGGTTCTAAAGATAAAGCTGTTGTGTTTGGATTTTGAAAACCTAAAAAAAAGAGCATCAGAAAAATTAAGATAGCCGTAGGCCAAAAACCGAATTCCATAATAGAATTTATCAGAAATAATCCTGCTAAAACAACCAATAAAACGCTATTAAAAAGTGTGATCTGGAAGGTGGAGAATTTTTTCAAAAAAAGCCTGTTGATCTGGCTTCCCAAAATGAGTCCACCGGCATTCAATCCGAATAAAATTCCAAATTCCTTTTGACTCAGATCAAAATTGTGCATGAACAATTTTGGGGCGTTAGAAATATATGCGAACATGGCTCCCACTGCAAAACTCCCAGCCAAACCAAAATTCCAGAATTTGGGGTTGGTAAGAATACCATAATATTTCACTGCAACATCTTTGGGTTTTAGATCTACATTTTTGTCTGGTACTATGCTTTCCGGTAGAAAGTTGAATACGCTCAGGAACATCAAAAATGAAAATCCCGCAAGGAAAACGAAAATCATCCGCCAGTCAAAAGCTTCAATAATAAAGCTACCCACAGTGGGTGCGATGATCGGTGCCCCACCCATAATCAGCATTAAAACAGAAATAGCACCTGCAACCTCCTTGATCGGAAAAATATCGCGGACAACGGCTTTGGCTGCAACCATTCCGGCTGCCGCCCCCAACGCCAGAAAGAACCTCGAAATGATGAGGGAAACAAGGTTCGGTGATAACAGACAAAATATGGCAGCAAGGAAATAAATTCCCAGACCGATCAGTAAGGGTTTGCGCCGACCGTATTTATCCATTATTGGCCCATATGCTAACTGGCCTATGGAAATCCCAATAAAATAACTGGTAAGTGTTAGCCCAACCTGACTTATACTAATGTTGAAATCTTTAGAAATACTCTCGAAACCCGGCAGGTAGGCGTCGATAGAAAATGGGCCCAAAGCGATCAATGTTCCTAAGACAAAAAGAATAATATATTCCTGTTTTTTATCTCGCTCTTTGGGGAATTGCTTTTGCATTCTGCAAAAATCGGCAATAGTCGAGGTCTAAACCAATTTTGAAATCGGTTTAACGAAAGATTAAACTAAATCATTTTCGTTTAGATGCCTGAACCGAATGAACAGTTTGTCTAAAATTTTAGAGTAATATAAGCGTAATCTGAATTCTGTGGAATCTACCCGATTTTGAAAAAATGAAGAGTGAGCTTTGATCAATTCAGGAAATTTTTTTCGAGTATGATCAAACAGAGTGAATTTGGATATTCGCATCAGTAAATGGCTGGAACCAATAGTTTGCTCGGTTAACTTCCAGCTTAAAATAAATTTTTCGTAAGATTCTTTTGTGTCGAGTGATTTAGACAACCTGTTGCCGGCACCTCTCCTGTATAAAACAAAAGTCTTGTTGCAGAATTTTATCGTTTCAGATTTTACAATAATGCGCGACATAAAATCGCCATCATCATTTAAAGTTAGTTTTTCATTCCACTTTTCTCCATCACAAATTTGTGATGGTATTAAAAAACTATGCAGAGGGAGATAACAAAAGCGATTGGCATAAATATCAAAAATCTTTCGGGAATTTTTAAAGTTCTTGTAAACTGGTAAATTCTCATAAATAGTAATTTCTTCCTTAGAATTTTTTAGAACTATTTTTCCCCATTTGCAGGTTAAGAGATCATTCACGCTATGGGTAAGATTCATTTGGTATTCAAATTTAGTTTTAGCTAAAAAATCATCAGAATCTAAAAACTGAATATAACTTCCTTTCGCATTTTCCAAACCGATATTTCTACAAGTGGCCGCCCCTTTTGGTTGCTTTTCACTTCTTTTCAAAAATTTAAAACGGTGATCTTTCAGGAAAATAGAAATGACCTCTTCAGTTTTGTCATTTGAACCATCATCTATGATCAGGCATTCCCAGTTTTGATAGGTTTGATTTAGAACACTATTTAATGTCTTTGTGAGCGTGTGAGCCCTGTTATAGGTAGGAATAATTACTGAAACGAGATCTTTCATAAATAACCTTTTATTTTTGCATAGATCTTCCGCATATAATATTCTGAATCTGACATTTTCTTCTCAAAAAAATCCTGATTTTCCTGTATCATCTCTGGATATTCCTTTTTTATTTTGATAAACATATTCCTACGTGCCTGCCTGACGAAAACATGATTACTTATATTATATTTTTCCCGGATGCGAGCGTCTATTTGCGACCAGCTGTCAATATAGCTCTTAACTCCATTAGCTGAATAATCACTGCTAATCCGGTTGGTTCCGCCGCGACGATAGAAAACATGGGTTTCTCCAGTGAAAGCAATCCCTTGAGTATTCATCAAAATTTTACTGAAGTAATCCCCGTCGTCATTGAGGGTGAGTTCTTCATTCCATTTACCTGCTTTTTTAACAATTTTTGATCTCGTAAGGTAGACATGAGGAGGAAAATAAGTGAAATAATAGCCGAAAGCATCGAATAGCTGAAGGCCATTCTCAAAGTTTTCGTACGTTGGTAGCCGGTCATAAATGCTAAAAGATGAAAGATCATTTTTTATTACACCCCACTTGCAAATGGCCAGATCTGCCTTTTGTTTTTTTAAAGATTTTAATTGTTCTTCAAATTTATTGGCAGCTAAAAGATCATCTGAATCTAAATACTGAACATAATTACCTTTGAAATTCTCTAAACCAATATTTCTGCAGGTGGCGGCTCCCTTTTTTCTCTCTTCAGGTCTTTTTAAAAAAGCAAAACGTTGATCTTTTTTCCAGTATTTCTGAAAAAGTTCTTCCGTATTATCGGTTGAACCATCATCTATTATCAAACACTCCCAGTTCTGATGTGTTTGATTTTTAACTGATTTGATCGTATCGGGCAGGGTGTGAGCACGATTGAAAGTCGGAATGATGATGGAAACCAGATCGTTCATGTAATTCAATATGAATCAAAAATAAAAAACGCCGGAATTATCCGGCGCTTTCTTATTAATTTTATATGAATTTATTATTCAGAAGTTTCCAGAATTGAATTGAAACTGGAACTAGGTCGCATCGCTTTTCTGGTCATTTGCTCATTTGGCTCATAGTAACCTCCAATATCTACCGGTGAACCTTGGGCATCCAGAAGATCCTGTAGAATCTTATCTTTATTCTCTTCCATGGCTTTAGCCACACGATCAAAATAAATATTCAGGTCTGTATTCGATTTTTGCTTGGCCAGCGCCTCAGCCCAATATAATGCCAGGTAAAAATGACTACCTCTGTTATCAAGCTCATTCACTTTTCTAGATGGCGATCTTCCTTCATTCAGAAATCTTTCGGTAGCTTCGTCCAGCGCATCCGCAAGTGTCAAAGCTTTATCATTGTTGTATTTGTTTCCTAAATGCTCTAATGAAACCGCCAAAGCGAGAAACTCACCAAGGGAATCCCACCTTAAATGCCCTTCTTTCAGGAATTGTTGAACGTGCTTTGGAGCAGATCCTCCCGCACCGGTTTCAAATAGACCCCCGCCGTTCATTAAGGGAACGATAGAAAGCATTTTGGCACTGGTACCCAATTCCAAGATTGGAAAAAGATCGGTTAAATAATCACGAAGGACATTTCCTGTAACCGAAATTGTATTTTCTCCGTCTTTTACTCTCTGAAGAGTATATTCCGTTGCTTCTTTTGGAGACATGATTTTCACTTCTATTTTTGAAGTATCATGCTGTGGAAGGTATTGATCAACTTTCTTGATCAGTTCAGCATCGTGTGCACGATCTTTATCCAGCCAGAAAACAATTGGCCATCCAGTATCGATTCCTCTTGAAACTGCCAGTTTGATCCAGTCCTGAACAGGAAGATCTTTTACCTGGCACATTCTCCAGATATCTCCTTTTTCAACCGAATGCTCTAAAAGGGTAACTCCTTCTGAATTAATAACCTTTACAACACCATCACCTTTAATCTCAAAAGTTTTGTCATGAGATCCGTATTCCTCCGCTTTTTGAGCCATCAACCCAACGTTTGGAACTGTTCCCATAGTAGTTGGATCAAAAGCACCATTCTTTTTGCAGAATTCAATTGTTGCCTGGTAAAGCGGTGCATAACTCGAATCTGGGATCACGGCTTTGGTGTCCTGAGTTTTTCCTTCAGCATTCCACATTTGACCGGAAGTTCTGATCATTGCCGGCATCGAAGCATCGATGATCACATCACTAGGAACGTGCAGATTCGTAATTCCTTCATCTGAATTTACCATTGCGATATCTGGTCCGTTTTTAAGATCAGTGGCAATGGCAGCCTTGATTTCTGACTTTTTACTTTCTGGTAAACTTTCAATGGCAGAAAGAACGTCTCCTAATCCGCTATTTGGATCAGCTCCTGCTTTTTCCAGTTCCGCTCCATATTTTTCAAATACGTCATCAAAAAATACTTCTACCGCATGACCGAAAATAATAGGATCGGAAACTTTCATCATCGTCGCCTTCATATGAAGAGAAAAAAGAACATCTTTTTCTTTCGCATCTTTTATTTCCTCGCGAAGAAAAGCGATCAGCGCTTTTTTGCTCATAACCGATGCATCGATGATTTCACCGTCAAGAACTTTTAAATTGTCTTTTAAAACAGTCTTCTCTCCAGAATCAGCAGTAAATTCAATTTTTAGCGAATCTTCTTTATCCATGGTCATCGATTTTTCGTTAGCACGAAAATCACCACTACTCATGGTAGCTACGTGTGTTTTCGAATCTGAAGACCAGGCACCCATGGAATGTGGGTTTTTCTTTGCAAAGTTCTTTACAGCCTTTGGTGCACGCCGATCTGAGTTACCTTCTCTTAAAACCGGGTTAACCGCGCTACCTTTCACTTTGTCGTATCTGGTTTTTATCTCTTTTTCATCATCCGATTTTGGTTCATCTGGATAATCTGGAATAGCAAAACCTTTTTCCTGAAGTTCGCTAATCGCGTTTTTCAACTGCGGAATAGAGGCACTGATATTTGGTAATTTAATAATGTTTGCTTCCGGTTTTTTTGCCAGTTCTCCTAACTCAGCGAGATCATCAGATACTTTTTGATCTTCACTTAGGTAATCTGGAAATTGGGAAAGAATTCTTCCGGCAAGCGAAATATCTCTGGTTTCAAGACTAACCCCTGCTGCTTTGGTGAATGCCTCAATGATAGGCAGGAAAGAGTAGGTGGCAAGCATTGGAGCTTCATCAGTCTTGGTATAGATAATTTTTTCTTTTTGCGACATTATTTATGTATTTGGTTGTAATTAATTAAAAGAAAGCCCCGAAAAGAACAGGGCTATGACTACGTTGCAATATACGGTTTTGTAGGCTTTTATCCTATAATGTGAAAGGCAGATGCTGTTAAGAAATTTTAAAATTCGGTAATAAAAAAAGCCATTTCATCTTAATTGCTAAAATGAAATGGCTTCTGTAGAAACAATGCGTTCTCACGAGATGAAAAAGCATTTTAAGCTTTCCTTGTGTGCATTGCTTCATTTTAATTCTATTTCTATTGAAAAAGAATTAAAAATGGGTTTTTATTTTTCAAACTTCATTTTGCTTTGGCAAAACAATAGCGTTATATAGAAAATAAAAACCATATGTAAAGAACTTGCTTTACGGGAAATATTAAATTTTCAAAGATCCTTTTGTCACTTCTCCAACTCAAATTTCTAATATAAATATAGCGTATAAAACTTAAGAAATGAAAAAATTTAACTTTATAAATATCAACTGGTTACAAACAGTAGTTGTCAACACTTGTTCATAAAAAAAGCTCCTTAATAGGAGCTTTTCTGATCGTTCTATAAGAGAACAATTATTTTCTGATGGCCTCTTTAATTCTGGCTTTCTTACCGGTAAGACCTCTAAAGTAGAAGATACGTGCTCTACGAACTTTACCTCTTTTGTTAATCTCAATCTTTTGGATAGCTGGAAGATTAACAGGGAAAATTCTTTCTACTCCAACAGTTCCACTCATTTTTCTAATTGTGAAAGTTTGAGAAGCTCCGGTACCTCTTTTCTGGATAACCGTCCCTCTAAAGAACTGTGTTCTGGTCTTTTGACCCTCTTTAATTTCGTAGTAAACGGTAATAGTATCACCGGCAGAAAATTCAGGAAGATCTTTTCTATCAACAAATTCGTCCTGAACGTATTTAATTAACGATTCCATAGTTAATGTTTTAAAGTATTTTCCAAAACAACATTCACGGTTATCGCCAGAGGTTATTTTAGAACGAGTGCAAAATTAGTGTTTTTATAGTTTCCTGCAAACCTGATCGTTAAAAATCTTCATTTAATAGATCAGGCCTCAGGGATTTCGTTCTTTTTAAAGCTTCATTTTCGCGCCAAGCCTCGATTTTAGGGAAATTTCCTGATGTTAATATTTCAGGAACCTTCCATCCTTTATATTCTGCCGGGCGTGTATATACGGGAGGAGCCAATAAATTATCCTGAAAAGAATCGGTTAAAGCTGAAGTTTCATTCCCCAAAACTCCAGGAATTAGTCTGATAATCGAATCACATAAAACTGCAGCTCCCAACTCTCCTCCGGAAAGAACGTAGTCTCCAATAGAAATTTCCTTTGTGATAAATTGGTCTCTTACCCGTTGATCCACTCCTTTATAATGACCACAAAGAATGATGATATTCTCATGAAGGGAGAGCATATTGGCGGTTTTCTGCTTCAAGGTTTCACCATCGGGAGTCATATAAATAATTTCATCGTACGATCTTTCGGCTTTCAGTCCAGTAATGCATTTATCAATAGGTTCGATCATCATCACCATACCAGCACCGCCACCAAACTGGTAATCGTCTACCTGCTTGTAATTATCAGTTGTATAATCACGAAGATTATGAATATGAATTTCTACCAGTCCTTTTTTTATAGCCCTCTGTAAAATGGAGGCTTCAAATGGACTCTTGAGAATATCAGGAACCACTGTAATGATATCTATGCGCATGGCAGAAATTTAAAAGATTATAAGTTAAGCCCCGTTGGTTTTGTTTCGCTCATCCTGTAGCATTCGTCCAAGACGTTGTTCTTTTTCAAGCGCTTTTGTCCGGTAGGAATCGAATTCTTTTTCGGTTTCACGAAGCTTTTGTTGGGCTTCTTTGGTGGCAGAATTAGAGCTCTTGAATTTGATGAAAAGCACGATCAAGATCGCTAGAAGGATCGCTACAATTCCCCACATCATTGCTTTATACCCACCTTTACTGAAAGGCATCCCCAGGAACATTAAAGCGTCTTTCTCCTCGGTTACTGCATTCAGGTCTTCTTTTGTTGAAGCTAACTGTTTTTTTAGATCATTGATCTGTTTGTTTTGCTGGTCTACCGTGTTCTTCTGAACAATGATCTCTTCTTTCAGGTCATTAACATAATCACGGGTCTTGTTGCGCAAATCAATTAGCTTGTCATAATCAACAACCTTATAGCCCTGGTAATTATTGGATTCTTCAATTAATTTTGTGAATTCGTCCTGAACCGGAGTATCTGTAGACAGGCTATCCTGAGCCTGAACCTGAATTACCGAAAAAAGCAATAATGCGAGAACGTAAATTTGCTTGGTCATTTTACTTCAATTTTTAAATATTATACAGTCAACGATTGTTCTATATAGGTTAGTATAATATTCGGATTTTCAGGTTATTTTAAAATTACTCTCAATTTAATCATTTTTAAGATCGAAAGATATTTTCAAAAGTGGCGCAAAAATAAAAAAACCTATTTTAAAGCACCTTATTTTTCATGTCTTTCTTTTCATCCTTTAGATTATTATTTTGATCATAATTAATGTTAGTTTCGATTTTTCCTAAAAAAACCCGATGCAAGAACATCGGGCAATTTTCAACTAAAAAAATTAAGATTAATAATATGTATAGCGTCGAACCTTAGCGATGTATTTTGCCAGCCTTATCACCTGGTGGCTGTAACCATATTCATTATCATACCATATATATAAGATGATGTTCTTTTTGTCTGCGGAAACGATCGTAGCATTACTATCGTAAATAGCGGGAGCCGATGAGCCGATAATATCTGTAGATACCAGTTCATTATCAACCGAATACTGGATCTGTTCAACAAGATCACCTTCCAGCGCATATTTTTTCAGAATGTTATTTACCTTAATAACAGATGTTTCCTTTTCAACTTCCAGGTTTAAAATAGCCAGAGAACCATTAGGAACTGGAACGCGGATGGCATTAGAGGTTAATTTACCTTCAAAAACAGGAAGTGCTTTAGCAACTGCCTTACCGGCACCAGTTTCAGTAATTACCATATTTAGTCCAGCAGCACGCCCACGGCGGTATTTGCTATGCATGTTATCTACCAGGTTTTGGTCATTGGTATATGCATGGATTGTTTCAAGGTGTCCGTGTACCACCCCGAGCGAGTCTTGAATGGCCTTCAAAACTGGTGTGATAGCATTGGTGGTGCAAGAGGCAGCTGAAAAAATATCAATTTTATCTGGAGAATGCTCTTTATGATTAACTCCGTGAACAATATTTGGAATTCCTTTTCCAGGTGCAGTGAGCAGTACTTTCGCAGCACCTTTAGATTTTAGGTGCCTGTTTAAAGCTTCTTGGTCTCGAAAAGCACCGGTATTGTCTATTACCAAAGCTTGATCGATACCAAATTTCGTATAGTCAATATCTTCTGGCTGATTAACAGAGATCATGTGGACGGTGGTACCATTAATGATCAAAGCTGAATTTTTTTCGTCTATTAAGACAGTTCCGCTGAAAGGACCATGCACCGAATCGCTTTTCAGCAAAGAGGCTCTTTTTTCAAGCACATTTTTATCAACTTTTCCGCGAGTCACAACTGCGCGAAGCCGAAGTTGATTGCCTTTTCCAGTTCTCGTCATCAATTCCCTGGCCACCAGTCTTCCAATTCTTCCGAAGCCATAAAGCACTACATCTTTCGGAGTTAGCGGCGTTGTATCTTTAGCATCTTTCAGTTTATTCGATACAAAGGCCATGACATTGGAGTAGTGCTGATCTTTTAAATGATATTCATAAGTCAGTTTTCCAATATCCAGCTTAGCCGGAGGCAATTTAAGATCCTGAATCGCTTTAGCGATTTCAACTGAATCAAATATGGAAATTGGCTTTCCTACAAATTCGCCTGCATATTCATGAAGGTCTAGAATGTCACTAACATTAAGATTGATCAACTGATTTCTAAAAAGTACCAGCTCAATAGATTTATCATACCAGAGATGACTTACAATATTGATGAATTCTACAGAGGCTTTGCGGCGGTCTGCCTGGAAAGAAAGTTCCTTTTCGTAAACTTGATTGAAGTCCATTTTTTGCGCTATGTTGTTTTAAATTTTGCCGCAAAAGTATAGATTTCAAACGTTTTCGTAAAAGTTTTTCACATAAAAAAACCCTTCAGTAAATCTGAAGGGCCTTTCCACATTTAACTAATTAAATTATCTCCAAATCATTCGCTGCTTATTTCCTTCACGGTCTACATACGTAATTACGATCGGATCTCTGTCTCTTCTTTTATCAAGAATATTTTCAACATCACGAATATTCGAGACACTTTCATTATTAATTTCTGTAATAATCGTACCGGTTAATTCACCTTCCGGTAGATTTTGAGTTAAAATTTTATTGATCTTGACGCCATAATTTGTACCGAATTTTTCCAATTCTTTAGATGAAGCGTTTGAAACTTCCAAGCCAATAGATGGAATTACGTAAGAATCGCGTTTGATAAGTTTAACGCGAACTTCTTTTTCATTTCCGCCTCGATCCAAAGTTATCATCACTTCGTCCCCAGGTCTTTTCGTATTGATGTACCCGGTAAGATCAGAAAATTTATTGATGCGTACATTGTCGATCTGGCGAATCACATCATTCGGTTTGATGCCTGCTTTTTCAGCTCCACTTCCGGTGGTCACATCTCCCACAATCACTCCCTGAGAAGTATTCAGATTCAGCTCATTCATATTTTGCGGATTTACTGTTCCGCCGCTAATACCCAGAATTCCTTGCTGAACATCTCCATATTCCATAATATCCTCCACGATCTTGCGAGCGTTGTTAGAAGGAACCGCGAAGGCATAGCCAATATAACTTCCGCTAGGAGAAGTGATTGCAGTATTAATCCCAATAAGCTCACCGTTGATGTTCACTAAAGCACCACCACTGTTACCAGGGTTGATGGCGGCATCGGTTTGGATAAATGATTGAGGAGTTCTGTCGTAAGGATCAAGATTGCGTGCTTTGGCGCTAATGATCCCGGCAGTAACCGTAGATTTTAAATTAAACGGGTTACCCACTGCAAGTACCCATTCGCCTAATTTTGCATTATCTGAATTTCCGAAAGGAATATAATCCAAATCTTCTTTAGCATCTACCTTAATCAGCGCGATATCTGAGACTGGGTCGGTTCCAATGACATCAGCCGTATACGTTTCATTATTATTCAGTGTGACTTCAATTTCACTCGCGCCTTCCACAACGTGATTATTGGTGACAATATAACCATCTGGCGTGATGATTACACCCGAACCGGCACCCTGTACGGCTCTACCGCTATTGTTGCCTGGCTGGTAAAATTCCCACATACTCCGCGGACCTTTAAAAACCGCGACATTTTTAACGTGAACTACCGCATGAACAGTTTTTTCTGCTGCTTCGGTAAAATCGGCATTCGTCCCATAATTTGGGGTGTTGCTGACGGGAATGAAGGAACTTTTTGAGGTTGTATCCTGGGTAATAACTGGATTATTTTCCTGGTCGAAAAATAATTTGTAGCTACCTAATGTAATGATTCCACCCAGGATCGAAACGAATAGTAAACTTGCTATTTTTTTCATTTTCGGATGTTATTATTAATATTAAACTTCTAACTTTTGCGGGGGCATGTTTAGTATAACAAACTCTTGATTTAACGAGCATTTAACAGAGGCTCTTTCTCGATCATTATTGTATATTTGTGCCACTTTTTCAGAAGAATTATGAAACTGACTTTCTATAAATATCAGGGCACGGGAAACGATTTTATAATGATTGATAACCGCGACCTTATTCTTTCCAAAAACAATACCAAATTGATCGAAAAGCTATGCGATCGTAAATTCGGAATTGGCGCTGACGGACTGATCTGTCTGGAAAATCCAGTTAATGAGGGAGAGGATTTTAAAATGGTCTATTTCAACTCTGATGGAAATGAAAGCAGTATGTGCGGCAATGGTGGAAGATGCCTGGTAGCATTTGCCAAATTTTTAGGCGTTATAGAAAATTCCGCAAGCTTTTCAGCAATAGACGGTCATCATGAAGCACATGTTGAGGATGGTATAGTCAGCCTCAAAATGCAGAATGTGAATGAGGTGAAAAAACAGGAAGATTTTCTCTTTTTGGATACCGGTTCTCCGCATCACGTTGTTTTCACTGAGGATATCGTGATAAAAGATATTAAGAAGGAGGGTGCCGCCATTCGATATTCAGACAGATATGGTCAAACCGGCACGAATGTCAATTTTGTGGAAGCCAGAGGAGAGAATAGGTTTGCAGTGCGAACCTATGAAAGAGGGGTGGAGGATGAAACCTTATCCTGCGGAACCGGAGTAACAGCCGTTGCGATCGCTGCTTCAGTAGCAGGCCTTTCAAATGCTGAGAAAATTAATTTGCTGGTACAGGGTGGAGAGCTGGAAGTTAAATTTAGAGAAACTGGAAACGGGAAATACGAAGATGTTTGGTTGATTGGTCCCGCAGAACAGGTTTTTAAAGGAGAAATTATATGTTAACCTTAACCGGAAAAAAAGTTTATTTAAGAGCATTAGAACCAGAAGACCTAGATTTTGTTCATGAGATCGAAAATAATGAAGATTTTTGGGAGATTAGTTCAACGCAAACTCCCTATTCTAAGTTTTTAATTAGACAGTATTTAGAGAATGCCCATCGGGATATCTATGATATCAAACAGTTGCGATTGGTGATCTGTACTAAAAGAAATCGCGCCGTTGGGTTAATTGATGTTTTCGACCTGGAGCCGAAAGACAGGCGTGCTGCAATAGGCATCCTGGTGGCAAAAAAGAAAGATCGTAACAAAGGTTATGGTTCAGAAAGCCTCAGTCTTCTATGTGATTACTGCTTTAAACATCTTGGCGTACATCAGGTTTATGCTAATGTTACCGCAGAAAATAAGGATAGTCAACGTATTTTTGAAAATAACGGATTTCGAAAAGTAGGACTTAAAAAAGACTGGTCGCTCTACAATGGAGAATTTAAAGATGAATTGCTTTATCAATTAATAAACGATGTACATTAAAAAGATCTTATTTATCATCTCAATTCTAATCGCTATAGGATTGGGAATTTTTAGCTGGTATATCTACAACAGCATTTTCTCGGCCAATACATCGTTTGATGAGCCAACACATTCGGTTTATGTGCCAACAGGCGCTAGTTTCAGCACTGTTGCCGATTCCCTGAAGCCTTATATTAAAGATTTCGATAGTTTCCAGATCGTCGCTCAGAAAAAAGGGTATACGAGTAATATTCGTCCAGGTCGATATATTCTTCGGAAAGGGATGAACAATAATGAGCTGGTAAATGCCTTAAGAAGTGGAAACCAGCCTGTTTCTGTTGTGTTTAACAATCAGGAGCGTTTGGAAGACCTGGCCGGAAGAATTTCCAGGCAGATAGAGGCCGATAGTCTTTCGCTATTAAAAGCGTTTACGGACAGCACTTTTTATAAAGATTCAGATTTTACTGAACAAACCGCTCTTGGAATGTATGTTCCAAATAAATATGAGTTCTACTGGAATACTTCTGCGGAAGAATTTCGTGACCGTATGAAAAAGGAATATGAGCGTTTCTGGACTCCGGAAAAACTGAAGAGAGCAGATGAAATAGGCCTAACACCTTCCGAAGTTATAGCCTTGGCATCTATAGTTCAAAAGGAAACAGCAAAAGTTGAAGAGCGCCCAAGGGTGGCCGGAGTTTATATGAATCGGATCAATAAAGGAATGAAGCTGGATGCTGATCCAACAGTGATTTACTCTATTAAAAAACAGCTGAAAGATTTCGACACTGTAATAAAAAGAGTACTTTATAAAGATCTTGAAATAGATTCGCCCTATAATACTTATAAATATACCGGAGTTCCTCCTGGTCCCATATTTATGCCTGATATTTCTTCAATCAATGCAGTGCTTAATTATGAAAAGCATGATTTCATCTATTTTGTAGCAGATGTGGAAAATTTTGGTTACCACAAATTTGCAAAAACTCACGCTCAACATATCCGAAATAAGCAGCAATATGTGGAGTGGGTGAACAAAAATGGAATACGCCGATAATCGATCTTTTTATTAAGATTACTTAAACACTTAGTCCTCAATAAGTTATTTTATAGTTAAACGGATAATAACTTTACAAAACCTTTAACAGCCTGTAGTTCAGATTTTTAAAATTTGTTATACATTTGCGCCGCAAATATGAGGGGTGGGTTTGATAGTTTTTGAATTAAACTTTCTTGCCTAAATTACCTCTCGAAAACAAACGCAATGAGAAAGAAAATTGCAAAATTTTCAATCTTGCCTCTAGCAGCGGGCTCAATCTTTTTTAGTTTTTCTACTAAAGATGCTGCGAAAATTAACGTAGAGGATTATTCTACGACACACCTTGATCTGGACTATACAGTCCACGACCTCAAAAAGGAGATCCAGCCGGTTTTCAAAATCAACGGAACGGCACCTTTCACCGGAATGTCGTATGTAGGTTTTAAAGAAGCTATTGGATTCAAAGAATCCAGGAGTGATTATCGTAGTATCAACGAATTTGGCTATCTAGGCAAATATCAGTTTGGCGCTGGAACTTTAAAGCTCTTAGGTATCTACGATCTCGACTCTTTTCTTGATTCTCCAGCGCTGCAGGAAGCTGCCTTTTATGCTAATGCATCCAGAAATAAGTGGATTCTTCAGCGAGATATCAAAAGATTCGTAGGGAAAAAAATTAATGGTGTAGAAGTTACAGAATCTGGTATTTTAGCGGCTGCACACCTTGCGGGTCCTGGAAGTGTGAAGAAATATCTTCGCAGCTGGGGCGCTCAGGCTTTCAGCGATGCCTTTGGCACCACTATTAGAAATTATATGAAGCGTTTTGGCGGTTATGATGTTTCTTTTGTGGAAACCGTAAAAAATGCTAGAGTTGACAAAGAGAATTTGAAAGCCTAAATATCTTTTTGGATTATAAAGATAGCAGGTCTTTTATGCAAGTCTGTTTTCATTTTTTGCCATTCAGATGCAGTAGCGGTCTTTATGAATTCAGTAGGTAATGTAAGGTCACATGCTACACAAATTCTTGTTGAAGGATGAAGGTTGTTGCTCAAATCTTCGAGCATTTGATTATTCCGATATGGAGTTTCAATAAAGATTTGCGCCTGATTTCTTTCTGAAGAAATTCTTTCAAGATTTTTCAATTCCTGTTTGCGCTCTTTCTTATCTATAGGGAGGTAACCGTGAAAAGTAAAACTTTGACCGTTCATTCCGCTGGCCATCATGGCGAGTAGGATAGAAGAGGGACCAACCATTGGTATTACCTGTATACCATATCGATGAGCCAATTTAACGATTTCAGCTCCTGGATCTGCCACACCGGGGCAGCCCGCCTCACTTAAAAGACCCATATCAAAACCTTCTTTAGCCGCATCTAGAAATGAAGGTATTTCAGCTTCTTCCGTAAATTTATTTAAACCTTTTAATTTTAATGTTTGTTGAGATTTATTGGGAAGTAATTGTTTGATAAATCTTCTGGCTGATTTTTCATTCTCTACAATAAAATGTTCAAGAGAATCAATCACTTCGGCATTCCATTCGGGAAAAATTTTTTTAGGATCAGATTCTCCTAATCCAACCGGAATAAGGTACAGTTTCCCGAATCCTTCAGGCTGTTTCATAAGAATCATTTTGAATCTTTCTGGCGATGCTATCGCAGGCTTCATTCAGCATTTGATAAACATTTTCAAAACCTTGTTCTCCACCGTGGTAAGGATCAGGAACATCAACATTTTCTCCAGGAAAGATCTCATTTAAAATAAGATGTACTTTTTGTCTATCCTTTTCAGTTTCTGCAAGCTCCAGGATATCACGGTAATTAAAAGTATCCATCGCGAAAATGAGATCAAAATCTTTAAAGTCTTCTGCGGAAAATTGCCTTCCGCGCTGATCAGTTATATCGAGTCCATTTTTCCTGGCAATCGCAATAGATCGCCTGTCTGGATCATCACCTACATGGTAATTGCTGGTGCCGGCAGAATCAACATAAACTTTCCCTGGATCAACTTTCGATTTTAAAATGCCTTCGGCCAGGGGTGACCTGCAAATATTTCCAAGACACACCATCAGGACGCGGGTTTTCATAATTATAGCGTAAGTTTCTTGTTGAGGTCTTCAACAAATTTTTTGAATTGCTTATCGGTAGAAGCGAGGTTGTCTACGGTTTTACAGGCATGCAAAACGGTAGCATGATCACGACTTCCTATTTGAGACCCAATACTTGCTAATGAAGCTTTTGTGAATTTCTTCGCGAAAAACATGGCTAGCTGCCTAGCCTGAACGATATGTCTTTTCCTGGTTTTAGACTGTAAGGTGTCTACATCCATCTGGAAATAATCGCTCACCACCTTCTGAATATAATCTATGGAAACTTCACGTTTGGTGTTCTTAACGTAATTATCCACGATCTTCTTAGCCAATTCCAGTGTTATATCCTTTTTATTGAATGAAGAATGCGCGATCAATGAAATAATGGCACCTTCCAGTTCACGGATGTTTGTTTTGATATTGTTAGCAAGAAATTCAACGATATCTTCTGGCATTTCAACGCCATCACGATAGAGTTTATTCTTAATGATGGAAACGCGGGTTTCGAAATCTGGATGCTGTAATTCCGCTGAAAGTCCCCATTTGAATCTGGAAAGCAATCGTTGTTCAATATCCTGCATATCAACCGGAGCCTTATCACTGGTCAAGATTACCTGCTTCCCATTTTGATGAAGGTGGTTAAAAATATGGAAGAAAACATCCTGAGTTCCCGCTTTTCCTGAAAGTAGCTGGATATCATCTACGATCAACACATCGATAATCTGGTAAAAGTGAATGAAATCGTTACGATTATTCTTTTTTACGGACTCGATATATTGTTGAGTAAATTTTTCCGCTGAAATATAAAGAACCGTTTTCTCCGGGTATTTATCTTTGATCTCCACACCAATAGCGTGAGCAAGGTGTGTTTTTCCCAATCCAACTCCACCAAAAATTAATAGCGGATTAAATGATGTTCCCCCTGGTTTATTGGCGACCGCGAGACCGGCCGATCTGGCAAGCCTATTAGATTCACCCTCCAGGAAATTCTCAAAATTGTAATTGGGATTCAACTGGGATTCGATCTTTACATTTCGAATTCCGGGTATAATGAACGGATTCTTAAGTTCCGGACTTTTATTTTTAATAGGTACATCAACTTCCTGCGACTGCATATTCGATCTTTGAGTACTGGGTATTTTTTCTGTGAAAGGAAGTTTGTTGCCGTATGTGTTTTCCATTTTGATCACGTACACCAGTTTGGCCTTTTCACCAAGTTCTCGTGTTAGTGCAACTTTCAAAAGCTTAACATAATGCTCTTCAAGCCACTCATAAAAGAATTTAGATGGTACTTGAATACTTAACGCACAATCTGTAAGTTTTACTGCTTGAATAGGTTCAAACCATGTTTTATAAGCTTGAGGTGTAATGTTATCCTGAATAAAAGACAGACAATTATTCCAAACCGATTGCGCAGTTTTTGACATTATTAGTTAGACATTATTTAAGGTTAGTAGTAAGTTCAAATGGAAGTCAAGAAGAATACTTTCCTCGACTTGAGCGGAACAAATATGTGAACAAAAAATGTAAAAAAAAAACGATTTATGGGTTGAATTTTAAGAATATTTTATGCATACTTCCTTCCGTCAATGAAGATAGAAAAACCTAATCAAACAGCCTCCTAAAATAAGATGAAATCATTCTTCTCAAATGTTAAAGTTCGCTATGCAGAGACCGACCAAATGGGGGTTGTGCATCATGGAAATTATCCGCAATACCTTGAGATTGCTAGGATTGAGTGGTTAAATGCTCTTGGGATCTCTTACGCTGATATGGAGAAAAACGGAATCATGCTGCCCGTCTTCGAATTAAACCTGAAGTACCATAAACCGGTATATTTTGACGAGAATTTGAAGATTGAAACCAGGCTTCGTGAGCTTCCAAATGTTAAAATAATATTTGACTATTTTATCTATAATGAAAAGGGTGAAAAAGTAACTACGGGGAGTACAATTTTAGTTTTTATGGACTCAAATACCAGAAGGCCCGTTCGTTGTCCCGGTTATGTTCTAGAAAAGCTTCAGGACTAAATATCCAACTTGGAAATTTCTACTTTGTAGGTACTGTCAAATTTTTCAAAAATATCTTCTGCCTCATTTTTTCTCACTGATAGAAAAATCTTACAATCTAACTCGAGCTTCTGGTCGATGACATTCAGATTTTGTTGTTTAATTACCTGCATGACTTTATTCATTTCCGGGTAATCAAATTTGACCATAAAAATTTCATCAATAGTGCGGGTAATAATATCTGAAGCTTCTAGGGCAAGCTGTGCCGCAGTTTTGTAGGCATTTATAAGTCCGCCAACGCCTAGTTTGACGCCACCGAAATAACGAACTACCACAATTAAAATATTTGTTACTTCAAATGACTGGATCTGCCCATAAATTGGCATTCCTGCAGAATTGGAGGGTTCGCCATCATCGTTTGCCCGGTAGCGAAAATTATCTTCCGCTTTTCCAAATTGCCAGGCATAACACCAATGCCGAGCTTTGTGATGTTGTTTTTTTAATGTTTCCAGCTTTTCATTAACCTCCTCTTCGGTTTTAACCGGGAAAGCGTATCCGAAGAATTTTGAATTCCGGTCTTTAAATAATACCTCTGGGGAATCTTTTGTCAGCGTTTTATAGGTGTCTTTCATACCGCACTTCTGGCTACTAATATGATACTAATTACGGCAAGTGCCAAACCTATCCAGTTTTGCCTGATCAGTCTTTCCTTAAAAAGCAAAATGCCGGCCAGGGTAGAAAAGGCAACTATCGCCACATTATTTAAGGTAAAAATCGTTGAACTGTCAAAACCGTTGCTGCGAAGAGCCATCACCAGGAAATAAATCGAAAAATAATTCGGAAATCCCAGAACGATCCCACCTATAATATTTTTGAAATTGAACTTCAGTTTACCTGTTATTCCCTGGAAGATGAGAATGAAAATTCCAATCATTCCTGCGGAAGCGAATATGGCAGAAGAGAACAGGCCAACATCGGTTTTGGAAACATACGTTGCTTCCAGATATTTAATGCTGGTGTCAGTAATTCCACTTCCGAAGAAAACCAGTAAAGGAAAAATTAAATTTTTCGGCTGAATATTTAATCCTTTATCTGTCTTAATAGAGGTAAGGTAAACTGCAACCAGCGCCAGCCCGATGCCCATAAGTTTGGTGAAACCGGTGCTTTCATTATAGAGAAAAATTCCGCAGAAAACTGGGATCGCCACGCTCATTTTGGAAGCAACAGCCACGACCGAAAGTCCGCTTTTTTGCGTAGTAATGGCAGCAAGATTGAAAACGGTGATAAAAAGAAAACCTAAAATTAAAGTGCCAATAAACCAGCCCTCCTGAGGCACCTTTGTAAAATCCTTATTCTCTATAAATCCGAAATAACCAACAGCACAGGCTATAAAGTAGTTAACGATAATAGCCTGTAGCGTATTGATCTCAAATTTTTTAAACAACCTGAAAATCACGAATATGACCGTGGAAGACAGGATGCTTAAAAGAAGATAGATCAAAATAACTCTTTTTTAGTAGTGAACAGATCGATCACATCTTCGCGAGTTGGCTCCAGGTTCCAGGTATGAAAACCTAGTCTTTCTGCGACATCGGTGTTTTCTTTAGTGTCATCAATAAATAGGCATTCTTTAGGGTCCAGGTCGTGAGTGTCCAGAACATGCTCGAAAATCTCCGGATTTGGTTTGCGCATCCCGATCTTATGAGATAGGTAAAATGCATCAAAACATTTCCTGAAATCTTCAAAAAATGGAACATGCTGCTTGATAAAGTTGATATGATTTTCATTGGTGTTGCTAAGAAGAATGAGAATATAATCCTTTTCTTCTGCCAGTTTCTGAATAAATTTCAGCCGATATTCCGGGAAATCGAGTAAAATAGAATTCCAGGAGTCGACGAAATCTCCATGTTGCATATCTGGAAATTCGGTGCGGTAATTTTCAGAAATTTCATCTGAGGTGACAAATCCCTGTTCGTATTCGCGGTTTTTAGCGCTGAGCGCTTCCGGTAATTCTGAAATATTAAAATTCTTCAGTTTTTGGTTCATCGCGTCTTTATCAAGGTTGATAAAAACATCCCCAAAGTCGAATATAATGGCTTTAATCATTGTATTTGGTTTGGTTTTCAAAAATTTCAAGAGTATCGCTGTCAATTTTCATTTTACAGATTCGTTTTCCTGAAAATTTGGGCGCTTTAATTCCTGAATTCAGTCGTACATCTCCTGTGAATAGCGTCGCTTCATCCCATAAACCGGCATCAAAAAATTGCTGAAGGGTTTTGCTGCCACCCTCGATAATAATAGACTGGATCTCTTTTTCGTAACACACCTGGCAGACTTCAGCTGAAATATTATCTGAAAAATCGATGATCTCCACACTGCTATTCTGTGGGTAATCCTGTTTGGCTTCCGAATTGGTCAAAACGATGGTTTGTTGTTTTTCTGAAAAAATAGCTGAATCAACTGCCACTTTTTGATCTTTATCGATCAAAATACGTACGGGGTCATTTCCGGTCCAGTTGCGAACATTCAGTTTGGGATTGTCTGTCAGAGCAGTGTTTGTTCCCACCAGAATGCCTGCCTCCTCGGATCGCCATTTGTGTACCAGTTGTCCCGAATATTTATTGGTGATCCAGATGGGACGATTGGAAGCTTTATTTTTCGGAGCAATGAATCCATCGAAGGATTGCGCCCATTTCAAAATTATATAAGGTCGTTTATGATTGTGGAATGTGAAAAAACGTTTGTTTAGCTCCTGGCATTCTTTTTCGAGAATTCCCACGTTCACTTCGCAACCGGCTTCCATTAATTTCTTGATGCCTCGCCCGGCAACTTGCGCGAAAGGATCCATGGTGCCTATTACCACCCTCTTGATTTCTTTAGCGATGATCAGGTCACTGCATGGTGGAGTTTTTCCATAATGGCTGCACGGTTCCAGGCTTACATAAATCGTAGCCTCTTTAAGCAGACTTTCATCTGTAACCGAATTGATTGCATTGACCTCGGCGTGAGCCTCACCGGCCTTTTGGTGCCAGCCTTCCCCGATGATCTTTTCATTGTGTACAATCACACTTCCAACCATGGGGTTTGGGTATGTTTTTCCAAGCCCGTTTCGCGCCAGTTCGATGCAGCGTTTTATGTATTTTTCGTGTATATTCACGTCACAAAAATAGAATTAATTAGCTAGAATGAGCACATGGCAGATCCGCGAAATTCAGGCGGAAGATAATCAGCAGGTTAGAAAAATGATTAGGGAGGTCCTGGTTGAAATGGGTGTTCCAAAAGTAGGTACCGCTTACGAAGATAAGGCGCTGTATGATATGACCAAAACCTATGACCGTGACCGAATGGCCTATTTTATTGTAGAGGAAAACGGCAAAGTGATCGGTAGTGCCGGTATTGCTCCTTTGAACGGCCTGGAAGAGGAATATTGCGAATTGCAGAAAATGTATTTTCTTCCGGAAGCAAGAGGACGAGGAATTGGAATGGCGATGATGCAGCACTGCCTGGAATTTGCCAAAAAACAGGGTTTCAAAAAATGTTATATTGAGACCTTACCTTATATGGAGAATGCCCGAAAGCTTTATAAGAAATCGGGTTTTGAAACCCTTGAAAAACCAATGGGCAACACCGGTCATTATAATTGTACTGTTTACCTGATCAAAGATTTGTAAATGAAAGTAATGATTTTAAAAGAGCGTTTCCAGCAGGAACTGAAAGAGCAGTTTCCTACGCAGGAGATCGATACGTTCTTTTACCGACTTTCTGAAAAATACCTGAACATTAAACGAATTGATCTGGCCTTGAAACCATCCGTAGAAATTGACCAGCAACAACAGCTCTTAATGAAGTCTGCTTTGGAACGATTGAAAAACTCGGAACCCATTCAGTATATCACCGGTAATACGGAATTCTTCGGAATGCCTTTTCAGGTGAATAAAAGTGTACTGATTCCGAGGCCGGAAACAGAAGAGCTGGTGGAATGGATCGTTAATGATTCCGATAAATCTGAAAACCTCAAAGTATTAGACATTGGAACGGGTAGTGGTTGTATTGCTGTTTCACTCGCCAAAAACCTTCCGAAAGCCGAAATTTACGCCATAGATATTTCAGAAGAGGCCCTGAATACAGCTAAACTGAATGCGAGAAGAAATGACGTTGAAATCAGTTTTCAGCAAAAGGATATTCTGAATACAGAGTCGTTGGATGGGACATTCAATATAATTGTTTCGAATCCGCCTTATGTAAGGGAACTGGAAAAATCAAGCATGCATTCCAATGTTCTGGAACACGAACCAAAACAGGCTTTATACGTAGAAGATTCGAATGCGCTTATTTTTTATCACAAAATTGCTCAGCTAGCCACAAAGCATCTTTCAGAAAATGGATCGCTTTATTTTGAGATCAATCAATACCTGGGTCCTGAAACATTAGCATTAATTAAGAATTTAGGTTTTGAAGCAGAACTGAAAAAGGATATTTTTGGAAATGATCGCATGATCAAAGCATATTTTAATGAGTAAAATTATAGAGAGAGTAGCGGTTTTTTGTGCCTCGAGCGACGGTAATGATGATCTTATCTTTGAAGAAGCTTATGAATTAGGGAAATCGCTGGCGAAGAGAAATCTGGACCTGGTGTATGGTGGAAGCAAACTTGGCCTGATGGGGCAGGTGGCGAAAGGAGTCATAGAAAATGGAGGTAAAGCCATTGGCGTTATTCCAGATTTCCTGAAAACGCGCGAAGTAGTTCATACTGGCCTGGACGAATTGATTACCACGAGAGACATGCACGAACGCAAACTTACCATGAATGAGCGTAGCGATGCTTTTATAACGCTTCCCGGAGGTTTTGGAACATTTGAGGAATTATTCGAAATCGTGACCTGGGCGCAGTTAGGACTTCATCAAAAGCCTGTGGGACTGTTAAATATCGATGGATTTTACGATGAGCTCGTGGCCATGCTTCAGAAAATGACCGAAAAAGGTTTGCTTCGGAAGGAAAATCTGGAAATTCTGCTGGTTGCTGACAATTTTGAGGAATTATTCGAAAAAATGCTGAATTACGAACCGAAGCCGGTTCCGAAATGGATGAATAAAAACCAGACCTGATGAAGATTAAAAGGCTTACCGTAAAATCAAATAAACTCAAAGAACAGCTTTGGTTTTATAAAAATCAATTAGGTTTTGAGGTTTCGGAATATGATGAGAAATGCTTCGTGGTACAGGCGGGATATTCGCAATTATGTTTCGAATATTCCAAAGAATTCCAGCCTTACCATATCGCTTTTCATATTCCCGACGAGGAAGAGGAAAAAGCCTTGAGATGGATTGAAAGCGAAAAGCCGGTTTTAAAAGATAGCACCGAGAAAATCATCGATTTCAATAATTGGAATGCAAAGTCGGTTTATTTTTACGATCAGGAACAAAATGTGATGGAATTCATTTCCAGAAGAGATTTTAACCACAAGAACTCGGCTCTTTTCAATGCACAATCGGTAGTAGGAATTGCCGAGATCGGGCTGGCTGTTGAGAAAATTGAAACTATACACGATCAATTAGAGGAACTCGGGCTCAAAAAATATGACGGTAACCTGGATAGTTTTTGCGCTATTGGGGATGATGAAGGTCTCATCATTTGCGTAGACCAAAATAAGAAAACTTGGTACCCTACTTCAGATGATGCGATGCCCGCCGCATTCAGATTAGAATTTGAACACCAAGACAAACAATACCACCTGGAATATAACGGTAAAACCATTCAGATTTCAGAAAAATAGATCAGGATAGATGAATATCGAAGAGAAGATCAGGAGCCTTCGGGAAGAGCTTCAGCAGCATAATTACAATTATTACGTTCTTGATAAGCCGCAGATCAGCGATTATGATTTCGACATGAAGCTGAAGGAATTGCAGGAACTGGAAGAAAAACATCCCGAATTTCAGGATGATAACTCACCAACGGTACGCGTAGGCGGTGCTGTCACGAAAAATTTCGCGACTGTTGCTCATGAATATCGAATGTATTCGCTTTCCAACTCCTATTCTAAAGAAGAGCTGGAAGATTGGGAAAAGCGTATTGAAAAGGTGATTGATGGGAAGGTGGAATATGTTTGCGAGCTAAAATATGATGGAGCTTCCATAAGCCTTACGTATGAAAATGGTATTCTGCAAAAGGCCGTGACACGCGGCGACGGTTTTCAGGGTGATGACGTGACTAATAATGTACGGACGATCAGGTCGGTTCCTTTAAAACTGAAAGGTAATTATCCTGAAAAATTCCATATTCGCGGAGAGATCGTACTGCCATATGAAGGTTTTGCGAAAATGAATGCGGAACGCGTCGACATGGGGGAGGAGCCTTATGCTAACCCGAGAAACACGGCGTCCGGCAGTTTGAAGTTACAGGATAGTGGTGAAGTAGCCAAACGACCCTTAGAATGTTTGCTGTACAGCCTGGCTGGGCAGGACTTGGGCGTGAAAACTCAGTTTGAAGGCCTGGAAAAAGCACGTGAATGGGGATTCAAGGTCCCGGCAGAATCTGAATTAAAAACTTCAGTTGAAGGAGTTTTGCAGTATGTGAACTACTGGGATCAGCATCGTCATGACCTTCCTTATGAAACAGATGGAGTGGTGATCAAGGTGAACAACCTGTATCAGCAGGAGGAATTGGGGCACACTGCTAAGTCTCCGCGTTGGGCGATGGCCTATAAATTTAAGGCTGAGCAGGAAAGTACCATTCTGGAGAAAATTACTTACCAGGTTGGACGTACCGGTGCGATCACTCCCGTGGCAAATCTGAAAGCGGTGCAATTGGCCGGCACTACGGTGAAAAGGGCTTCGTTGCATAACGCCGATCAGATCGAAAAACTGGATGTTCGCGAAGGTGACACTGTTTTTGTTGAAAAAGGCGGAGAGATCATTCCAAAGATCGTTGGTGTTGATTTTCAGAAACGAGACCAGGACTCTGAGCCGACAAAATATGCTACGCATTGCCCGGAATGTGGTACCGAGCTGGTGAGAAATGAAGGCGAAGCGCAACATTATTGCCCGAATGCAACTTCCTGTCCCCCACAGATCATTGGTCGAATTCAGCATTATATTTCAAGGAAAGCGATGGATATTGAGGGCCTTGGTGGGGAAACTGTTACGCTCTTAGTCAATGCTGAACTTATTGAAAATTATGCCGACTTATATACTCTGAATAAAGAGGATGTGCTGCCCCTTGAGAGAATGGCAGAGAAATCGGCTGAAAATCTGATCTCGGGAATAGAAAAATCGAAAGAAATTCCGTTCGAGAGGGTTCTGTTTGCCCTCGGAATTCGTTACGTTGGAGAAACTGTGGCTAAGAAACTGGCAAAACACTTTAAAAGTATCGATGCGCTAATGACTGCTTCCGAAGAAGAGCTCACTAATTTAGATGAGATAGGCGAGCGTATAGCCTGGAGCGTTCGGGAATTTTTTGACGTGGAAGCGAATAGACAAATAGTTGAAAGACTGAAAGATTATGGTGTGCAAATGGAAATTTCAGCTGAAAAACTGGCAAATCAAACCGATCTGCTTGCCGGAAACACCTTCGTAATTTCCGGAGTTTTTGAAAGGGTTTCCAGAAACGAGCTCAAAAAGATGATAGAGGATAATGGCGGAAAAGTTTCCAGTTCCATTTCTTCGAAGACGAATTACCTGGTCGCCGGGGAAAATATGGGGCCGAGCAAACTGGCAAAAGCTGAAAATCTTGGGACGAATATCATCAGTGAAGATGATTTTCTAAAGATGCTTGAGTAATTAAGAAACCTGGATTCTGACTCCGTTAGACTTCAGGTTATTGCGATCGTCAAAATAGAAATCGAGTCGGCCAAGGTACAAGCCATAACAGCCAACCTGGTTTACGATCACTTTTTTCCCAATTTTATTCTCCAGGATCGTTGGTTTCTCAAGGAATGTATGCGTGTGCCCGCCAATGATGAGGTCGATATTTTGAGTTTGCTGCGCCAGCTTCACGTCAGATATTCTATTGCTGTCGTATTCATAACCAATATGAGAAAGCGCAATTACGAGATCGCACTTCTCTTCTTCTTTTAAGATCCTCGCTCGATCTGTCGCAATCTCAACAGGATCCAGGTATTTGGTTTCTTTATAAAGCTTGTCATTTACGAGTCCTTTCAATTCTACTCCCAGTCCAAAAACACCAATTTTTATCCCGTTTTTAGTAAAAACCTTATGATCCCTGGTATGGCCATCCATGATGGTGTTGCTGAAATCGTAGTTCGAACAGATAAAGTCAAAGTCGGCATGAGGCAATTGCGCATATAATCCATCGATTCCATTGTCGAAATCGTGATTTCCAATCGTTGCTGCGTCATACTTCAGTTTACTCATCAGCTTAAATTCCAGTTCTCCTCCGTAAAAATTGAAATACGGCGTTCCCTGGAAAATATCACCCGCATCCAGTAATAACGTATTCGGATTTTCTTTCCTGATCTTTTCAATCAATGAAGCTCTTCTTGCCACGCCACCCATATTGGCATTTCTACCATCATTAGGTCCGAAAGGTTCTACATGACTATGAACATCATTGGTATGAAGAATGGTTAAATGTTTCGCATTCTCCGGTTTAAATGATAAAGCTGACAAACCGCTAAGGCCTACGAAAATTCCTGCTGCAGCACTGGACTGTATAAAATCTCTTCTCTTCATTATTTTCTGATATAACGGTTATCGATTTCAGCTTTTAAGGTGTCGGTCTTTTTTAGGTAATCGATCAGGGTGTTTCGCAGTTTATAATCCAGAGAATACAATTTCACCGGATTTGCGAAAAAGCTCATGTTGTCTCCACCCTGCTGAAGATAGTCGGAAGTGGCCACGTAATAATTTTGATCTGCCTGTATTGATTTGCCGTGCACAGTGGCGCTTTGAATACTGTAATCCTGGTTCGCAATGATCTGGATGCCACTAACCGGGTGAGCACTTTTCGCCTTACCGAGATAATTCAGCATATCCTGAACATCTTTCCCAGTTAACTCAACCACCACGATCTCGTTTTCAAAGGGCATTAACTCGTAGGCTTTTCGCATGGTGATGCCGCCCGAAGGTAATTGTGCTCTTATTCCGCCTTTATTGAGCAAAACAAAATCGATGTCGTGACCGGTTCTTGATTTAAATACTGGATTAGCCTGTTGCATTACGGCATCTGCCATAAAATTACCGATGGCCGTATTCAGATCACCATCAGATTTTGTAAGAATCTTTGGATTATAAGCTAAAACCGAATCCATGGTTTTATTTAGGTGTTCTTTGTAAGGTTGTATAAATTCTTCAATATCCTTTTCAGTTGAAAGTGTGGAATCTATGGCAATTCTTTTTCCTTCAATTTGATATAATGATGTAGGATTATTTTTACAGCTGATAGAAAATAAAATTACAGCTAAAGAGAAGAGGATTTTTTTCATTTGAACATAAAAATCAATACACAAATATAAGGTTTTGCGGGAACTCTGGTGGTTTGGATATCTACTATTAATTTGTCTAAAAAACTTATAATAGTTCAATTATTAGGTCTCTAATTGAATAATTTCACATGGTTTTTTAACGAAATTTTGAACTTTTAATATATTTAGCCTCCCGAATTGATCTACTATGAGAATAAGCCAGTTATCTTTTTTGGTGTTGCTGCCAATCCTGATGATTCATATTTATGCCATTCTGAACCGGCAGCCGGAACTTGCACATCTATCAGAGGTCCTGATTTTTTTTCCGTTGATCATTGGCTTTTATAATAAACTTGAATTTTCCAACCAGAACATCAGTAGTTTTCTATTCATCTGCTTTCTTGCAGCCATGATGAATTTCTATGATAATAAGTTTGCTCATCTGGCGGTCATGTTTTGCTGGATGATCGCTTATTTTTTTCTTTACCGGGAAGCAATTCGGTATACGCAAAGAAAAATGGCCAATCGTTATATGAAGTTTTTTTTCCTGGCCTTGCTTCTGCTGAATATCTATTTTTTAAGCGGCCATCTCGAGGAGATCGAAAGGAAGGTTTCAAGTGAGATGGAATTTGGTTTTTATGGTATCTATTATCTTAATCTACTGGTTTTAGCGGTAGTTGGACTGGTCTACTATTTAAATTCTTATTCGAAAAAATCAGTTTACTTCATTTCTTTGATCATAGCCTTGCTCTTTGCAGATGTTTTCCGGGACATGGCTACTTTTTATCTACAGGATACCAGTGTGCAAATGATTCAGGCCTTGTTGCATTCAGGTGGTATCATCCTGGCTTTTAAATTCTTCGTAACGCCAGAGAGGAAATTGAGGCTTATCAATCTTCTGTAAAACTTTTTACAATATTTGCGATCTTGTACAATTCCCGATATTCTTAGGGAAAGCTGGCATTTTTAGCTAGGTCGTTTCTTAGAAAAAGTTAATTTTGCCTCACCAATCTGTTACCTGAATGAGCCTGAAAAAAATACTGGTTAAGAAAAAAATCAAACGAGATTCGAAAAAAGGATTTCATTTAGATTCAGATTTTGCTGGTAGAGCAGGGTTGATCATTGATGGCCGATTTGTAGATCAGATCGGTAATTTTCTGAACCGGTTTAAAAGTGAAGGCTTTAATGTTGAAAAGTTGGAAGTGCTGGTTTGCAACGGAAGAGATTTTCAGCAGGACTACAGAAGCATTTCCGATTCACAGATCAATTTTGCCGGCAGATTTAAAGATGCTGAAATTCTGGAATTACTGCAAGAACCTTTTGATTTTTTAATGTGCTTTTTCGAAGAAAACTGCTATTCTGGTGGTTTGTTTTCAGCTAAAGCGAAAGCTGCGCTGAAATTGGGAAAAGGCTGGGATACATTGAACCTGTTCAATGTTTCTATTCAAACTGATGATTTCAGGACTTTTCAGGAAGAAACATTTAAATATTTGAACATTTTAAAAAATACGAATTGATGGAAGCCCTTGTTGGAACCGGTGTTGCGCTGGTAACGCCTTTTAAGGATGACTTGACGGTAGATACCGCTGCTCTGGAGAATCTGGTAAAAGACCAGATCGAAAACGGAATTGAATATCTGGTGGTTCTGGGAACCACCGGAGAAAGCGCGGTTTTAAGTCATGAAGAAAAGGAACTGGTAAAGGCGACGGTGAAAAATGCCAATAGCGGGAAACTTCCGCTAGTTCTTGGTATTGGCGGAAACAATACCGCAGGAGTAGTAGAAGAGCTGAAAACGGCAGATCTGGATGGATTTGATGCCGTCCTTTCGGTTTCTCCTTATTATAATAAACCAACACAGGAAGGAATTTTTCGTCATTTCAAAGCTGTAGCTGAGGCTTCTCCGCTGCCTATTATTATTTACAATGTGCCTGGAAGAACTTCTTCTAATATTCTGCCAGATACGGTGAACAGGATAGCACGAGAGCTAGACAATATCATTGGTATCAAAGAAGCAGCAGGCGATATTGTGCAGGCAATGAAATTGATCAGCCTGGTTCCAGATAATTTTATGGTTATTTCAGGAGATGATATGATCACTTTGCCAATGACTCTTGCAGGAGGGAAAGGGGTAATTTCGGTTATTGGTCAGGGCATGCCGAAAGAGTTTAGCGAAATGGTGCGCTT
Organism: Flavobacteriaceae bacterium; assembly: GCA_964220295.1. GTDB lineage: Bacteria > Bacteroidota > Bacteroidia > Flavobacteriales > Flavobacteriaceae > Christiangramia. The sequence continues at coordinate 12,629 of CAXPUM010000118.1, read as the reverse complement.
AGGCCTTGACGGAAAAGTTTCCGAAGCTTACCAGCTACACTACAAAATTGCGCCATCCATAGACTTGATTTTTGCTGAAGGGAATCCTGCTGGTATCAAAGCAATGCTGGCTAAAAAAGGAATGATCGCTAATAATCTAAGGCTTCCGCTGGTAGAAGCTTCCGAAGCATTACAGAAGAAGATCAGCGATTTTATAGACGCTTTTTAAAACCTATCTTAAAATTACTTTTTTAAATATTTGCGGTAACGGCAATAAATACAGCCATTTCTAAGTTATTGGAGTGACTTAGGAAAGTTTTTTTTATACTCACAAAAAATGTATTTTTGCCAGATGTTTTTACGTATGATGAAAAAAGGAATTCTAGCTTTGGGTTTATTGATATTGGTTGCCTCGTGCAGTGAATATCAAAAACTTCTGAAAAGCGACGATACCGCACAAAAATATGCGAAGGCTGAAGAGCTTTACACACAGGGTAAAGAAGAGTCCAGTAATAAGAAATTGAAAAAATCAATTCGTATTCTGGAACAGATCGAACCTGATTTTCGTGGAAAGCCGCAGGGGCAGCGTTTATCATACATGCTTGCCGATGCCCATTACCAACTAGGCGATTATTTTGTGGCGCCATTTGAATTTGAACGTTTTCAGCAATTATATGCTACCAGTGAAAAGCTGGAAGAAGCATCTTTTAAGGAAGCTTCAAGTTATTTTTATAGAACTCCGCGTTTTAACCTGGACCAGACCGATACCAAAAAAGCCATGGATGAACTTCAGGAATACCTGAATAAATATCCGCAGGGTGATTATGCTGAAAAAGCTAGTGAAATGTATGCGGAATTACAGACCAAGCTTGAAAAGAAGGCGTTCGAAATTGCAAGACAATATCACCAGACACAATATTATAAAGCAGCGATCGCATCGTTCAATAATTTTATAGCAGATTATCCCGGAACACCTTTCCGAGAAGAAGCTTTTTATTATCGTTTCGATTCGGCTTATCAGCTAGCCGTGAATAGTGTCGCTTTCCTTATGGAAGAACGTTTGAAGGAAGCAAAGACTTTTTACGATGGCTACAAAAAATATTATGCAGATGGGGAACATATGGCAGAAATGGACATAGCCCTGCAAGACATCAACTCGAGATTACAAAATTTTTAATTTTATAGGTATTATGGATTTTAAAAAGACAGACGCGCCGGTAAATACCACTACTGTCGATAGAAACAAAGTAGACGAGCCTACTGGCAATATTTACGAAGCAATTTCTATCATCGCAAAAAGAGCTACCCAGATCAATTCTGATATTAAAAAGGAATTACTGGAAAAGCTTGATGAATTTGCTACTTACAACGATTCTTTAGACGAGATCTTTGAAAACAAAGAGCAGATCGAAGTTTCTAAATTCTACGAGAGATTGCCAAAACCACAGGCACTTGCAGTAGAAGAGTGGTTAGAAGACAAAATTTACTACAGAAACACTAAAGACACCGAAGACTAACAGTCTCACTATGTCTGTACTCAGCGGCAAAAAAGTTTTATTAGGAATAACCGGCGGTATCGCTGCCTATAAAACAGCCGGTCTGGTACGTTTATTTATAAAGGCCGGAGCAGAAGTGCGCGTCGTCATGACCCCTTCTGCTAAGGAATTTATCACTCCGCTTACCCTATCCACTCTTTCCAAAAATGAGGTCCATTCTTCCTTTACAGACGAGGAAGACGAAAACGCGACCTGGAATAACCATGTTGAATTAGGCCTATGGGCCGATTTTATGCTAATCGCGCCTGCCACTGCCAGTACACTTTCAAAAATGGCGACAGGAAATAGCGATAATTTATTGCTTGCCACCTATTTATCAGCCAAATGTCCGGTATTTTTTGCACCGGCAATGGATCTTGATATGTACAAGCATGCCTCTACAAAAAACAGTTTTACAACATTAGCATCTTATGGAAATGTGATGATTCCTGCCGGTACTGGTGAACTCGCCAGCGGATTAAAAGGTGAAGGCCGAATGGCTGAGCCTGAAGATATCATCAGGTTTTTAGAAGATCATTTTGCTGAAAATCTGCCGCTGAAAGGAAAAAAGATCCTGATCACCGCAGGTCCAACATACGAAGCAATCGATCCCGTTCGTTTTATTGGTAACCATTCTAGCGGTAAAATGGGTTATGAAATAGCAGAATTTGCCGCCAAAAGAGGCGCTGAGGTAATTTTGGTTTCTGGTCCCACACATCTCGATGCACCGGAAGGAACGATCAAAATGATTAGGGTGACAAGTACCAGGGACATGTATGATGCCGTTCTGGAAAATTTTGAAAACACAGATGTGTTTATTTCAGCTGCCGCAGTAGCCGATTATAAGCCGAAAAATGTTGCTTCAGAAAAAATCAAAAAAGCTGATGATTCACTGACCATTGAATTGACGAAAACGGAAGATATCCTGGCTACAATGGGACAGCGCAGAAAAAATCAGAAGCTGATCGGTTTTGCGCTGGAAACAAATAACGAAGTAGAAAACGCAAGAAAAAAGCTGGAAAAGAAAAATCTTGATTTTATTGTTTTAAATTCATTGCGGGATGAAGGTGCCGGTTTTAAGAGTGACACAAATAAGATTAGTATTATTTATCCTGAAAAGAAACTGGATTTCGATCTAAAATCGAAAAAAGAAGTCGCCAAAGACATTGTAAACGAAATTATCGAATTGCTGAATGCGTAAAATATTTACCATTTTATTTTTTCTCATAATCGCACAGGTTTCCGTTGCACAACAGCTGAATTGTGAGATCACCATTAACGCAGAGCAGACCGGGCAGGCAAACCTTTCGGTTTTTAAAACCCTGGAGCGTTCATTAAATGAATTCGTAAATAATACTACCTGGATCGATAAAAAGTTTCAACCGCAGGAACGCATTAACTGCAGCATGTTCATTACAATTAATAGTTTTGAAGGTGAGAATTTTAATGGTACGATACAGGTGCAGTCTTCCCGCCCTGTTTATGGAACTTCTCTAATTACACCGGTTTTCAATTTTAGTGATGACCAGTTTGCTTTCAATTACAGAGAATACCAACCGCTCAATTACAGCCAGAATAGTTATACATCCAATCTGGTTTCGGTTATATCATTTTATATCTATACCATTGTTGGGCTTGATGCCGATACATTTCAGTTAAAAGGAGGTGAGCCTTATTTTGAAGAGGCCAACCGGATCGTTACAACTGCCCAGCAGGGTGGATCTGCAGGCTGGAAAGGTAGTGATGGTCAGCGTTCCCGTTTCAGGCTGAATACCGATTTACTTTCCAATACATTCGGGGAATACCGGGAAGCTTTATACGATTATCACCGCCTGGGACTGGACGTGATGCATGAAGATATCGCAGCCGGTAAAATTGCGATTGCAGAAGCTATGGATAAGCTCGAAGTACTAAATAATCGCAGGAATAATTCGTTGCTTTTGCGCGTTTTTTTTGATGCGAAAGCTGATGAAATTACCAAGATATTTTCTGATGGACCATCTATTGATAAGCCAGATCTGGTGCAAACCCTGAACAATATTGCTCCTCGTTATTCTAAAAACTGGAGATCGATCAGGTAAGTTTTTGGTTGATTCCAATTTTTTTCTCCCTTATATTTAGCTCAAATTTAATCTGACTTGCTAACAGCACTTTCCATAAAGAATTACGCGCTTATTGAAGACATCAATATGAGTCTTGATAAAGGGTTTACCATTATGACCGGCGAAACCGGTGCCGGAAAATCGATCATACTTGGGGCGCTCGGTTTGCTACTGGGCGATCGGGCCGATTTTGGTTCTATCAGGAATGCCGACAAAAAATGTATCATTGAAGGGTCTTTCGGAATTGTAAACTACAAACTGGAAAAATTCTTCGAGAAAGAAGACCTGGACTATGAGCCGAACAGTATTATTCGCAGGGAAATTCTGCCTTCCGGGAAATCACGCGCTTTTATAAACGATACTCCGGTAAAGATTTCAGCTTTACAGAAATTGGGAAGCTACCTGATCGATATTCACAGTCAGCATGAAACTCTGAGCCTTGGAAATGCCGGGTATCAGTTTGATGTGATTGATACCGTTGCCGGGAATGATAGTGTTTTGATTCAGTATAAAAAAGAATTGAAAAATTATAAGGCCTTGCAGGCTCGTTTTGAAGAATTGAAAGAGGAGCAGGCGCGTGCGGCAAGAGAGTATGATTACAATGTATTCCTGCTGAATGAACTCGAAGAAGCACATTTAAAAGAAGGAATGCTGGAGGAACTGGAAGACCGTTACGAGGAGCTGAATAACGTGGAAGAGCTTACCGATAATCTCAATTCTGCCATCAACACGCTGCAGCAGGACGAGATTGGGAGTCTGGAAACCCTGAAAGCTATTCGTAATAGTTTAAGCCGCATTTCTCAATTTTCAGCAAGCTATGAATCGTTTTATGAAAGAGTAAACAGCACGATCATCGAGCTGGATGACCTGGAAACCGAAATGACCTCTGCCTTAGACCGAATTGAAGCCAACCCGGAAGAGTTAGAAGTTGTTAATCAGAAACTCCAATTAATCTATAATCTTCAGAAAAAGCATAATGCTGAAAATGTGGAGGAGCTGATGAGTATTACTGAATCGCTTCGAAAGGAAGTTTCAGTAACCGAAAATGCAGAAAATTCCTTAAAGGAAATCCAACAGGAGATCGAATCTAAAAAAAGCGAACTTCAAAAGATCGCTTCCGAATTGCATGAGAAAAGAAGCAAGGTGATCCCGGTTTTTGTAAAACAGACAGAAAACATTCTTGGCGATTTGGGGATGCCCAATGCCAGGTTAAAGATCGAACTCGAAAAAACTTCCGATTTTTTGAATAACGGCCAGGATAAACTGGAATGGTTTCTTGCAGCAAACAAGGGCGGAACGTTCAAAGAGATGAAAAAGGCAGCTTCTGGAGGTGAATTATCCCGAATCATGTTAGCGGTGAAAAGCATTCTTGCAGCTCAAAGTAACCTGCCAACTATCATTTTTGATGAAATCGATACTGGAGTATCTGGTGATATCGCCAGCAAAATGGGTGAGATCCTGAAAAAGATGGGTACCAATATGCAGGTGATCGCGATCACTCACCTTCCGCAAATTGCCGGGAAAGGATCCAGTCATTTTAAAATCTTCAAGGAAGATAACGAGGAGGCAACGCAAACTAAGATCGTTAAACTCGATGAAAATGACAGGGTAGAAGAACTGGCATTGATGTTAGGCGGTAATACCCAAAGCGAGTCGGCTTTAGCACATGCAAAAGCATTGCTCAATTAGTTGTTAGCATTTTAAAATTTTCATCATAAGTATGTAAAGTTTTACTTCTGAAGAATGGTGCACGGCTAAAACTTGCAAGATTCGGCGGAATTCAATCAACTTTCCTATCTTTACAAGCTAACAACCGTAAAATAAAATCACATGTCATATAACCTGTTAAAAGGGAAAAAGGGAATTATTTTCGGGGCGCTGGATGAAAATTCTATTGCCTGGAAAACAGCAGAGAGAGTTCACGAAGAGGGCGGAACATTTGTTCTTACTAATGCACCAATCGCCATGAGAATGGGAAGTATCAAGAACCTGGCTGAAAAGACCGGTTCAGAGATCATTCCGGCAGATGCTACGAAGGTGGAAGACCTGGAAAATCTTGTAGAAAAAGCTACTGAAATTCTTGGCGGAAAGATCGATTTCGTATTGCATTCAATCGGGATGTCAGTGAATGTTCGTAAAGGCAATCACTATACCGATATGAACTACGATTTCACCACGAAAGGCTGGGATGTTTCTGCCGTTTCATTCCACAAAACCATGCAGGTACTTTACAAAAAAGATGCGATGAATGAGTGGGGAAGCATTGTGGCTTTAAGTTATATGGCTGCACAACGTGTATTCCCGGATTATAATGACATGGCCGATAATAAAGCTTATCTGGAATCTATTGCGAGAAGTTTCGGTTATTTCTTCGGAAAAGATAAAAAAGTTCGTGTCAACACGATCTCTCAATCGCCAACGCCGACTACTGCCGGTACAGGAGTGAAAGGTTTTGATGGTTTTATCGCATTTGCTGAAAAAATGTCGCCTTTAGGAAACGCCACAGCTTTGGAATGCGCTGATTATACGATCACACTTTTCTCAGACCTGACCAGGAAAGTCACACTTCAGAATTTGTATCACGATGGAGGATTTTCCAACACCGGCGTGAGCCAGGAAGTGATGGAAGCTTTCACCAAAGAATAAAAAATTATTGATAAAAGTCGTTTCAGCCTTTTCAGTTTAAAATGATATTATTCAGGTTATTCTAAAATCCTGGATCAAATTCAGAATAACAGGTTGCTGAAACGACTTTTTCTTCCAAATGCCTTCACATGCAGCCCCTGTATTCATTTGTTATTCCGGTTTTCAATCGTCCGCAGGAGATCAGGGAATTGCTGGAAAGTATGCTTTTGCTGGAGAATACTCCAGGTTACGAGATTTTAATAATTGAGGACGGCTCTTCGGAAAAAGCCGATCTGGTCTGTGAAGAGTTTTCAGAAAAACTGACGATCAGGTATTTCTTTAAAGAAAATTCCGGTCCTGGTGATTCCAGGAACTTCGGAATGAAGAAAGCAGCGGGCGATTATTTTATCATTTTGGATTCTGATGTGATCCTTCCGCCAGATTATCTTCAGAAGGTGCATTCCTTTTTAGAAAAGAATAAGTGCGACTGTTTTGGTGGCCCCGATGCTTCTCATCCTTCCTTCAGCAACGTTCAGAAAGCCATTGATTACAGCATGACTTCTTTTTTTACCACCGGTGGGATTCGAGGTGGAGAAAAAGCAGTAGACGAATTTCAGCCGCGAAGTTTCAATATGGGGCTGAGCAGAAAAGCTTTTGAAGCAAGTGGTGGTTTTGGAAGCATTCATCCCGGGGAGGACCCCGATCTGAGTCTTCGGCTGAAGAAAATGGAATTCAAAACCTGTCTTATTCCTGACGCTAAAGTTTTTCACAAGAGAAGAATTGACTGGGCTAAGTTCTATATACAGGTAAAGAAATTTGGAATGGTGCGGCCCATTCTTAATAAATGGCATCCAGGTTCCGGAAAACTTACTTACTGGTTTCCGTTTTTGTTCATTCTTGGCCTGGTATTTTCCATCCTGATTTTATTTGCGGGACAAGCCCTGTTCTTTGTGTTGTACCTAATTTATTTTGCAGTTACCGCGATCGATGCCGCAATAAAACAGAAAAGTTTATATATTGGTTTACTCGTGATACGGGCAATTTTAGTTCAGTTTAGCGGTTATGGATGGGGATTTTTTAAATCTTATGTGCTGATCGATATGTTTGACAGGGACCCACAAAAGCAATTCCCAAAACTATTTTTTAATAAGTAACTCATGGCGAAGAAGCGAAGAATGATCAAGAAGTCGAGCCTGAAAACTTTCAGTTTTTTTCTGGTGTTTTCTACCGTGGTCTGGTTCCTTGTTCAGTTTTCGAAAACCTATACGCAGCTTATTGAGATCCCGGTAAAATATGTGAATGTCCCACTGGATAAAAGCATTTCAGAAGACCGCCCGCAGAGTATAAGCCTTCAGTTACAGGAAACCGGTTTCAGTATTTATTATTACAAAATTTTTAATCCGGAGCTAACTGTTGATCTTTCAAAAGCTGATGTGAAAAATATGAACCTGGTATATCCCATTCAGGATCATGTGACCGATATTGAAGAACAGCTACAGGTGGACCTTGATGATTCCAGAATTATCCAGGACGAGGTCGTGGTTCCTTTTCAGTTTAAGAAGGAAAAAACCATATTGATCAAACCACATATAGATATTTCTTACGCCGCCGGTTATAACGCCGATGAACCCGTGAAGGTTACACCCGATTCTGTTAAGATCAGCGGACCAGAAAATATGGTAGATACCATTTCGGTCATCCAAACGCTGGAGCTGGACCTGACCAAAGTAAATAAGGATCTTAGCGGAACCGTAAAACTCGATACGGCGGGTTATGGGAAAATCAGCTTTTACGAAAACAGTGTAAAATATTCCCAGAAAGTAGAGAAATTTACTGAAGGAAATGCTGAAATTCCTGTTGAGGTCATCAATATTCCGAATGGTCTGAACCTGGCCTATTTCCCGAAAACGGTAGTAGTGTATTACCAGGTTAACCTGAAAAATTTTGATAAGATCAATACTGCTGATTTTCGAGTGGTTTGTGATTACAGTGAGGTCAATGAGGGCGATGATTTCATGGTCGCGAAGATCGTGGAAAAGCCGGATAAGATCACCAATATCAGGCTGAATGAACGCCAGATCCAATTCGTGATCAAAAGATGAAAATTATAGGGCTCACCGGCGGGATTGGCAGCGGCAAAACAACCGTAGCAGGCTTTTTTAAAGAATTGGGAATTCCTGTTTATATTGCTGACGAAGCAGGGAAACGCCTGCTGGCAACTTCTGCTGAAATCAGAAAAAAAGTGATCGCTCTATTTGGAGAAAAGGCTTACCTGGAAAAAGAGCCGGATAGAAAATTCATCGCTTCCCAGGTTTTCAATGATAAGGAAAAACTTCAGCAACTTAACTATGTTATCCATCCCGCTGTAGCCGAAGATTTTAAAGATTGGCTGGAAAAGCAAAAATCTGATTATATAATTTATGAGGCTGCCATTCTCTTTGAAAGCGGCGGTTATAAAAAATGTGATCTCAGCATACTTGTTACCGCTTCTAAAGAATCCAGAATTGAACGACTGCAAAAAAGGGATGATAGTTCTGTAGAAGAGATCGAAGCCCGAATGAACAACCAGTGGAGCGATGAGCGGAAAATGAAAATGGCCGATTTCCTAATAAAAAACGAGGAATTAACTCAAACAAAACAGCGCGTTAAACATATCCATACAGAAATCTTAAAAGCAGGTCAAAATTGCTAGAAGTTCTGTTAACATTTGGTTAAACACTTTAATCTCTAAATGTTAAAATCTTACTTTTGACCGCATGAATAAGAAGCTTTTTGTCCTTCTGGTGGTCCTCATGAGTTTGTCTCTTATAGGTATCATTTTCGTCCAGGGATATTGGATTAAAAGCACGATAGATGACAAGGAAGAGCAGTTTTCTTACAATGTGAAGCAAGCTCTGATTGATGTTTCCGATGAAATCCAAAACCGAGAATTTGAAAAATATTACTTCCAGATAAAAGATCCGGATAGCACAAACAGTAAGTTGAATAATATTACTGCCACGCAATATTTTTATTCTAGCAAAGACGATAACAGAAATGAAACCTATTTCAATTCTGAGACCATATTAGAAGAAGATTATAAGGTATCTTCCGGCTTTTTGCAGTTTGCACAGGATAGTATCCAGTTCACCAAAATGATCAAGAAAAAGGTAACTGATATTATGGCTGATGGAGGCGGTCTGGAAGGGAATAATTTAAGTTCCCGCCAGCGTATCCAGCAAATTGAAAGAATGTCGAGGATGGAAGAGGTTGAGAAAGACATCCTCCGCTCGGCTATTGCTGAAGAGGTGAACAGGCTTCCTATTCATAAAAGAATAAGTGAAGATGAGATTCGGGAAATAATCACGAAGGAATTGCGGGATCGCGACCTGGGGTCTCAATTCGAGTTTGGGGTATTCAATAATTCGATTGCAACGAACTTACACTCAGAGGATTTCGAATTAAATTATCCTGCTACATATGCGGTGCCGTTATTTATGGATCGGGTAGGAGGAAGTGGTTACCAGTTGCTGGTCAACTTCATGAATAAGAAAGAGGAGGTTCTATCATCGGTAATTCTGATGGCCAGCCTTTCTATCATATTTACATTAATAATCGTTATTGCTTACTCAAGTGCATTGTCACAGTTGATAAGACAGAGGCAGATCTCCCAGATCAAAACCGATTTTATCAATAATATGACGCATGAGTTCAAAACACCTATAGCGACGATCAACCTGGCTTTAGATGCGATCAAAAATCCGAAGATCATGTCAGACCAGTCTAAGGTTTCGAGATACCTGCAAATGATCAGGGATGAGAATAAGCGAATGCATGCTCAGGTTGAAAATGTTTTGCGTATTTCCAAGCTAGAGAAAAATGAGTTGGATCTTAAAAAAGAAAGACATCAGCTGCATGATATGATCCAGGATGCGATTACCCATGTGGAACTGATCGTAGAAGATCGTGGTGGATATATCCAGACGCACTTTGGAGCGCTGCGTTCTTCCATATTGGCGAATCAGGATCATTTTACCAATGTGTTGGTGAATATCCTGGATAATGCCATCAAATATTCCGAAGAAACGCCGAAGATTGATATCTATACCACCAATGTCAAGAATTACATCTGTTGTGAGATTCGTGACCAGGGAACAGGAATGAGCAAACAGGTGCAGCGAAAAATATTTGACAAATTTTACCGGGAACACACCGGTGATATACATAATGTAAAAGGACACGGTTTAGGCCTGGCCTATGCAAAACAGATTGTAAAAGATCACCACGGAGAAATCTCGGTGATCAGTGAAAAAGGAAAAGGAAGCACATTTATAATTAAACTACCACTAATATCTTAAATATATGGAAACTGAAAACAAAAAGATTCTACTTGTAGAAGATGATCCTAACTTCGGGACAGTTCTAAAGGACTATCTTGCCATGAACGACTATGAGGTAACTCATGCTAAAAACGGGATGGAAGGATTTGAGAAATTCAAAAAAGACGATTTCGATCTTTGTATCCTGGATGTAATGATGCCTTATAAAGATGGGTTCACCCTGGCTAAAGAGATCAGAGACAAAAACGAGGAAATCCCAATTATCTTCCTTACTGCCAAGGCGATGAAAGAGGATGTTCTTAAAGGCTACAAAGTTGGAGCTGATGATTACCTGAACAAACCGTTCGACAGTGAAGTGCTTTTGATGAAAATCAAGGCGATCATGCAAAGAAAAGCAACCGACAGTGTTGCCGACAGTAAACAATTTGAATTCGAGATCGGTGATTTTCATCTGAATTCAAAACTGCGTTTCCTTACCTTCAGAGAGGAAGAACCGCAAAAATTATCCCCGAAAGAGAATGAGCTGCTTAGATTATTGGCGCTTCATGAAAATGATCTAATGCCCAGAGAGCTTGCTCTTACTAAGATCTGGAGAGATGACAACTACTTCACCTCGAGAAGTATGGATGTTTATATCGCAAAATTGAGAAAATACCTGAAAAAGGATGAAAACGTGGAAATTTTGAATATCCACGGAGAAGGATTCCGTTTGGTTGTAAAAAACAAAGAGGAAACCGAAGCCTAATAGTAACTTCAGTTTCCGGGAGAATAGTGCATCGCAGCCGTAATGTTGCGATGCAGTATTGATCCTGAATAAATTCAGTAGATCCAAATAAAGGTTCTGCTAACTTCCACTTACCTCAATTTCCGCAATCTTAGCATTAATTTAAGGACTGTTTTTATACAATATGTATCTTTACGGCAAACCTCAATTGCCCCGTTTTGATAAATGCAGTAAGATTCCGGTTCTATAAGGGCTTTTCTCTCAGGATAGTCCTGCTCTTTCTCCTGCTATTTTTATTTCAAAATTCTTTTGGGCAAAACCCTGCCAATGTTGTTCCTCAATATGATTGGTTAAAAGATGTTGGTCTACCTAATGTTACAGTAAGTGGCTTAAATTCAAATGATATTAATATTGCTGTTGCATCGGGACCAGAGAATTACGTCTATATATTAACTTTTGGAAATGGTGTTCAAAGGAGAAATGCCGATGGTACTGGAAAAGTTGATCAATTTATAAGTGGACTTGATAGTCCATTAGACATAGCAGTTGATGAAAAAGGATATATTTATATTGCAGATTTTCAGGCTGGAGGTGAGACTTACGAAGATAACGGGAAAGTAAAAGTTTATGACTCAAATGGAGTTTATCAGTACTCCGTGTTGACATCATATTTCAGGCCTATGGGTATTGATGTAGATTCTAAATATCTTTATATTGCTGAATATAATAATGGTGAGCAAGGTCCTGAAAGAACACCATCCAGCCGTGTTCGAATAGTTGATAAATCCACCGGAATAGTAAAGGCAAAAGATGAAAATGTAACTTTACCTTATCGAATCGCGATAAGCGAAAAGACTAAGCATGTTTATGTGAGTCAAGCCGGGAATTCTACCTCAACTGTTAGAATTTACAATCAGAGTTTAAGTTTCTTGGGAAATCTTCCAGGCATTCAATCGCCAGGTAGTGTAATAGTTGATTCCTTTGGTTTTATTCATGTAATTGAATATACCAATAGAGTAAATTTTGAAGATTTTATTAGACTCTCAACGGATTTTGATCTAGGAGAGCTACTTGAATTATCTCATGATATTAGAGACGGAGTTGCTGATAACGCATTTTTCATCAGAATCTATAATTCTTCAGAGGTTTTACAGAATCGAGAGATTACAGATTATATAGATTTTCCTATAGACATAGCAAGTAGCGAATGCGATAATTTTTATGTTGACAATTCAAAAATTTTTGGAACGCATGTTGACAATTTTTTTACCCATTCATTTTTTCCTTCACGAATCGAATTTGACTTAGAAATTTACCAAAGAACACCTTCGGCTGATATTACACC
>CAXPUM010000117.1:0-25715 GCA_964220295.1 Flavobacteriaceae bacterium | reverse complement strand
CGATTTCCAGTTGCTCAATTCTACTGCAGAAGATAACGATCTTTTCTACGGAAAAGCGATCGTTGATGTGGATGCGAAAATTACTGGTAATTTGAATGTTCCGGTGGTGGATGCTAATTTAACCATTAATGAAAAAACCGATTTCACTTATGTGATCCCGGAAACCGAAATGCAGATTAAGGATCGTGATGGGGTGGTGATTTTTGTGAACAAAGAAAACCCGGATGACATTCTTACTCAAACCGAGGAAGAATCGTACGTGATTTCTGGTTACGATATTTATACCCGGGTCAAAGTTGATGAAGGTGCCACTTTCAGAATTATTCTGAATGAAAGTACCGGAGACAAATTCGAGGTACAGGGAGATGGAGATCTCATTTTCAATATGTATCCGAATGGGCGTACGTCACTTTCCGGAATTTATGAGATCAACGATGGTTTCTATGAGATGAGTTTATATAACTTGGTTAAGAGACGTTTCGATATTGCTGATGGCAGCCGTGTTTCCTGGTCTGGAGATCCATTCGATGCGAAAATGGATGTCCGTGCAATTTATAATGTGGAAACTTCAGCATCCTCTTTAATGGCCACCAGGACTAGTGGAATGGGGAATAACAACCAGGGTGTATTCAAAAATGATTATTCTTTCTTAGTATATCTTAATGTAGAAGGAGAACTAACGGAACCTAAGATCAGCTTTAGCCTGGATATGCCGCAAGACGAACAAGGAGCTGGTGGAGGAGCTATTTATGGTCAGGTGCAACAACTAAATAATTCGGAAGCAGAACTGAATAAACAGGTTTTCTCACTGCTAGTTCTTAATAGGTTCTTTCCTTCTTCTAACAGCACCGGAGCCGAAGGTGGAACCCTGGCTGTAGCCAGAGATAACCTGAATAATGCCCTATCTGATCAATTAAATATGCTGTCCAGTAAGATTTTAGGGGAAAGTGGAGTGCAACTGAATTTTGATGTGGATAGTTTTACCGATTATCAGGGTGAATCACCTACAGATAGGACCCAGCTTAATATCAATGCGCAAAAGGCATTTATGGATGAACGTTTAGTGGTGCAGGTGGGTAGCGAAGTCGACATACAAGGCGGTAACCAGCCAGGACAGGAAGCCAGCCCGATCATCGGTACGGTGAGCATTGCGTATCTGTTAGATGAAGACGGTACTTGGAGAATTAAAGGTTTCCGAAGAAATCAATTTGAAAATGTCATCGACGGCCAATTGATCGTTAGCGGAATCTCCTTAATTTTCACTAAAGAATTCAATCAGTTTAAGGAGCTATTTGAAAAAGCTGTGGTTGAGGAAGCGAATAAACAGAAGAAAAAGCAAGAGGAAGATAATGCTGCAGAAAGTAATGATAAAGCTACCAGAGATGAAGAGAATTAGTTCGATTTACTGGGTACTGATACTATTTATTGCGTTGTATTCCTGCAGCGTGAAAAAATTCATTCCGGAAGATGAATACTTATATTCTGGAGCTAACATTGAAATTGAGGCGGATACGATTATTAAAGATGAACCACAGTTAAAGGCCGAACTACAAAATGTTCTAAGACCACAACCTAACACAAAAATTCTGGGCGGATATCCCGGAGTTTATTTTTACTATAAAGCGAACCGTGAGAAGCCAGGTTTTATCAATAAATTTCTGAATAAAAATTTTGGAGAAGAACCGGTGTATATTTCCCAGGTTGACCTGACCAATACAGAAGATCTTTTACTAAATAGGTTAGAAAACCGCGGATTTTTCTACAGCCAGGTTGCTTCAGATACGACGATTAATACCAAGGCAAAGACCGGGAAAGCCTCTTTTTCACTTCAGGTTCCGAAGCCCTATTTAATGGAAACCTATCAGCTGGATACCGATACGATGCTGGTTTATACACAGATTAAAAGGAAAATGGACAATTCGCTTCTCGAAAAAGGAATGCGTTTTGACCTTCCAGATCTTAAAGCAGAACGGGAGCGAATCGACCAGGATTTGAAGAAAAGTGGGTATTATAATTTTAACCCTGGCTTTTTATTATTCGAGGCCGATACCAATCAATATGATAAAAAGCGTTTTGATTTATACCTGAAATTGAAAAAAAACGTGCCGCCAAAATCGGTCATACCTTATGAAATTTCGAATGTGAATGTCTATGCGAACTACAATATTGATGAAGATTCCATCACTAAAAATTTCAAAAGATATAAGAATAAGAACTATTTCCAGGATGAAGTTTTCTTTAAACCAAAATATTTAGATCCTTATATCCTTATCCAAACAGGTGATTTTTATGATCCTGAAATTTCCCGGAATACGAGTCGTAGATTAGGTTCTATTGGTAGTTATAAATTCGTGAATATCGAATACGAAGAGATTGATACATTGGCTACTGATAGTCTGGGACTTTTGCAGGCGAATATCTATTTGAGTCCGTTGAAAAAACGTGCTATTCGTACCGAATTGCAGGCGGTGACGAAATCAAACAGTTTTACAGGACCACATCTAGCCATTACTTTTGCGAACAGGAATTTGTTTAAAGGTGGAGAAAGTCTGAATATTTCAGCAAATGTGGGATACGAATTTCAGATTTCCTCGGGACAAAGACTAAGCAGTTTACAATTAGGATTGAAAAATGACCTGATCATTCCGCGGCTATTATTTCCTGTAGAGATCAACAGTAATTTCTTTAAATACGATATTCCAAGAACAAAAATCAGTCTGGCCGGAAACCTTCTGAATAGGAGTCAACTGTTCACTTTAGGCTCGGTATCTTCTACTTTTGGCTGGTTCTGGAATGCGAACAGGTATGTTTCACATGAGTTAAATCCAATTAGTTTGAATTATGTGAGTTTAACCAACACTTCCCCTGAATTTGAAGATATTCTTCGAGAAAATCCGTTTCTACAGAACAGTTTCGACCAGGAATTTATATCAGGACTTACTTATAGCTTTATTTATAACGGTCTTATAGACGCGAATAAACAGCATGCGTTTTTCTTCAATGCCAACCTGGATATCGCTGGAAATACGGTAAGCCTTTTGGGTAAGGAAGCAGAGACAGGAAAGAAAGAGGTTTTCGGTCTGGAGTACGCACAATATGCAAAAATAGATGGTGATTTTCATTACCATTTCAGGCTACCAAATAATCATGTTATTGCAACCAGGCTTTTCGCCGGGATCGGGATGCCTTACGGAAATTCAGATGTGCTTCCTTTTAGTAAGCAGTATTTTTCAGGAGGACCCTATAGCGTAAGAGCTTTTAGAATCAGGTCGCTGGGTCCCGGAAGTTATTATAGACAGCCTCAGAATCAGGTTGATGAGCAGGGTAATCCAGTTTTAGATCAGAATGGAGATCCAATTCCTGTAAATAATATTGGATATTTTGATCAGACCGGAAATATCAGGTTGGAGGCCAACGCAGAATATCGTTTTCCACTTATCACGTATTTAAATGGTGCCTTCTTCATAGATGCCGGTAATGTTTGGAATTCTCCAAAAGTGGCAGAAGCTTCAATGGTTGAAGGCGATACAGAGCCACGAGGTGCTTTTACCTCAAATTTCTTAAATGAATTTGGTATTGGAGGAGGAGCAGGTTTGCGCGTAGACATCCAGAGTTTCGTTATTCGTCTGGATCTGGCATTCCCGTTTCACGATCCTAATTTACCAGGCGGTCCTGAATGGGTATTCGATTTTGGTAGACCTGTTCTGAATTTTGGTATTGGTTATCCTTTTTAATGCTGCATTTTTGATCCATAACATAGATCACCCGCATCTCCCAGGCCGGGCACTATATACCCATTTTGATCTAGGTCTTTATCGATCGCAGCGATCCAAAGAGTAGTATCTTCCGGAAATTCCTTGCTCAAATAGTCAATTCCTTCTTCAGAACCTATGACCGAAACAAGGTGAATGGTTTCCGGTTTTCCCATTTTCTCCAAAGCTTTGAACACATTTACAAAAGATCGTCCCGTGGCAAGCATGGGATCAGCCAGGATCAAAGTTTTATTTTCTAGTGATGGAGATGCAAGGTATTCTACCAATATTTCAAAGGCTTCATCATTATTAGGGTGATGACGGTAAGCTGAAATAAATGAATTTTCAGCATCATCAAAATAATTGAGCAATCCCTGGTGTAATGGCAAGCCTGCTCGTAATATGGAACAAATCACCACTTCATCTTCTGGCAGAAACTGAATGGATTTCCCTAAAGGTGTATCAACTTCTTTCTCACTAAATTTTAGCTTCTTGCTGAGTTCATAACCCAAAATTTCCCCTAGTCTTTCAATATTTCTTCTGAATCTAAGGCGATCTTTCTGAATAGAAACGTCTCTTAATTGAGCGACAAATTTTCCGGCAATCGAATTTTGCTCGGTAAGATGGTTGACTTGCATGAAGCTGATTTTACTCAAAAATACGGATTATTCAGAAAATAGTTTTATTAGAGTCATCAAGTTTGCAGAACTACTCATGGTAATTTTTATTTTCCAATCGCTTGGAGATCCACCAGTAGTTTCCAGCCGGATCGACAATACCCGACTGCCTGTCGCGATAGGGCATATCCCGCGGTTCATATTCTTCTTTTCCGCCAGACTCTAAAGCCCTGGCATGCATTTCATCAACATTATTTACATACAGGTAAAATGATGATTTGGAATTGCTAAATTCCTCCTGAGCACGACCGATCATAAAAGCTGTAGTACCAATTTTTAGAATGATATTGATGATCTCGTTTGTTTCAGGATGATGCGAACGCTGAATTTCTTCAGCATAAAATGCATTTTCGAGAAATTTCAAAAGTTTCAGAGGATTTGAAGCGATAAGATAGGGACTCACGGTTCCAAAATTATCTGGTCTGTAAGTGTCAAAAATTTTGTTCATAATTTATGATTTAGATAGTTTAGGGATATTACTGCCGAAGAGAAAACCTGTGGATTAATTTGTTTCAGATTCCTGTGTTTTTCTAAATTAAAATGTTCAAAAAGTTTAAAGCCTTTTCCGGAGATAATTGGCTGAATGTTGAACTAATAGTCGTCAGCAGTGCAATTGAGAGAACTGATTATATTTCCCATAGCAGTAGTATTTTAAGCAACCGCTCTCTCCTTATTATATTTATTTCGATAGGTTACAGGGGACATTCCGGTATATTTTCTAAAAGTGTTTCGGAAGGATTTTATATCAGCATACCCTACATCATACATGACTTCATTTATAGTATTTCGACCAGTTTCCAACTTATTTTTTGCGGCTTCAACTTTAACCCGCTGTATATATTGTGAAATGGTATTGGAAGTTGCTTTTTTGAAACGTCTTTCCAGGCTTCTTCGGCTTACTGCGAATTGATCTGCAAGTGCTTCCACACTTAACTTTTCCTGGTAATTTTCTTCAATATAAAGCTGAGCTTTTTTAACTGCGTTATCCTGGTGTTCCATCTGGCCCCTGAAAATAGTAAACGGCGACTGACTTGATTTCTCAATATCGATCAAAAAAGTTTTAGAGATGAGTATGGCCATTTCTCTACCGGCATACTTTTCAATTAAATAAAGGATAAGATTTAGGAACGAGTAGGCGCCACCACTGGTGTAAATACCATCTTCTGCCGTCATGATCCTATCGTCCACAAGCTTAATTTCCGGAAACATGCTTCGAAAAGCATTGGCATGAGCCCAATGCGTTGCACATTGCTTTCCCGTAAGCAAACCAGTTTGAGCGAGAAAGAAAGAACCAATGCACATCGTTGCAACTTCAGCCCCATTCTTATATTGCTGAATAATCCAAGGCACGAAATCTTCATTTTCTTTAAAGGAAGTTTGATAATCACCAAAAATCGCCGGAATAATTATCAGGTCTGTTTGACTAATTTCTTCAAAATGCTTCTGCGGTTTGATCATAAAACAACCGGTTCCACCATTTTCCAAAGTTTCATGACCCACTAACTGAACATTGAAAAGAGAAGGCTTTTTCTGTTGAGACAAAAGTCCATTAACGGTATTAAGAATGTGGTGGCTGGCTTCAACATTTACGATGCTTATGTTGCCGCGTGGAACTAAAATTGAAACGCTTTTCATTTTTCAAGATTTGATCTATAAATATAGCTGAAATGCCTGTCGCAAACAACCCTGAAGGTTGGCGTATTTACCCCTGCATTTATATAAGTAAAGTTCTAACTTTAATCTTAAGAAATTAGAAATCAATAATATGGTAAATTATCAAGAAGGTTTTGGCAGTTTTGCAGTTGCTGATCTGGATGAAGCTGAAAAGTTCTATAAAGAGATCCTGAAATTGCCTGTTCAAAGAACCAAAATGGGTGTTCTGGAGGTATCTATCAAGAATTGCAAGATGATCATATATCCAAAGTCTGACTATACGCCTGCGGTTTTTACAGTGTTCAATTTAGTAGTATCAAATCTGGAAAACACGGTAGATAAATTGATTGCTGAAGGATTTATTTTCGAACAGTATGACGGAGAAATTAAAACAAATGGAAAAGGAATTTTTAATTCAGAGAATGGACCAACGATTGCCTGGTTTAAGGATCCATCGGGTAACATTATTTCGTTAATAGAGGCTAATTCATGAATAATAAAGAAGCATTGATAAGGCAATTCAATGATGCCTTTGAAAGTCGAAATATTGACGCCATTGTTTCAATGGTCACCGATAATATTTCTTGGACCGTGGTTGGAGATCGCACCGTAAAAGGAAAAAGTGAATTTAAAGCATTTCTAAATGAGATGAATTCAAATAAGATGAAGTTTGATATTTTCAGCATTATCACCCATGGTAATGAAGCATCCTGTGATGGGGAGATCCACATCGAAGGAAAGCCAAAATATGCTTTTTGCGATGTATATAAATTGAGCGGTTTTAAAAATCCGCTTATTACCAGTTTTCGCTCTTACATAATTAAAATTGAATAATATGATCAAAAATTTATGGGTCAATTTGCCCGTGAGTGATATAATTAAAGCCAGGAAATTTTATTCGGATATTGGCTTTAAATCTGTAAAAAGACATGAAAGCAGTTCGGACTGTATCGGTTTGAGTTTCGGCGATCAAGGTGTAATCGTGATGCTATTTGAGGAAGAAAGATTTAGTCATTTCGCGGGACAAAAGATTAGTGATGCAAAAACTTCAGCTGAAGTATTATTATCCTTTGAACTAGATAGTAAAAAGGCGGTTGACGATTTCGCAAAAAATGTTCAGGAAAAAGGAGGTGATTTATATGCCCCACCTGCGGCAATTGGTGATCTCTATGGAGCTGCCTTTCGCGATCTGGATCAGCATTGCTGGAATTTTCTTTATATGGGTGGAATAAAGAAGAACTAATCAATAAAGAATTATAAAAAGTGTCCACACTACCTGAATCTCAAGGCAAAACTAAGGATGCCATAACTTTTATCGCTCAGAATTTTGGGGTGAAATCGTACGAGTTATGAGGTATGGAGAAATGGAAGAAAGTGATAAAATACCTAACAAAATTAAAGATAAGATCACTCATATTTCTTATCAATGATAAGTTTCGATTAAAATATGTAATTTAATTACTCAACTTTAACTAACTAAAAATGAAAGCATTATTAAGTATCGGATTATTTTTATTGCCATTATTCCCTTTAAATTCCGAAGAAATTTCAGAAAAGGATATGTACGAATATATGGATGAAACTTCAGATAAACTGGAGGATGATGTCAGCGATCTTAGCGAATCACAATTCAATTTTAAACCAGATGCCGAAACCTGGTCGATAGCCGAATGTCTCGAACATATTATTAAAACAGAAGGAGAACTTTTTAAAGCGCTAAAAGAAACCCTGGAAAATGATCAGGATGAAGCTGGTGAGGTTTCTATGGATGATGCCGCCTTAATTGCGATGATCACCAATAGGGATCAAAAGGCAAAAGCATCAGCAAATCTGCAACCGGAACATCAATTCGAAAATTCAGAAGAAGCTTTGGAAGCTTTTGAAAATCAGCGTGAGGAAATTAAAGAGTATCTGAAAAATAGTGAAGCTGATATGTATTCACACACATTTGAATTTCCTTTTGCCACAGTCGATGCACACCAACTTGTTTTATTTCTGGCCGGTCATACTGCGAGACATACGTTACAAATTGAAGAAGTGATGGCTGATCCACTTTTTCCATCTGAATAGCAGTTTTTTCCTAAGAATTTCGGGAATAGTATTTTTGGCGGTATTTTTGATTATTATTAGATTGAGTAATAATTTTTAAAATGCAAAAAGTACTATTCCTTTTTATTTGTATTCTTTCCGGAATATCCCTCTCAGCACAGGAATTACCTAGAACCACTAATACTGGGAAGGTGATCAAAGCTGAAGAGTCTTCCAGTGGCTTCCCAATTATCCGTCGGGAAGAGACTAATACGGATAGCCGATTTCTTCGCGACAAACCCAAGGCTATTGACCTAAGAGAAAATCCGAATAACCTGATGACCGCGGGAGACGCCGTTGAAGAAAAATGGAAAGCAGATAAAGCTGCAAAGGAAGAATATAAAAACGACCAGAGTCTAGGAAATGTAATTACATCTGGAAAATTCGTAGAAGTTTATTGTCGTGATCATGAATATGTAGATGGCGACAGGGTTAAAATAATCGTGAACGGAAAGGTGGTAAATGAGAATATGCCTTTACAGGGAGGATTCACGCCAGTATTGGTGAATTTGCAGGATGGTTTCAATAGTATTGAATTTGTGGCATTAAACCAGGGAACCTCGGGTCCCAATACGGCAGAATTAAGAGTTTTGTCTGAAAAAGGAGAGCAACTGGCCAAAAAAGAATGGAATTTACTAACTGGCGCCAAAGCCCAGTTGATCGTGGTAAAAAATTAAAAACCGGCAAGAGCCGGTTTCTTTTTAATCTTCAAGATCTTCCAGAATTTTTACTTCCGAAAGCGTTTCCCTGATGGATGCTAGCTGACTTTCCAGTAACATTCTTAAGTCACTGGAGTAAATCGTCTTCTCCAGCTTTTTTTCATAGATTTTAACGCTTGCATTTTCTCCACGAATACATTCTTCCAACAAAGATTCGTCATCATGCTTACTTAATGAACTCCTGAATTCCAGCCAGAAACGGTGCAAATTTCCTAAAACAGATCCATTTTTATCAGTTTGAGGATCATTCAGCTGGTGAAGTTGTTTTTCAAGTTCGGTCGCAAAACGGTTTCTTTTTGCAGCCTGGTTCTTTAAAAAACGTTTCAGGTTCCCATTCTTAGCATGTTCAACGGCTTTTTTATAACCATTTTCGGCATCGTAGTTTCGCTCCAGAAGCTCCTTCAAATCATGAACGAGTTCTGTGTGCTTAGATTCACGTGCCGCCTCTCTTGTAGTTTCCATAACGGCTTTGATTTATTAATTGGTACTTAAAGATACTCCAAAAACCAGTATCCTTTTCAGAATAAAAAGTGAAATTAATGCCTTCAAACAATTGATTTTTAGAAAGTAAATGACGATTGGTTTTATAACTTTTATAAGTTTTAGTGGCGGCTGAAATGCGTATCTTAGAAGGGTAAAATATGCTCATCATGAAAAAAGTATTAATTGGGGTTGATTATAATCCGAAATCAGAAATTGTGGTTCAAAAAGGATACGAACTGGCCAAAACCATGGGCGCCGAAGTATGTCTTATCCATGTTCTGGCCGATGTACGCTACTACGGAAATAGCTATCCTACTTTTATGGGATATGAAGGATATAATGAAATGCAGGTAGACCTTGAGATTACTTCACAATTACGAAAAGTTGCAGAGGATTTTGTCCAGACCGCAGCCCGGCACCTGGACGATGAAACTGTGAAAACTTATATAGCCGAAGGAACAGTCTCGGGTGCCATTTTAGATTATGCTGATGAATGGCGTGCTGATTTAGTTGTGCTCGGTACACATAGTCATTCGGTTCTTGAAAAAGTTTTAATGGGAACAACGGCTTCCCACGTTCTCGAAAAAACTAAAATCCCGGTGTACATGGTTCCTGTTAAGAGTTAATTATTTGACAATTAATAAGTTGATTCTTGTTTCCGAATAGATTTTCTTAAATTCCAGTATTAAAACTTAGAATTATGAAGAAATATGGATTATTGGCGACCGTGGTTGCTAAAAGTGGCAAAGAAGAAGATGTAAAGAAATTTCTGAAAGACGCGGTTGATCTCGCTAAGAAAGAAGAGAAAACAATTACCTGGTACAGTTTTCAGATAGACCAGAACACCTTTGGCATTTTTGATACTTTTGAAAATGAAGATGGGAGGGAAGCGCATCTAAATGGAGAGATTGCAGCAAAATTGATGGAAAATGCATCAAAATTATTATCTGAAGATCCTAAGATCAGAAAGATAGATTTGCTTGCATCAAAATAGAAAAAAAGGCTTCCAAACAGGAAGCCTTTAATTTTTTAAAATTTGATCACGTTCTTCCCAATGGATTTTCCACTTTCCTGCAATTTGTGAACTTCTTTTAAGGTATCAGCGCTTAATCCTGAAAATTCCTTTCCAAGAGTGGTTCGCAGCTGCTCCTGTTCAAAAAGTTCTGCTACTCTGCTCAATATTTTATGTTGAGCATCCATATCTTCCGTTTCAAACTGACTTCTGGTGAACATCAATTCCCAATGGAAACTAACACTTTTATTTTTCAATAAATTGATGTCAACGGTTTCTGTGGTATTGACTACACAGCTAATTGCTCCCTGAGGAGCTATCAGTTCAGCCATATTTTTCCATTGACCAGAAGTATCCGCAAAATTCAGAATATAATTTACCGGTTTAAACGCTTCCATCTCCTCAAGAAGGTCATGATGATTCACAACTTCATCTGCTCCCATCATAAAACACCAGTCTCTCGTTTCATCTCTGGAGGCAGTTGCGATCACTTTAAGATTCGTCAATTTCTTCAGTAGTTGAATGGCTATAGAACCAACTCCGCCGGCTCCACCAATGATCAGAATCGATTTTCCGGTTCCTGAATTTTCTTTGATCTGCATCCGGTCGAAAATACATTCCCAGGCAGTTAAAGAAGTGAGTGGCATCGCAGCAGCCTGCTTCCAGTTGAGATTCTTTGGCTTTTTCGAAACGATTCTTTCATCCACCACCTGATATTCTGCATAACATCCGGGCTTTGTAATATCACCTGAATACCAAACTTCATCCCCTTTTTTAAAATTCCTGACTTCATCACCTGCTTCTTCAACAATTCCGCTGGCGTCCCAACCAATGATTTTGGGTTCATCCAATTCCTCTTTAGCAGAATTCTGTCGGACTTTATAATCTACCGGGTTGACGGAAATTGCTTTGATCTTCACTAGAATTTCCCCTGATCCTGGTTTGGGTTTTTCTGTTTCAAAATCGAAAAAAGAATTTTCTTTTTCAATTGATAATGACTTTTTAAAACCTACAGCTTTCATAATAATTTTTCTTTTTAAGTTAAATGAGAAGTTGATTTTAGAAGATTTTAAGCTCATAAACTTTTGCTAAAATCTTTACTGAATTGGAGCACTGCGACTTTCCACTTAAATTTGAAATAAAATAGTGATCATGAAAATCGGATTTATAGGATTAGGTATTATGGGAAGTCGTATGGCTGCAAATCTTCAGAATGCAGGATATGATTTAGTAGTTTATAACAGAACGAAAAGCAAGGCAGATGACCTTTTAAAGAATGGCGCGAAATGGGCGGAAAACGCTGCAGAGGTAGCGAAAGATATTGATGTGCTTTTTACGATGCTAGAAAATCCAAATGTTGTAGAAGAACTCGCTCTTGGTGAAAACGGATTTTTAAAATCTTTAAAGGAAAATTCAATTTGGGTAGACAGTAGTACCGTAAATCCTACATTCAGTGAAAAAATGGCAAAAGAAGCAACCAATCGAAATATCCGGTTTTTAGATGCACCAGTTTCGGGTTCTAAAGTGCCTGCTGCCGAGGCCCAATTGCTATTCCTAGTAGGAGGAGAGAAAAATGATTTGGATAAAGTAAAGCCTATGCTGGATAAAATGGGCAAAGACGCTATTCACGTAGGACCACATGGAAAGGGCTCTGCTATGAAAATTATGATCAATCAACTCCTTGGGCAAAGCATGCTGGCTTTTTCTGAAAGTTTGAATCTTGGAATGGCAATGGGAATCGATAAAAAGACTGGAATGGATATTTTGCTGAAAACTCCGGTAACGGCCCCCATCTTAGATGTTTTTAGATCTCGCATTGAAGAAAATAATTATGAACCTAATTTTCCACTTAAACACCTTCAGAAAGATTTACACCTTTTTACTGAAACGGCTTATGAATATGGACAGCCCAGCCCTTTAACAAATACGGCAAAGGAAGTTTATGGCCTTGCAAAACATAAGAATATGGCTGATCTGGATTTTTCGGCGGTGTTTAAATATCTGAATGAAAAATAATTATCTATCTGGACCGGAGTTATTTCTTTAGGATTATTTAAATCGTAAATTTTAGCGTATCTTTACAGCAAATTTCGGTGCAGGCTTTTTAGCCATTGCTCTCTCTGAATAAATTCTCAAAAGATAATCTTACACATTAAATTTTCTGGTATTCGTTTAGTGGTTCAAAGCATTGGAATTGGAAAACGAGTAATAATCAAAATTTAGTGAATGGCAAGATCCGGACAAACCCAAAATAAAAGAGAAAAAGAAAAAAAGAAGCTTAAGAAAAGAAAAGAGAAAGAAGCTAAAAGACTGGAAAGAAAAGAAAATTCTAACAAAGGAGGTTCTTTTGAAGATATGATCGCGTATGTTGATGCCGATGGAAATCTTACTGATACGCCACCAGATAATACTGAAAAGGTAGAAGTGCAGGCTGAAGATATTGAAATTTCAGTTCCAAAGAAAGAAGATCGCGAAGAAGAAGAGATTGTATTAGATACTGAAGGGAAAGTTTCATTTTTTGATCATTCAAAAGGTTTCGGATTCATCATTGGTAAAACTACCGGTGAAAAATATTTTGTACATGTTAGCGGCCTGATTGATGAAATAAATGAAAATGACAAGGTGTCTTTCGAGCTGGAACAAGGTATGAGAGGCTTAAATGCTGTTAGAGTCAAGCGTCTCTAAGATCTCTTTTAAAAGTCCAAAGTAATTATTTTTAAACATTGTGATATAATTGTGAACTAATCCATTTATTAGTGGTAGGTTTGCAGAGTAAATATTTTAGTTTTCTCCACTTTTTATATTCCATTGCGGAATTTTTCTAGTTAGTTTACTTCACTATTTAATCAACAATAAAATTTAAGATTGGAAGCCATACGATCTATAAACGAACATGGCATTTTAGTAATATTTAATATGCAATATAATGCAAGAAGGTAAAGTAAAGTTTTTTAATAATACCAAAGGTTTTGGTTTTATTAATTCAGACGAATCTCAGGAAGACATTTTTGTTCACCAGAGTGGTCTAATCGATGACATTCGTGAAAACGATCGAGTAAGATTCGATACAGAACAAGGAAAAAAAGGAATCAACGCGGTAAACGTGGAATTGATTGACTAATCAATCAGTTTGATACTTATTTAGTACACAAAGCCATCTTTTTAGATGGCTTTTTTTATTTATAGCTTCGGCTCCAGATGGTTGGTGGTTTGAATATAAACTTCTTTAATTTTAGGATGCTTCTCTTTAATCTTCTTCCTAAGATTATCTATAATTTCTTCAGCTTCCACCAGTTTTAGATCATCTGTAATATCTACTTCCACGATCAGCAAAATTTGATCCGGACTGAAATGCATGGTTTGAGGAACATTCGAATTGATAATGTGCGGACTTTCATTAATAATTCGGTCAACATCTTCTATTACTTCTGGCTGAGCGCTTTCTCCTAATAATAGCCCTTTACTCTCGTGCGCCAGGAAAGTTGCCACAGTTAATAAAATTCCTCCGATAACTATTGAGGCTGAGCCATCGATCATCGGGTTGTCGAGCTGTTGGGAAAGGAAAACTCCAAGCATCGCTATGATCAAACCAGTTACTGCCGCCGTATCTTCTATAATTACAGCAAAAGTAGATGCATCTTTACTTCGAATAATGTTTTTGATCAGGTTTTTGGATTTCGTTTTTCGGGATTTATTGAAAGTTCTAACGGCGATCACCAAAGAAGTTCCTTCAAATAAAATTGCAGCTCCAAGCACAATGTAATTCCAGGTAGGATCTTCCATCGCGTGAGGATCTTGTAAGGCGTGGACTCCCTCATAAATAGCGAATCCACCACCGAGAGCAAAAATTAAAATACTTACCACGAAGCTCCAGAAGTACACTTCTTTACCATATCCAAAGGGGTGCTGGCGATCTGGTTTTTGTTTGGATTTTTTAATTCCGAGTAGTAATAAAAGGCCATTTCCCGTATCAACCAGAGAATGTATACCTTCAGCCAGCATTGCCGAACTACCTGTAAAAAAAGCTGCGATAAACTTGCTTATTGCTATAAGAATATTTGCCGCGATCGCTCCGTAGATAGCGATATTGGAACTTCCTGCTGCCATGTTCTAAATTTTATCTGAAATTACAATTATACCATTCAATTCAATCAGGTTTTTGATTTCTTTAATAGATAAAGTTTTAAGCATTTTAAATCTGAATTCCTTATTTTTAAAATCCATCCACAAAACAATATTATTGATGAATAAAAATTATCTTTTTTTCCTGGCACTTTCAATTGCCGGGCATATGGTATTTGGCCAGTCGCAGAATTCAGAGAATCCTGCTTCAGAATTTAAAATAGATTACGAGAAGTTTACTTTAGATAATGGCCTGGAAGTTATTCTGCATGAGGATCATAGCGATCCTATAGTTGCTGTTGCAACGATGATGCATGTTGGTTCGAACCGTGAAAAACCTGGAAAAACGGGATTCGCTCATTTCTTTGAACATATGAGTTTTAATGATTCTGAAAATGTACCCCGTGGAGCCAACCGTAAGATGATCCCGGAGTGGGGTGGAAGTCGAAACGGCGGAACCTGGAGTGACGGAACAGTATATTATGAAGTTGTCCCTAAAGATGCTTTTGAAAAGATCTTATGGATCGATTCTGACCGTTTTGGATATATGATCAACACCGTTACCGAAGCTGCTTTAGAAAGAGAAAAGCAGGTCGTGAAAAATGAGAAACGTGAACGAGTAGATAATTCACCTTATGGTTATACAGATGAAGTGATTCGGAAGAACCTATACCCAGAAGAACATCCGTATAATTGGACGGTAATAGGGCAATTGCCAGATCTGCAGTCAGCAACCCTAGACGATGTAAAAGAATTTTATAATCAATACTATGGTGCGAGCAATGCTTCTTTAGTGATTGCTGGCGATATAGATGTTGAGAGAACCAAAGAGCTGGTAAAAAAATGGTTTGGTGAAATTCCAAGTGGTCCTGAAGTAAAACCAATTGAGGCCAAACCAGTAGATCTTACCGAAACCAAATCTTTGTATTACGAAGATAATTTTGCAAAGCTTCCTGAGTTAAGAATGGTTTATCCAACAGTCGAAGATTACAATAAGGATATGTACGCTTTGCAAATACTGGGACAATTGTTAAGCGGAAGTAAAAAATCTCCTTTATATCAAACGGTTGTTGAAGAAGCCAAACTGGCTCCAAATATCAGCACTTACCAAAGTAGCAGTGAACTGGCAGGAGAGTTTGTTATTCGAGTACGAGCAAATGCAAATACTGATCTAGACAGTGTAAAAATCGCTGTAGAAAAAGGTCTGGAAAGATTTGAAAAAAATGGTGTCAGTGAAAGAGAGTTAAAAAGAATCAAAGCTGAATTGGAAACACAATTATATCAAGGCGTCAGCACTATTTTAAATAAAGCTTTCCAGTTGGTACAGGATAATGAGTTTAATAATGATCCGGGTTACATTTCGAAAACTGCAGAATTGACCAATGCAGTAACCAAAGAAGATATTATGCGAGTTTACGAGCAATATATTAAAGGTCAGGATTTCGTTATGACAAGCTTTGTACCCAAGGGTAGTATAAACTTGGCAGTGGAAGGTTCGAAGGAAGCTGATGTTTGGATAGAAGAAGTTAAAAATGATGTGGCAAGCGAAGAGGTAAGCCAGGGAGAAGAAGCTCAATACGAAAAGACAAAATCAAAATACGACAGAAGTGAACCAGAATTCGGTGACCTACCACTTTTTAAGTCTCCTGAAGTATGGACGGCTGAACTGGCAAATGGAATGGAAGTTTACGGTATTGAAAATAGGGAAGTTCCATTAGTTCAATTTGATATTACTATTCCTGGAGGCCAATTATTAGATCCTGAAAATAAACCAGGGGTCGCTTCTTTATTAAGTGACTTGATGATGCAGGGAACTGCGAATAAAACACCCGCCGAGCTGGAGGAAGCTATAGGCTTACTTGGAGCCAGTATTAATCTATATAGTTCAAATGAAGATTTTCATATTACCGGAACCTGTTTAGCCAAGAATTTTGAGGGAACCATGGATCTTGTTGAGGAAATCATTTTGGAACCTCGCTGGGATACTAAGGAATTCGAGCGTTTAAAGGCTGCCTTGGAAACGAATCTTAAAGGAATGGAGGCAAATCCTCAGGCAATAGCTCAGACTGTTTTTTATCGTTTGCTCTACGGAAAAGATAACAGTTTCGGAACACCGGGCATGGGAACAATTGAATCAGCCAAAGCGATCTCCTTGAATGATCTGAAAGCGTATTATTCAGAGCTATCTCCAAAAAATGCCAGTTTTCATATTGCTGGAGCGATCAAAAAATCTGAGGTTCAGAATACGTTAAAAGATCTTGCTCAAAAGTGGGATACCGAAGCTCCACAGGTTCAAACTGATGAAATCAAACCAGAAGGAGCAGGAGGGAAGCTGTATTTCGTAAATGTGCCAGACGCCAAACAATCGGTTATTCTTATTGGAAAGTTGGTACTTTCAGAAAAAAATGATGACGCATCCAAATTGGGCTTTGCCAATGAAATTCTTGGCGGTGGTTCAAGCGGAAAGTTATTTCAGACCTTGAGAATCGAAAAAGGCTATACTTATGGAGCTTACTCAGGAATTTCAGAAAATCTGGAAGTTTCTCCGTTTTACATCAGGACCAGCGTTAGGGCCAATGCGACTCTTTCTTCTTTGCAGATCATCGAGGAAATGGTTCAGAATTATGCCAAAGATTTCAATCAGGAGGAAGTGGACCTGACTCAAAATAAATTGTTGAAAGAGAATACCAGAGCTTACGAAAGTCTGGGATCTAAACTGGGGATTCTTAGAGATATCAGCAAATACGACAAGGATCCTAAATTTATTGAGAACATGCAGCAGGAATTGATGGAAATGAATGCTAATGATTTCAAAAATGTCATCAATCAATATCTAGCAGAAGATGAAATGATCTATGTGGTTGTTGGCGATAAAGCTACCCAGCTGGAAGATATCAAAAAACTAGGAAAACCGGTGATAGAATTGGATATCTACGGAAATGATTTGTAATTGATCTAAACAAATACAGTTTTGAAGCACGGCTACAGGTCGTGCTTTTTTATGGAATTTTCACCAGGCCTATTTTTCAATTATCTGGGAGCATTGTCTAACTTTGAAATAGAATTTGACTTCATTCCGAAATTGCTATGCCTAAAACCGATCCCTACGCTGCCCTGCGTTTTGGAGAATTCCGAACATTTCTTTTAGTAAGATTTGCGTTTGTTTTCGCCCGAACCATGCAGTTCATTGTTATAGAATGGGAAGTATATAACCTTACAAAAGACCCATTCTCATTGGGAATGATCGGACTTATGGAAGTTATTCCGGCAGTTTCACTTGCTTTGTTTGCTGGACATATTGTAGATCAGAAAGAGAAGAAAGGACTTTTACTGAAATGCCTTTTGGGCTTTTCGGTCATCAGCATTGGGCTGTTTCTACTTACCTGGCCGGTAATTACTGAAAACATGACCACGAAATTCATATTATATGCCATTTACGTGCTCATCTTTTTTGGGGGAATTGTAAGAGCATTTCTTGGTCCAACCAATTTTTCACTGTTCGCCTTAATCGTACCTAAAAAAGTATATCCAAATGCTGCTACCTGGAATAGTTCGGTTTGGCAATTAGCATCGGTTCTGGGACCGGCACTGGCGGGTTTCAGTATTCACTGGATCGGTGTTCATTGGTCTATGCTACTAATATTTGGCTTTGTGTTGGTCGCACTTCTTGCTTTATCGAGGATCTCGAAAAAGCCAATTCTGAATCCGAAAATTGGAGAGCCCATCATGAAAAGTTTAAAGGAGGGTGTACAATTCGTTTTCAATAAAAAGATCATTTTGGGAGCGATCGCTTTAGATATGATCGCGGTATTATTTGGAGGAGCCGTAGCACTTCTTCCTGTATTTGCTCAGGATATTCTGAAAGTAGGCGCACAGGGCTTCGGAATTTTGCGCGCCGCACCCGCCATTGGTGCCGTGATCATCATGTTCACTTCAGCCTATTATCCTCTAAATAAAAAAGCCGGGTTAAAGTTACTGGCAGCCGTTTTTGGTTTTGGAGTTAGTATCATCATCTTCGGATTATCTGATATTTTCTGGTTATCTGTTGCAGCTTTATTTTTAAGCGGAGCGACCGATGGTATTTCCATGGTGATTAGACAAACCATTCTTCAGTTAAAAACACCCGATCATATGCGCGGAAGAGTTTCTTCTGTAAATTCGATTTTTGTTGGTTCTTCCAATGAATTGGGAGCTTTTGAAAGTGGTGTTACCGCAAAATTAATGGGAACGGTTACCGCGGTGGTTTTCGGAGGAAGTATGACGCTGCTCACCGTTTTGGGAATGGGCGCTTTGTTTCCACGTTTCAGAAAATTAGATCTTCGGAAAGATGTAGAGGAGCACGAGGCGACCGAAGATTAATTCAGGTTTTTTGAAAAACACAGGCTGTTTTCCACATTTTCGTAAGGAGGATATTTTTCAATGGGTAAATAATTCATTTGTCGATAAAAACTGACCGCTTCTGTCATTCGCTTTCCAGTTTCCAAAATACAACTTTGGAAACCCTCTTCTCCAGCCCATTTTTCAAGCTCCTGCAGTATTTTTGATGCCAGGCCTTTTTTCCTGTAATTTGGAGCTACAAACATTCTTTTAATCTCCACAAGGTCTTCAGAATATTTTTTGAAAGCGCCGCAACCAGCAGGCTCATTGTTAAAATAAACAAGTACTACATTGCGAATTTTATCCAGTTTGTTGTACTGATCGTAAAATTCGTGTTCCTCGCCATCACAGATCGCCAGATAATTATCAAGTTCTCTAACTAATTTGATAAAATCAGGATTTTCTGAATTTGTTCTAATCAGGCTTACTTCTTCCATCTACTTATCTAAAGAGTTAAGAAAAATTGCCAATATAACACCAAAGGCAGTGGCAATTCCAGCCATGTAATTATCTTCTTTAAAAGCCTTTGGAAAAACTTCAATCGCCAAAGACGCAATAACGGCACCAGCTGCAAAACACCTGATATAGTCGAGTATTTCTTTGCTTGCAGATTCCAATAACAAATTACCGACAAGGGCGGCTGCCGAAAGAATTAAAGCGGTGCCGATCCATAACCAAAGGATTTTTTTCTTAGATCGATCATTATCACTCATTTCCTTGGCGCCACCTGCAGCTTCAGGTAAATTGGAAAGAAAAATTGATCCTGAAAGTGCAGCAACAGTCAAGGGTTCTGCGCCAATAAGGGCAACTCCAAGAGCGAGATTTTCGGGAATTCCATCTAAGGTTATCGCCGCCAGAAGTCCGCCGCCACTATTGCCACCCCATTTTTTCTTTACAAAATAGTCCAGGACACAGAATACTAAAGCCCCTGCAAAAACCGAGGTTAGTGCCCAGCCGAGTGGTGTTTGTTTGGTAGCCGGTTCAATTAGCTCCAAAATCGCTGACACCATCAAAGCTCCACCGGCAAGCGCGACGAGAAAGCCTTCAGTTTTCTTTGGTAGCTTCCAGTAAATTCCCCATACTGCTCCAAGGATCAAAGCTCCGGAAACCACCAGAATTACAATGATTGTCATCATAATTTATAGATCAGAATTCTCACGAATATAGTATAACCGAATTGATTTCAGAAAATTAAAGAAATTGATAACTCAGTTTTATGATATAATTAGCCGATGATCTTTTATAAGATTGATAATTTTAAAAAAAAACATGAAAAGACTAACATTTGCAGTTACAGGAATTCTAATGGCAGGTATGCTAAGCTGCCAGGAAAATAAAAATAATGAGAAGCATGATACCTCAAAAGTTCCTCAGGCGGTAAGCGAATCATTTCAGAAAAAATATCCAGGTGAAAACGATCCAGATTGGGAACAGGACGATCATGGATATTGGGAATCTCATTTCAAAAAAGACGGTGAGAAATACCGGGCCGACTTTAATGCGGATGGTACCTGGGTAGAAACCGAAAACAGTATTAAAAAGGATGAATTACCTGAGCCTATTCTAAAGGTGATTGAAAAAGAATATAAAGATCATGAAATCACTGAGGTAGAGCATGTGAGTAGTGCCAGGGAAGGTGAGTTTTATGATGTAGAATTCAAACAAAAAGGTAAGAATATGGATGTTGAATTTAGAAAAGATGGTACGATCATCAAAATCGAGGATAAAAAAAGTAAAATCTAGGTTTAAAGAATAACCAGCTTCAAAAGAAGCTGGTTATTAAAAATTTATTGAAGGATTGAGTTTTGAAAAAAAAATTTAAATCTTTTTTTAGGAACGAGTAAACTGCTCGATCAGTCTTTTATGTTTCGGAAATTTGGCCGTTAACTCTTCTTGAGAAGGCAAATAAAAATCCTTGAAATCGAATCCAGGGGCAACCGTACATCCAACTAAAGCGTACGAATTTGCTTCAGTTACTTTTGCTGCAAAATAGCTGCCTCCATTTACAACCGCCTGAGGAACCTGGTTTTTATCCATTTCGCAACCTATTAGAATTTCTGAATGCTCTCCTTCTTCAGAAATTATATGCAGACTGATAGGGGAGCCAGTGTAAAAATGCCAAATCTCATCCTGGTTGATCTTATGAAAAGCTGAAAAAGTTTCTGAAGTAAGCATAAAATAGATACAGGTAGACACATTTCTATTTCCGTCGTAATTCTTGCCAAGAGCTTCAGAGTTTATTTTGAAAGGGCTGCGATAAGTTTCTTTAAAATATCCACCTTCAGGATGCGGCTGTAAATCTAATTTGTCAATTAATTTCTGCACGGTCTGCATATTTTCGTTTTTGGGAAAGTTAGGAATAATTGCTTAGCCAGAAAGTTTATGGAAAGTAAATCATTACTTCCAAATAGCTAGCAGATACTATTATAAAAAACTATAGATTCGCCATTTTAAAATTTGAAACTTGAAATGGTAAAAAAGGCTGTATATGCTGTTGTGCTGTGTGCATTAATCGCCGGTTTTAACGGTATCTTCATTAAGCAAATGACGAGCATGTCTACCGGTTTGATTGCCTGGTTCAGAACGGTTGTTCCAGTGTTGTTCTTAATCCCAGCGGTATGGAAAAATGGTGGTTTAGAATTGAAAGGCAATTACAGGCATATGCTACTGGCATCCTTGATCAATGCCGCTAGAATGTTTTTGTATCTAATTGCTTATCAGTATACTTCAATTGGTAATGCAGTGGTCCTATTCTATTCTTATCCGCTATTTGTCACAGCCGTTGAAAGCCTGTACTATAAAAGATCCATCCATAAGCAACAATGGTTTTTTATTATCCTCGCTTTTCTCGGAATTATCATTACTTACCTTGGCAAACCTTTCAGTTTTGAATCTAATGATTTCATAGGAATGATTGCCGCGCTTGGTGCAGCAATTGGATATGCGATAACGGTGATGATGTTTAAAAAAGAATCTCAAAACTATACTCAAAATCAAATGATCATTTATCAGAATATCGCAGGATCGATATTGTTTTTACCATTTTTAGGCGGATTTGCCACCGCTGAAATCGGTCACCTTGGAATTGGTTTAGTTTACGGAATTGTGATTGGTGTAGTAGTATTTAAAATGTTCTTTTATGGTTTAAAACATCTGCCTGCTGCCACGGCAACTTCGTTGATGTATTTGGAAGTGGTAAGCGCAATTTTATTAGGGTATTTACTGCTAGGAGAGGAGCTGAGCTGGAATACATACCTGGGAGGAGCCTGTATTCTTATCAGCAGTTTTTACATTTCTCGTTTAAATCGAAGAAAAAATGCTAGTCAAATTGATAATTCTTAAAATTCTAAAAGTTAAATTCTCCAATTTCATAAAAACAAGCTGTGAGCTTCCAATCATAAAGCAGCAAAGGGATTAATAAATATTATTTGATACATTTAAAGTAAGTTTTAACTATATGAAAAATTATAAAATTGCGGTCATTCAACTAAACCTAAACGATGTTGCCGAAAACAATTTGAAGAAATGTTTGGAGTGGGTGAGAAGTGCAGCCAAAAAAGGTGCAGAAGTGATTTGTCTTCCTGAGCTATATAGCAGTCATTATTTTTGTCAAAGTGAAGATGTTGATAATTTTGCGATTGCTGAGCCACTTTACGGAGTTTCTTTTAAAGCTTTCAGTGAACTGGCAAAAGAATTAGGAGTGGTCATCATTGTTCCATTTTTTGAAAAAAGAATGGCCGGCATCTATCATAATAGTGCCTATATTATTGATACAGATGGAACTGAAGCTGGTCTGTATCGAAAAATGCATATTCCGGACGATCCACATTTTTATGAAAAATTTTATTTCACTCCTGGAGATCTGGGTTTCAAAAACAATCCTACAAAAAAAGGAAATATTGGCACCTTGATCTGTTGGGACCAATGGTATCCTGAAGCTGCAAGACTTACTGCATTAAAGGGTTCCGAAGTATTGTTCTATCCAACTGCTATAGGCTGGCATCCGAAAGAAAAAGATGTTTTTGGTTCCAATCAGCATAGTGCCTGGATGAATGTGATGAAAGGTCATGCGGTTGCAAATGGTATCTATGTCGCTGCTGCAAACAGAATTGGCCTGGAGAAATATCTTCTCGATACAGATGGAATTGAGTTCTGGGGAGCATCTTTTATAGCTGGACCTCAGGGTGAAATTTTAGCTCAGGCATCGCATGATAAGGAAGAAATTTTGATTGCTGAAGTAGATTTGGAATTACAGGAAAATGTTCGTCAAAACTGGCCATTTTTCAGGGATCGCAGAATTGATGCATTTGAAGGTTTGACTAAAAGAGCTTTAGACTAATGAGAAGATTTCCAGCAGAGTGGGAAGAACAACGCGGATTATTATTGTGTTTCCCGCATAATGGTAATGACTGGCCCGGAAAATACGGTGCGATCAAGTGGGCTTTTGTTGAATTCATCAAAAAAGTGACAACCTATGAGTCTTTATTTTTAGTAGTTGCTTCGGAAGAATTAAAAACGAAAGTCAGTGAGATGCTGGAAATCGCACACGTGGAACTAGATAAAATTACATTTATCATTCAGAAAACGAATCGCAGCTGGATGAGAGATTCCGGGCCAATAATTGTTAAAAATGGGAAGAAACTGGAGGCGCTTAATTTCAATTTTAACGGATGGGCTAAATATAAAAACTATAAGCTCGATCGAAGAATTCCGGAAATGGTGGCAAAAAAACTGGAAATTGAAATCACCCAAGTTACTTACCAGGGTAAACCGGTAATTCTTGAAGGCGGCGCCCTGGAAGTCAATGGAAAAGGTACTTTGATCACGTCAGAAGAATGTTTATTACATCCGGACATTCAGGTTAGAAATCCAGGATTTACTAAAACAGATTACGAAGCAATTTTCAAAGAATACTTGGGAATAACGAATACCATTTGGCTTGGAGATGGAATTATTGGAGATGATACCCATGGCCATATAGATGACCTTTGCAGATTTGTAAATGATCATACAGTTGTCACGATTGTAGAAAAAGACCAGAAAAACAAAAATTATAAAGCATTACAGGACAATTTAAAAAGGTTAAGATCCGCCAAATTGGAAAATGGTAATTCCTTGAATATCGTAGAATTACCAATGCCTAAAAATATATTGTTTGATGGATTGACTTTACCGGCTAGTTATGCAAATTTCATCATCTTGAATAACGCAGTGCTGGTACCAACATTTAATGATGCAAATGATCGGATTGCATTAAACACCTTGGTAGAATGTTTTCCAACAAGGGAAATTATAGGAATCAATTGTATTGATTTTATTTGGGGCTTTGGAACACTTCATTGTTTGAGCCAGCAAATACCTGCCTAAGGATATTTATATATTTCAATAATTGACCTATAATTTATATTATGTAAAATAGAGTCTTGATAAATAAGATATTTTTGATTATTTAATTTACTCCTCTTTTATCTTCTGAATTTGTCCTCT
The DNA here is from genome assembly GCA_964220295.1 of Flavobacteriaceae bacterium. Lineage (GTDB taxonomy): Bacteria > Bacteroidota > Bacteroidia > Flavobacteriales > Flavobacteriaceae > Christiangramia. The sequence continues at coordinate 1,345 of CAXPUM010000117.1, read as the reverse complement.
ATAGGCAATGGCATCTCTTTGAGAACTTGTAACATTCGTAGTAGTATTACCCGTAGGATAAATATTAATAAAGAATCGCAGATTTTCAGTTTTAATATTGGCATCAAACTGAATACTTTCCATTGCTTTTTTATCACCGCTTCCAAATCGTAAATCTTTTATCGGCCCGGAGTATTTAATTCCTCCTTCACCTGAGTATCCGCCTCCAGCTTGCCTGACGCCAAAATAAGGTAAATAAATTTCAACCGAATCGTTTTTAAAAGTTATAGAATTAGGATTTCCAATCAAATTAATATTGCTGCCTCTCAATGGGACTGCCCAATCATTCTCGATCTCAAACTTTCGTCCTTCAATTAATTCGGATATATTTTGCTCGGAAATTGAATTTCCGCTTCCGCAACTGGACAATATCCAAATACCGATTAAACTGATAATTAACTTGATAGACTTCATGATGTCATTTTTTATATAAGGCTCGAAATCTATGCCAGATTTAAGGCATTTTCACATTAAATACGAATGCTCGGTATTTTAGTAATGCTACGAAGAATACCGCACCGAGTGCGTTTCCTATTAATATCAGCGCCAAGGTTTCTAAATATTGCAGAAAACTAATTTCTGGAGATACCAGCATTGCCGAAAAAATTTCAATGTTCCCTATAATACTGTGGTGCAAACCGGCAAAACCCATAACGGCAGTAATTAGATAAATCACAATAATTTCCCCTACGGTCTCTTTTGAAGATGTCACCAGCCAGGATAATAATCCCATTAACCATCCGGCTAATATCGCACTTACCAATATGGTAAAACCTTTATATTCAATTAAATGTAGCCCGATTGCTGCGATATCTTTTTCTTCGAAAATATGCAATCTAGGTCCAATCCAGCTCATCGTTAGAGCTATTAGTAAACCACCAATTAGATTTCCCAAAATAACCAGCCCCCAGATTCGAAATAAGCTTGCTACACTTCTACTTTTACTTAGTACTGGCAATGTAAGTAATGAAGTTTGTTCGGTAAAAAGAATTGACTGACCCATCACCACCAGAATGAATCCCAATGGATAGACAAACGCCATTAACTTGAAGACAACGGCTTCTGAAAAATAATCGCTTGCAAAACTGTGTAATGTGGCAAGCATCAGGAAACTAAATCCAATTTCCAGGCCGGCAGTGAAAGAACTTAACAAAATGCTGCTTCCACTCCTATCATAAGTCTCGCAGCCTTCAATGATCTGTTGTTTCAGGATCTCTCCATGACTTTTGGTCTTAGTACTGTCATTTCCATCATCAGAATTCTCGAGCTCCTGCTCTACCTTTTGCTGTTCTTTTTCCTTTTCTGC
>CAXPUM010000116.1:0-28891 GCA_964220295.1 Flavobacteriaceae bacterium | reverse complement strand
AATTGGCTTACTGAATTATCCGGAAGCGGCAAATGCTGAAAAATTTTCCGAAGAATTCCTGAAAATGCATGAAGCAGAATGGGAAAAGCCGTTCCAGCTTTCAGAAAGATTCAAATTGACCAAACAGCAGATGAAATTTGATCAGATTAAAGATAAGGAACAATATGACCTGATCTATTTTGACGCTTTTGGAGCAAGGGTTCAGCCAGAACTTTGGACGGAGGAGATTTTCAATATCATGTATTCCTCTTTAAAAACTCCTGGTGTGCTTGTTACTTATGCCGCAAAAGGAAGTGTGCGTCGTGCTATGATCGCTGCTGGCTTCGAGGTTTCCAAACTTCCTGGTCCTCCTGGCAAGCGTGAAATGTTAAGGGCTGTTAAAAATAAACCGGCTTACAGTTAAACAGCTTTAAAGTTGCCACTGAAAGCGCATTCTTCAGTACCTTAAAAGAAAAAAATATGCGGGTATTAATTACTGGAGCTACAGGTATGGTTGGATCAAAGCTCTCCAATTTATGCCTTGACCGGGGGATAGAGGTGAACTACCTTACTACCGGAAAATCTAAGATCAAGAAAGAAAAAAATTACAAGGGGTTTTATTGGGATCCTAAAAACGGGGAAATAGAGGCCGGTTGTCTGGATGGAGTGAATACGATTATTCACCTGGCTGGTGCAAGTATCGCTGAACCCTGGACCAATTCTTACAAAAAACAAATTTTGAAAAGCCGAATTGACACGGCCAATCTACTCTTAAAGACATTAAAAGAAAAGGAAAACCAGGTTGAGAATTTTATCTCAGCCAGCGCTATAGGCATCTATCCCAGTTCTCTTCAAAAATTATATTCTGAAGATGATCATGAGGTGGCCGATAATTTTGTGGGCGAAGTGGTTCGAAAATGGGAAGCCTCAGCCGATCAATTTGAAACCATTGGTCTGGATGTGGCAAAGATTAGAATAGGCCTCGTGTTGGCACAGGAAGGCGGAATGCTGGAGAAAATTAAAAAACCAATTTCTTTAAATATGGGAGCGGCTTTAGGTAGCGGTAAGCAATGGCAATCCTGGATTCATGTTGACGATCTGGCGAATATTTTTCTTTTTGCGATTCAACATAATTTAAGCGGTGTCTATAATGCCGTGGCGCCAAACCCGGTGACCAATAAAGAACTAACAAAAGAACTTGCTCAGCAGATGGGCAAAAGCATCTGGCTGCCGAATGTGCCAAAGTTTGCGCTTAAGACTTTACTTGGTGAAATGTCACAAATAGTACTGTCCAGCCAATTGGTTAGCAGCAAAAAAATTGACAGTGCCGGATATGATTTTCAATATAATCATCTGTCCAGGGCACTTGCCGATCTCACATAAAAAAAAAGCTGCCATCTGGCAGCTTTTTCATTTTAAAATTCAAATTTCTGAATTATGATTTTTTAGCTTTAAGATCGATCTTAAGCTGGATATCATCATAAACAAAATTATCTTTTAGACCTTCAAATACAGATTTTGAACCATAGTTCACATTCCATTTTGTACGATCAATAGTGAATTCATCACTGGTTAATGAAAGCATGTCACCGTCTTCAGAAACTGTTACCGGAAAAGAAACGTTTTTAGTTTCTTCCTTGATCGTAAGGTTTCCTTGAAGCATGGTTTGATCGCCTTCCATAGTGGTACCGGTTACTTCAAATTTTGCTTCCGGATATTTTTTCACGTTGAAGAAATCATCTTGTTTTTCATCAACAGTTCCTTTAAGGTGTGCCTCAAGGTTTGCTTTGTCATCGCCTTCCAGATCCTGAACTTCGATGCTGTTCATGTCAATTGTAAAGTTCCCGCTGGCAATAGTACTGTCATTCATCGTGAAAGTACCATCGGTAACTTTTATGATCCCATTATGAGCTCCGGTTGGTTTTTTACCTTCCCACTCAATTACAGTAGCCTGAGGATCTACCTTATAAGTTGCTTCTGCGTTTTCGTTTGCAGCAGCGACTTCCTGAGCTTCTTCAGTTTTCGCTTCAGAATTTTCATTCTTACAAGAAGTGAAACTAATGGCACTCAATACAATAGCGCTTAAAATAAGTTTTTTCATAGTAGTTTTTAAATTAAGCGGCAAAACTAAATATCCTAAATTAAATTGATGTCAAAAAAATATTAAAAATTCTGATGACATTTTGACATTTTGAAATTATTGGCAGCGAATTTGACCACATACGGCTGAAAGAAAAATTTGAAAAAATGAGTCGAAAAGAAGATAAATCTCAAGATAAGAACGAAGTGAAAGACCAAGTTGAAGAAAACATCAACGAAGCAATTGATGAATTGGATCAAATAGATGAAAACGAAGAGAGTACTATTGAAAATTCTGAAAAACAATTTTCTGAAGAAGAAAAATTGAAGAATGATCTCGAAAAAGAAAAAGATAAGTTTCTTCGTCTATTCGCGGAATTTGAAAATTATAAGAGACGTACTTCAAAAGAGCGTTTAGAACTTTTTAAAACTGCCAACCAGGAAGTATTGACAGCCATGTTGCCTATTATGGATGATTTTGACAGGGCCATGGTAGAACTCGACAAATCTGGTGATGAAGGCCTGCTACAGGGTGTGAGACTTATTCAGAATAAACTACGCGAAACGCTGAAAAGTAAAGGACTGGAGCGAATGAAAGTAGAGCAGGGCGACGCTTTCGATTCTGAAATCCACGAGGCAGTGACCCAAATACCGGCACCTTCAGATAAATTGAAAGGAAAGATTGTTGATGTGATCGAGCCAGGTTATAAACTTGGTGAGCGAATCATACGTTACCCAAAGGTAGTTACCGGCCAGTAAAAAAGCTTTTGCAAAATTTGTAAAAACCACACATGAAAGAAGATTATTACGAAATATTAGGTGTAAGTAAGAACGCTTCAGCAGCTGAAATCAAGAAGGCATATCGAAAGATGGCTTTGAAGTATCACCCGGATAAAAATCCCGGTGATGCGAAAGCCGAAGATATGTTCAAAAAATCTGCGGAAGCTTATGAAGTTTTAGGAAACGAACAGAAAAGAGCTAAATACGATCGATTTGGTCACCAGGCATTTGAAGGTGGCGGCTTCGGCGGAGGAGGCATGAACATGGACGATATTTTCAGCCAGTTCGGTGACATCTTCGGCGGCGGCTTTGGAGGAGGCTTCGGCGGCTTCGGTGGTTTTGCTGGCGGTCAGCGTCGTGCAAAAGGAAGTAATCTTCGAATTCGAGTAAGCCTTACTTTGGAAGAAATCGCCAATGGTGCAGAGAAAAAGATCAAGGTTAAAAGAAAAGTTCAGGCGCCTGGAACTACTTATAAGACCTGTACTACCTGTAACGGTACCGGCCAAGTGACGCGTGTGACCAATACGATTTTAGGTAGGATGCAAACCGCTTCCCCGTGTACTACCTGTAGTGGTTCCGGCCAGATCATCGATAAAAAACCAGATAATGCCGATGCGCAGGGTCTTATTCAGAAGGAAGAAACAGTTTCCATTAAAATTCCGGCAGGAGTGGAAGATGGAATGCAGTTGAAGGTTTCAGGTAAAGGTAATGATGCTCCGGGTAATGGTATACCGGGAGATCTGCTTGTTGCGATCGAGGAAAAGGAGCATACCAGCCTGCAGCGTGAGGGAGATAATCTTCATTATGATCTTTACATCAGTTATTCTGAAGCTGCTTTAGGTACTTCAAAAGAAATTGATACAGTGACCGGTAAAGTTCGTATCAAAATAGAGGAAGGGGTACAATCTGGAAAAATATTGAGACTAAGAGGAAAAGGTATTTCTAACCTGAATGGATATGGAAAAGGTGATCTCCTGGTTCATGTAAATGTTTGGACACCAAAAACCTTATCAAAGGAACAAAAGGAATTTTTCGAGAAGATGGCTAATGACGACAACTTCCAGCCGAATCCGGAAAAAAGTGACAAATCCTTCTTTGAAAAAGTTAAAGATATGTTTTCTTAAAAATCAAATTTTAAGATAATTTTTATATATTTGACTATCGCTAAGTCTTTTAGTGATAATTTTTCTTTTTCATAGCAATTTTTTTCCCATCCTTAATTTTTTAAGGGTGGGTTTTGTTTTTTGCACGATTTCGGAAGGGCCAAATTTTGACCGATTTCGGTTTTGTTCCAACCCGTTTTAGCTATCTTTAACCTCCTTTAAACAGCTATATGGAAAATCTTTTGGTTGCAGAAAATGTCTACAAGCGATTTGGCAATTTTACTGCACTCAACAATGTTTCAATCAATATTCCACGGCAAAGTATTTTTGGTTTACTAGGCCCCAATGGAGCCGGCAAAACCACTTTGTTAAGAATTATCAACCAGATCACCATGCCCGATGAGGGTAAGATCTATTTGGACGGTAAACCGCTACATCCAGACGATATTGCCCATATAGGCTATCTCCCGGAAGAGCGAGGTCTGTATAAATCGATGAAAGTGGGTGAACAGGCCATGTACCTTGCACGTCTAAAAGGCTTGACAAAAAGCCAGGCCAAAGAGCGACTGGAATACTGGTTCAAAAAGCTGGAAATTGAAGGTTGGTGGAACAAAAAGATCCAGGAACTCTCCAAGGGAATGGCGCAAAAAGTACAATTTGTCATTACTGTTCTACACAGACCGAAATTGCTGATTTTTGATGAACCTTTTAGCGGCTTCGATCCTGTAAATGCCAATATTATCCGTGATGAAATACTTCAGTTGAAGGAGGAAGGGGCTACCATTGTTTTTTCTACGCATCGAATGGAAAGTGTGGAAGAACTTTGCGATTATATCGCGCTAATTCATAAATCGAATAAGTTGCTGGACGGCAAAGTTTCCGAAATTAAAAAAGAATATAAATCAAATACCTATGAGGTAGGTTTGTATACGCCGAATGAGGAACTCCTTCGCAGAGAACTGGAAGAAAGGTTCAAAGTTAGCCCGGCTCGTTTCAAAAGTATCAATAACGACCTGAAACTATCAATTCAAATTGGGGAACAGGATTCTTCAAACGATTTGATAAAATATTTAGCATCAAAAGCAGAGGTCAATCATTTTGTAGAAGTGATTCCTTCCGTTCATGATATATTCATCAAAACCGTGACCCAGAATGCGTAACCTATCACTCATCATACAACGCGAGTACCTGGCCAGAGTTCGAAATAAGACCTTTATTATCATGACCTTTTTGAGTCCGCTGATATTTGTCGGGATGATCATGCTTATTGCTTATTTGAGTATGCTGAATAGCACGGATCAAAAAATTATTGGGATTCATGATGAAACGGGGATGTTTATTTCAGAATTCAAAGATGGCAAACAGGTTCAATATCTGGATTATTCTTCCAAACCTTTGGAACAGGCCAGGCAGGAAGTGCTCAATAATGAATATTTCGGCTTAATTCATATAGCCAAGGCAGCACCAGGAACTAAAAAACCTTCAGATATTGAATTCTTCGGAAAAGAAACTCCGGGATTTGGAACCGTTGAAAATATCGAAAAAACAATTTCAGATAAATTAACCCGTGAACAACTCATAGATCGCGGAATTGATGTTACTGAACTCGATAAAGCAAAGACAAAGGTAGATATTGAGATCCAGAATTTTTCTGGGGAACGCAGCTCTAAAATGTCTAATTACATCAAAATGTTCTTTGGTGGAGCTGCCGGTTACCTCTTAATGATGTTTATCATCATTTATGGAAATATGGTGATGCGAAGCGTTATAGAAGAAAAGACCAATCGTATTATTGAAATTATCGTGTCTTCCGTTAAACCATTTCAATTATTGCTTGGTAAAGTTACCGGAACGTCCCTGGCAGGTGTGACACAATTCACGATTTGGATCATTCTCGGTGCGGTTCTTCTATTAGGAGTCAGCTCATTTTTGGGAATTGATCCAACAGCAGTGCAAACGCCCGCAAGCGCGGCAATTCAGAATGCACCAAAACCGGAATTGAATCAGCTGGTAATAGATATTCTGAAACTGCCTTATGCCAGTTTACTCAGCTTTTTCATTATTTATTTTCTGGGAGGATATTTTCTTTATAGCTCTATTTACGCGGCGATTGGCGCAGCGGTAGACAGCGAAACCGATACGCAACAATTTATGTTCCCGATCATTATTCCGCTGGTTTTAGGAATTTACGTTGGATTCTTCTCGGTTGTTGAAAATCCACATGGGACGGTTTCCACGATTTTTTCTATTTTTCCACTTACCTCACCCATCGTGATGCTGATGAGAATTCCATTCGGAGTGCCGTGGTATGAAATACTTATATCCATAATCATCTTAATAGGAAGTGTTTTTGGCGTATTATGGATTTCAGCAAAAATCTACAGGGTGGGAATTTTAATGTATGGTAAAAAACCGACGTATAAAGAGATTTTCAAGTGGCTTAAATACTAGTGATGCAGGAAGACGCCAAAGATAAAGTTAAGGAGGTCATTGAACAGGATATCTGGGGAACGATCAAGGATATCTGGGAATTTGGCTATAAAATGCCAATCGGTGGGGAGACAGTGAACATTTCGGTAGGAATGATCACGCTCATAATTGTTTCTTTTATCGTGACCAGCATCGTTCTAAGGCTAATTCGCTCCTTTATAACCTCAAAACTACTGGAGGAAGACAAATTAAAGTTTATAAGTGTCTTCAAGTTCATCAAATACTTCGTTTACCTCGCGGTGATCCTCATCACGCTGAGTTCCGTGGGAATTGATGTAACCATTTTATTAACTGCTTCTGCGGCTCTTTTCGTTGGAATTGGTCTTGCGCTGCAGGAATTGTTTCAGGATGTGATTGGAGGTGTTTTTATAATTCTCGATAAATCTCTTTTGGTGGGCGATATTATTGAAATGGAAGGCCGCGTGGCTCGAGTTTTCGAAATTAAATTGCGTACAACCCGGGCACTTACCAGAGATGATAAAGTTATGATCATCCCGAATCATAAGTTTATTAGCGATACGGTTTATAATTATACTCAGAATCATAAAACCACCAGGGAATCAGTAAAAGTGGGAGTCGCTTATGGTAGTGACGTGGAAAGAGTTCGGGAAGTACTGCTAGAATGTGCCCGTGAACAGAAAAATATTCTGAAAAAGCCTGAGCCTTTTGTATTATTTGAAGATTTTGGAGATTCAGCCTTACTTTTTGCGTTGCATTTTTATGTGTCTGACAGTTTTGTTGATCCAAAAACAAAAAGTGAAATGCGGTTTAAGATCGATCAGAAATTCCGCTTGAATAATATCACGATTCCTTTTCCACAAAGAGATGTGCATATTATGTATCCGCCTAACGCTCCCAAACCGTTGCCCCCAGAAAACGAATAAAGTTTTTTAAAAAAGCTTAAACAAATGTTGCGGCTAATTTAAGGTTTCCATTAAATTCGATTTATTGTAGTACTTTAATCGAAAGTTGTGATTACTGCTATAATCTAGTAATGACAACGCTTTGAAACTAAAAAAGAATGGCTAAGATATTATTGATTGAAGACGAGGCTTCTATAAGAAGAGTTCTCGTAAAGATACTTTCCGAAGAAAATAAAGACTACGAAGTGATCGAGGCAGAAGATGGTCTTGCAGGTATGGAACGCATCAAAAATGAAGATTTTGATCTCATTTTATGTGATATTAAAATGCCGAAAATGGACGGAGTGGAAGTTCTGGAAGCGACAAAAAAAATCAAACCAGATGTGCCAATCGTGATGATCTCCGGCCACGGAGATCTGGATACCGCGGTAAACACTATGAAGGTTGGAGCCTTTGACTATATCTCAAAACCGCCAGATCTTAACAGGCTCTTGAATACCGTTCGCAATGCTTTAGACCGAAAAGAACTGGTCGCAGAAAACACGCGTTTAAAGAAAAAGGTTAGCAAGAATTATGAGATGATCGGTGATTCTGATGCTATCGTCCATATTAAGGATATGATCGAAAAGGTTGCCCACACCGATGCCCGCGTGCTGGTGACTGGTCCCAATGGAACCGGTAAAGAATTAGTGGCGCACTGGCTGCACCAAAAAAGTGATCGTTCCAAAGGACCAATGATCGAAGTGAACTGTGCTGCAATCCCTTCAGAATTAATCGAAAGTGAACTTTTTGGGCATGTGAAAGGTGCTTTTACCTCTGCAAATAAAGATCGCGCCGGTAAGTTTGAAGCGGCTAATAAGGGTACAATTTTCCTGGATGAGATTGGTGATATGAGTCTTTCTGCTCAGGCCAAAGTTTTGAGAGCACTTCAGGAAAACCGAATTTCAAGGGTTGGTAGCGATAAGGATATTAAGATCGATGTTCGGGTTATCGCCGCTACTAACAAGGATCTGAAAAAGGAAATTGAGGATAATAAGTTCCGTGAAGATTTATATCACCGCCTTGCAGTGATCCTCATTGAAGTTCCGGCTTTAAAAGAAAGAAAAGAAGACATTCCATTATTGATTGAGTATTTCAGCGAAAAGATCGCGCAAGAGCAGGGAATCAATCAAAAGGAATTTACCGAAAAGGCTATTGATAAACTTCAGCAAAGCGAATGGCGCGGTAATGTACGCGAATTACGCAACGTGGTAGAGCGCCTTATAATTCTGGGCGGTGCCGAAATTACTGAAGAAGATGTCGAGCTTTTTGGAAGCAGATTTTAAACAGGCCGCTTATTTTTAGCCGGATCGTACTTTAAAAAATACATGGTATCACCGCTTGGGTGATCCCATTCATGAAATAGTTCAAAACCTACCCGCTGGTAAACTATCGCATTAGTTCTGCCGCGGGTTTCTGCATATAAAGAGAGACCGGTGTCATGAGCAATTCGAAAGAACTCATCTTTCATCTCCTTTCCAACCTGGGTTTCGGCGCCGCGAGATTCCTTTAAAATTCCCCAAAACCAGCAATATAAATATTCGCCATGTTGTGGCCGCTGGTTTTTAATATAGCTCTGGGTTTTCAGGATGCCCAATGCGTTTTTTATTCCTGTAACGTTAATTACTAAGCCCAGCTGCTGCCAGAGATCCTTCCAGATATTATTGTCTTTCTTGCTAGTTTTAAAAAGAATGGCAATTCCATTGCGATTTTCAGAAATAATTAGCGCATCCTTTTCGATCGCTTTTTCAACCATGTGATTTGCTAAATATCGAAACCGCTGGTCACTTTTTTTATCCTTTTTAACCACATCCATAGAAGAAGGGATCTCCTTGAGAAGTGTAGTTACTTTACCGATTATTTCCTCTTTTTCGCGTCTATCCACTTAATTTCTCTTTGCTGCGAAGATAAAAAAATTAATCTGTTAAATGTTCTATCTTTAAGGTATCAAAACTGAATCATGAGAGATATCAAGCCAACCGAATTCTATTCTGAAGGAAAAGTAAATCTGAATGAAAAGTCTACTTTCTTAGACCTGCACGCAAAAGAAAAGAAGATCGAAAAGAAGCTGGAGGAGGTGCGGGAAGATCTTGGCGATTGGCAGGATGTGCTATATGCACATGGAAAATATTCGGTCTTGATCTGTCTTCAGGGAATGGATACTGCCGGTAAAGATAGCCTGATTCGTGAGGTTTTTAAAGATTTTAATAGCAGGGGAGTGGTGGTTCATAGTTTTAAAACGCCTACTTCCCAGGAGTTGAAACATGATTATTTATGGAGGCATTATGTAGCCTTGCCGGAGCGGGGAAAATTCGGTGTTTTCAATAGAACGCATTATGAAAATGTACTCGTGACCAAGGTGCATCCAGAATATATTTTGAACGAAAATATCCCCGGAATTAATTCCGTAGAAGATATTACAGCTGAATTCTGGGAAAAGAGGTACCAGCAAATTCTGAATTTTGAAAACCATATTCAGGCCAATGGAACGATCATTTTTAAATTTTTTCTTCATTTGTCAAAAGGAGAACAAAAACATCGGTTATTACGCCGGCTTAATAAAAGTAGTAAGAACTGGAAATTTTCTCCGGGAGATTTAAAGGAACGGGAGCTTTGGGATCGTTATCAGGAATGCTATTCGGAGGCCATTGAAAAGACTTCTACCCCAAAAATACCATGGTATATAATTCCTGCAGATGATAAACCAACTGCTCGGTATTTGGTGGCAAAAATCCTGTTAGATAAACTATCGGAATACAAAGATGTAAAAGAGCCGACACTGGCACCTGAGATCATGGCAAATTTATCTGAGTATAAGAAAATGCTACAGGAAGAATAGTTTTAAAGTTTTTCCGTTTTTAGAACGTTAAAAATACCGTTATTTGAACCTAAATTTTTTTAGATGAGATTTTTAAGTATTCTTTTCGCCTTTTTGATTAGTTCGATCGCATTCTGTCAAAATTCTGAAATCCAGGATTCTTTGGAGATGAGAAAGATCTATGATATGTCACTTCTTAATGGAAAAAGTTATGACTGGCTTGACCATCTTTCGAATGATATTGGTGGCCGCCTTTCAGGATCTTACGAAGCACAGCAGGCAGTGGAATACACCAAAGCCGAATTGGAGAAATTAGGTTTGGATAAAGTATGGCTACAACCGGTTATGGTTCCGAAATGGACCAGGGGTAGCAGAGAATATGCTTATTTGGAAACAGCTCCCGGCGAAACTACAGAGATGAACATTTGTGCGCTGGGAGGTTCTATAGCTACTCCGGCAGCAGGAACAAAAGCACAAATAGTGGAAGTTCAGGGCATCGAGCAACTGAAGGAATATGGTGAAGAGAATATTAAAGGCAAGATCGTTTTTTACAATCGCCCTATGCAGGCTGATCTTATCCAGACGTTTAAAGCTTATGGTGGCTGTGTGGATCAACGCTATAGTGGTGCTTCGGAAGCTGCGAAGTATGGAGCAGTTGGCGTGATCGTGCGCAGCATGAACTTGCGCATCGATGATTATCCTCATACAGGTTCCATGAGTTACGGCGATCTAGCGGAAGATAAAAGAATTCCCGCAGCGGCGATTTCTACGGAAGATGCCAATTATTTAAGTTCCATGCTGAAACTTCAGAATGATATTGAATTCTATTTCAAAATGAACTGCGAGCAGCATGAAGATGTACAGTCTTACAACGTGATTGGAGAAATTACGGGTTCGGAAAAACCGAAGGAAGTTATGGTTGTCGGTGGCCATTTGGATTCCTGGGATCTTGGAGATGGTTCACATGATGACGGTGCGGGCTGCGTGCAGAGCATGGAAGTTCTAAGATTGTTTAAAGAAACAGGATATAAGCCGAAGCATACAATTAGGGTTGTATTATTTATGAATGAAGAAAATGGTTTACGAGGCGGAGATAAATATGCTGAAGTCGCCCGTGAAAAAAATGAAAATCATGTCTTCGCTCTGGAAAGTGATGCCGGTGGATTTTCGCCGCGTGGTTTCAGTATTAGTTCGAACCAGAATCAGTATGACCAAATTGCTCAATGGAAAGAACTTTTTGAGCCGTATCTCATTCATATCTTTAGCCGTGGTGGTGGCGGTGCAGATATTAGCCCCCTTGGGAATTCGGGTAATATCGTTCTTGCCGGATTGGTGCCAGATTCTCAGCGGTATTTTGATTATCACCATGCAGCCAACGATACTTTTGATGCCGTAAACAAGCGGGAATTAGAATTGGGAGCGGCTACGATGGCTTCTTTAATGTACCTCGTTGACAAATATGGTTTTGAAAATATTCAAAAAGAAAGTCCGGCTTCACCCGATTAACAAAATTACTGCGGAAGACTTTTTTTCAAAGTTAAAGAAACTACCTTTGCACTCGCAAAATCGAGCACGTGCAATTAACTGATTATACAAGAGAATTTCACAAAAATCTGAAGATCGCTTATCCCGTCATGTTAGGTCAGTTAGGGCATGTGATGGTTGGATTGGTAGATAATCTCATGATTGGTCAGCTAGGTGCAGCGCCACTTGCAGCTGTCTCCCTAGGAAATGCACTGGTTTTCATTGCCATGTCCCTTGGAATTGGTTTCTCATTCGCCATAACACCACTGATTGCTGAAGCAGATGGCGCCCAGGATCTGGAGGGAGGAAGAAGTTTTTTTCATCATGGTCTTATTTTGAGCACGTTAAACGGAATATTTCTGTTTATTATTCTGCTAATAGCAAAACCACTTTTATATTATCTTGATCAACCAAATGAAGTAGTGGAACTGGCAGTTCCTTATCTCAATATTGTTGCCCTTTCCATGGTTCCGCTTATGGCGTTCCAGGCATTTAAACAATTTGCAGACGGTCTTTCACAAACTCGTTACGCCATGTATGCCACATTGCTCGCCAATTTGGTAAATATATTATTCAATTATTTGCTGATATATGGGGTCTGGATTTTTCCCAGATTGGAATTGGAAGGAGCGGCATGGGGCACATTGATTTCCAGATTTTTTATGCTTTGGTTTATCTGGGAAATTCTTCGGAGAAAGGTCAAATTTGCCGAATATTTTAAGTGGTCTAAAAAAGAAATGCTGAAACTGGATATTTTCAAGAGAATACTATCTCTTGGTTTCCCAACAGCTTTACAGATGCTTTTCGAAGTAGCTATTTTTACGGGAACCATCATTCTTGCTGGTAATTTGGGAACCAATCCGCAGGCGGCAAATCAAATTGCCTTGAATCTGGCATCGATGACTTTTATGATAGCGGTTGGTTTAGGTGTAACAGCAACGATTCGTGTTGGAAACCAGGTTGGTTTGAGACATTATAAAGAATTACGCAGGGTAGCGCTTTCCATTTTTCTTTTAGTTTTCCTGATCGAAGCAGTTTTTGCCGTTTTATTCATACTACTGAAAGATATTCTTCCAACTTTTTATATAGATAATATTGAAGTAGTGGCTTTAGCAGCTCAACTTTTAATAGTTGCGGCACTTTTTCAATTAAGTGATGGTTTGCAGGTAGTGATCCTCGGCGCCTTACGAGGGCTTCAGGATGTGAAAATTCCTACCGTGATATGTTTTATCGCCTACTGGATCATTGGTTTTCCTGTAAGTTTCTATTTCGGACAGGAAGAACACCTGGGAAGTATGGGTATCTGGCTTGGATTGATGGCTGGATTAACTTCCTCTGCCATATTATTGTATTTTAGATTCAATTATTTGAGCAAAAAGCTCATTAGATCAAAAAAGAAAAAATTAGATTATGGAACTACCTAAATTTATCCTTGGCGATAACACCGATCTTCCAGACGCGATATTTGTAGTGCATACCGAGTATCCTCGATTTATTATTAACCTCGAAAACGATGAGGTGGAATGGCTGGAAGAATTTTCTAAAGAAGATGAAGATGAGCTGAGCAGTGAGGCAGAGAGTCTTATTGAGCAGGCTAACCAATTTTATGATAGGGAAGTAAGCCGTTACGAGGAAGATTAATGGAAAAACTGGCAGGTCTAGACAAGGAACTTTTCATTTTTCTGAATAATCTGGGTTCAGAAAATTGGGACTGGCTATGGATTGCCATCAGCGATAAATGGATGGCTATACCATTCTATGCTATTTTGTTGTTTTTGCTTTTTAAAAAATTTGGCTGGAAGCCAACGCTCCTCACCTTAGTTGTGGTAGCACTCTTGGTAACTGCAACCGACCAGCTGGCGAATCTTTTTAAACATGGTTTTGAGCGACCAAGGCCTTGCCAGGATAGGGAGCTTATGAAGCTCGCCAGGTATGTTGCAGAAAGGTGTGGCAGATTTGGTTTTTTCTCGGCACATGCTGCCAGTTCAATGGGAGTCGCTGTTTTCTTGAGCCTGATCTTCAATAAAACTTATAAATATTTCTGGATGCTCATGCTGGGCTGGACAATATTGGTCTCTTTTAGCCGAATTTACCTGGGAGTTCATTATCCAGGAGATGTGCTGGTAGGATGGTTATTCGGGGCACTTCTTGGATTTTTATTTTTCCAGCTTCGAGAATTTGTTGTACAAAATTTTCTGAAAATAGATTAACTATTTATTTCCAGTAAAAATTTTGCGGCGGTAAACGGGGTGGTTTTATTTTCTTCAATCAATTGTAACTGCTCTTTTAAAGCAGTTTTGACCTGTTCATCCTGGTAAAATCGATTTTTCAGATATTCATTGATTGTTTGAAAAAGCCAGAATTTATTCTGTTCATGACGATTTTTTTCAAAATGCCCATTTTCGCGTGTCTTGCGGTGAAATTCTGAAATCATCTCCCATATTTCAGTAATACCTTCGTCATATAATCCGCTGCATAATTTAACTTTTGGTTTCCATTCGCTTTCCTTTTCGGGATACAGCTGAAGCGCTCTGTTAAATTCCAATTTAGCATCACGAGCAGCTTTCAGGTTATCACCATCGGCCTTATTGATCACGATCCCATCAGCCATTTCAATAATTCCGCGTTTGATCCCCTGTAATTCGTCACCGGCACCTGCCAGTTTCAGCAACAGGAAAAAATCGGTCATGCTGTGAACGGTCGTTTCACTTTGACCCACGCCAACCGTTTCAATTAAAATAATATCAAAACCGGCAGCTTCGCACAGTAAAATACTCTCACGGGTTTTACGAGCTACACCGCCCAAAGAATCTCCGCTGGGAGAGGGCCGAATAAAAGCTTTTTCCTGTGTGACCAGTTTTTCCATTCTGGTTTTGTCGCCGAGAATACTTCCGTGGGAAACCGAACTGCTCGGATCAACGGCCAGCACTGCTACTTTTTTACCTTTTTCGATGAGAAAATTTCCGAAGCTTTCTATAAAAGTACTTTTTCCCACACCAGGTACGCCGGTTATACCGATTCTAATAGATTTTTGAGCATGAGGTAAGGAGCCTTCTACGATGTATTCGGCTTTTTTCTGATGGATTTTCTGGCTGCTCTCCACAAGTGTAATTGCCTGTCCCAAAGCAGTTTTATTTCCTTTCAGCAATTGTTCCAATAATTCTTTTTCCCGAAAACGATTCTTCCGGAAACCCCTGATGCGTCTAGCCGAATTAGGATTTACATTTTTGGAAGCGGGATTGCTTCCGGACTCACTTAAAGCTGATTTTGGAGGTTGTTCACTCAATTGAAGTTGATTTATGACAAATTTATGAATAAGTCTTTTGGGTCATGCCTGCAAGCATGGTATATTGAAGAAACCTAAATTACTCAAATTATTTAAGCGATGAAAACATTGTATAAAACAAAGGTAACCACGCAGGGCGGACGTAACGGTCATGCGAAAAGTGAAGATGGCGTATTAGACGTAAAATTAAGTATGCCTAAAGCACTTGGCGGAGAAGGTGGCGATAATACCAACTCTGAACAACTTTTCGGCGCGGCTTATTCTGCCTGCTACGGAAGCGCGTTGCAAGAAGTTGCCAAGATGCATAAAGTTGATCTTGGTGATTTTAGCGTAACAGCAACCGTCAAACTGGGTAAAACCGATAAAGGTAATCTTCAGCTTTCAGTTATACTGGATTCTTATATTCCAGGTGTGGACGTTAAAAAAGGAGAGATCCTGGTTGAAGAAGCCCATGAAATGTGTCCTTATTCAAGAGCGACGCGAGATAATATTGATGTTACATTGAATCTTCTTCTGGACGAGTAGAAGGATGTTCAATTTTTGATATTTCTGAAGAGGTGCTGTCTGGCACCTCTTTTTTTATGGGTATACTTACGCTGGTTCTATCCCATGCGAGCACCATATTTACAAAGTCACCGGAATTTTGAAAAGTAATGGTGAATTGTTCTAAAGATTTACTGGTTTTCTCCACTGGCCGTTCCAGCATTAAAGCATCATATTGTGGGTCACGATAAGCCTGCTTATCCAGGTTGATCCCCCAGGGGTACATATGGTCATTAAAAATGACCTTCCAGCTATTCTTCATAGGGATCGTCCACAAAGTATATTTCCCGGCCTTTAGTAAACTTCCATCTATCAGTATATCTTCATTGGTTTGAAAAGTTGTGGCTTCATTGGCCCCCGTTCTCCAAACAGTATCATAGGGCACCAGGTTTCCGAAGATCTCGCGGTCTTTTTTATAGGGGCGGTTATAGAAAACTTCCATTTTGAGGTCCTTGCCTTCATAACTCACCGTATCTTCAGGACTATGCGCTTTCGTGTTGTATCGCACAATGAAAAGCAATAGCAGACCAACAGCGATGGCACCGCCTAAAACCTTCCATATTAATTTTCCATTTTTACTCATAGCAAAGATCAATTTTCAAGAATCGGGCCAACTGAAATTTCCGAAACTACCTTAAAAATAAGAATATTAGAAAAAAGTGTAATTTATTTCTGAAATTTTGCAACGGGCGGTGTTTATACTCGTCATTAAAGTGAACAACTAATCAAACCAATATTAAATTGATACAGCATAAGCTAATAGAGGCTTGTAGGCAGAATGATCGCAGAGCGCAAATGCGATTGTACAACAAGTACTGCGATGGCATGTATTACGTGGCTTTGAGATTTATGAAGGACACGATGGAGGCGGAAGATGCCATGCAGGAAGCTTTTATTAAGGCTTTTGCTAAACTACACCAGTTTACAGGAGAAGTAAGTTTTGGAGCATGGTTAAAGCGAATCGTAATTAATAAATGCCTGGATAAACTGAAGGCCAAAAAGCTGGAAATAATCGCCATGAACGAGCAGGTTCTTGGTACGGTCGATGAGCAAGAAGACTGGCAGGTAGAAGATGGTATCGGTATCGAGCAAGTGAAAGCAGAGATCGAAAATTTACCTGAAAAATATAAATATCCGCTCATGCTGTATCTCATAGAAGGCTATGATCATGAAGAGATCAGTGAAATACTGAATATTACACAGGTGGCGTCCCGCACATTGGTACACAGGGGCAAGAAAAAATTGCAGGATGAACTTAAAACTATAAAAGATGGGACAGGATATTAGAGAAATGTTCCGTAACGAGGAACCAGGAAAAAGAGAAGTTTTACCTAAAGGGCACGAAAAACGATTTTTGGATAGACTAGACGAAGAGCTGCCGAAAGATGAAAAATCTACCGGTTGGAGTCAGTTTTTAAAGATCGCGGCAGTGATAGCAGTGGTCCTGGCAGCCGGACTGTTTTATATCACAAGAAATACTTCGGAGGAAGCGGGAACCCAGATCGTAGATTCAGAAAAACCAATTGAAAAAACTTCCGAAGAAACGATGCAAAATAAGAGTGATTATCGGTTAAGCGATGTCTCTCCGGAATTTAAAAAGGTGGAAGACTATTATATGGCAAGCCTGAATATTCAACTTGCGAAGATAGACCTGACGCCAGAAAATAAAGCGCTTGTTGATTCTTTTATGGCCAAGCTCGAATCCCTGGACCAGGAATATACCTCCCTGAACACGGAGATCGAAGAATCTGGAATCAACGAAGAAACGGTAGAAGCAATGATCGCAAACCTTCAGCTGCGATTGGATCTACTTAAAAAGCTGAAGGATAAACTGAATGAATTAAAACAATCAAAAAACAAGCAATATGAAAACTATCAGGCTTAATTATGCAATTTTATTCCTGCTCTTCATCACGGCAGGGACTTTTGCACAGACTAAAAAGCTGAGCAAAACCTATCAAACTCCTTCTGATGTGAAGGTGGAAATTGACTCCCGCCATACTAACGTGGTCATCGAAAACTGGGATCGAAATGAAGTGCAGATCGAAGCGATACTGGAGGGAGATAGTGGAAATAAGGAAAATTCTCAAAAGATTCTTGATGCATGGGATTTGAAAACATCTGCTTCGAACGGAGTGGTCAAGATCAAATCTGGAGGTAATATGAACATGGATTTTGACATTGCTTCCATGAACTTCAATATGCAGGGATTGGAAGAGCCACTGGCGCAACTTCCGAAGTTGATGGAGCCATTAATGAATAACCTGGTGGGCCCTATACTGGCAAATATTTCTGAAAATCCCTTACCACCGGAACTGGCAGAAAACCTAAAGGGAATCAAGTTTGATTACGACGCCTATAAGAGGGATGGAGATGATTACCTGGAAAAATGGGAAGCCGAAATGGATAAAAAATTCGGAAAGGATTTCGAAAACAAAATGGAAAAATGGGCCGAGAAAATGGAAAAAGATTCTGAAAAATACGATAAAGAGTATGAGGCCAAAATGGAAGCCTGGAGCAAGGATTTTGAAAAAGACATGGAAGCCTGGGGTGAGGAATTCGGTAAGAAAATGGAAGTTTGGGGAGAGCAGTTTGGTAAGCAGATGGAAGCTCAATTCGCCAAGAAAGATGGAGAAATGAAGATCATGGAAGAAGTGATCAAAGCCAAGAAAACCATCAGGATCAAAATCCCGAAAGATGCCAAATTAGATATGAATGTGCGTCACGGAGAACTGAAACTAGGAAGTACTGTAAAAAACCTGAAAGCCGATCTGTCTCACAGTCGGCTTTCAGCCAACAGGATTGAGGGGAAGAATACTAACGTCAAAGCAGCCTATACTCCTGTGAATATTGGCACCTGGGAGTACGGTATCCTTTCAACTGATTTTGTGCAGTCCTGTAAGATCGATAAAGCAGTTAGTATTAAACTGAATTCTAATTCCAGCGATGTGGTCATTAATCAGTTGCAGAAAACTGGTGTATTGAGTGGATCTTTCGGCAAACTGGACATTAATAGTTTGGGTAGCGGTTTTGAAACCCTGAACATTACGTTAGAGAACAGCGATCTGGAACTTTCTATACCAGATGCGGCTTTCAATTTTACCTATTACGGAACTCAAAGTAATATCAAATATCCAAAATCCATCACCTTAAAATCTTCTAAATCCTACGATAATGAGACTTTAAGCGGTTACAATAAATCCCAGAATGCCAACGGGAATATCAGTATTAAAGCAAATTTCAGCGATGTATTGGTAAATTGATCTGCAGCGGTTATTTTTGGCTTTCACAAGCCGAACCGCATGCAGACCTTTTCAGAATTTATAAAAAATAGTACTTCATATTTCACGCCTGTTGTGAAAGGTTTTGATCATCAAGATTATGCTGCGATAGATCTTTCAGAGAATAACAGGGATCTTCTAAAACTGGAAGTTGCCTCCTCGGCGGCTTTTTCTATTTATATCAAAGAGTTTTTAAAAAATCGTCGCAAACAGGCTGCTTATGGTGGTTATAATGAATTACGCACACTCTATAACCGCAGCGAACTTTTCAATAACCAGGCAACTAACAGGAATATTCATATTGGTCTGGATATTTGGGTGCCTGCCGGAACTGAAATTATAAGTCCGCTTTCTGCGGAAGTGCATAGCTTCAAAGACAACGATAATTTCGGAGATTATGGTCCAACTATCATTCTGAAGCACACTGCTGAAGGAAGAGACTTTTTTACATTATATGGGCATTTAAGCCGAAAATCGCTGGATAGTATCCAGATAGGACAAAAGCTGAAAGCAGGTGAAACATTCGCCTGGCTGGGAGATTTTGATGAGAATGGAGATTACGCACCCCACTTACATTTCCAGGTCATGGAAGACCTGCAGGGGAAAACAGGTGACTATCCAGGCGTGGTTGAAAGAAATGAATTAGACTTTTACTTAAAGAATTGCCCGGATCCTAATCTTTTACTGAAGATATAACTACGAATTGTTTCGGAAATATAAGAGATTGCTTCGCTGCGCTCGCAATGACTTACAAAAGGAATATTCCGGTTAGTTGGATGCTCGTCACTGGGAGGGAAGAATTGATCAAAGCAGTCTCCTTGAATTTCGTGTAATCACCTTACAAGATAGATTGCTTCGGTTCGCTCGCAATGACAAGGGAAAAAGATTGCTTCACTGCGCTCGCCGTGACTTTTAATTGATCATGGCAATTTTTATTTACTTCACTTTTTAGTCCGTAAAAATAAGGCAACGATTGCCGATGTTACAATTCCCACCACCAGCGAAAAGAAGAAAGACTGAATGATATACGATTTCAAATTGAAATAGGCTTCTGCATTTTCCTGAGTCATTCTACCATTTTCAACGCTGTAAGCGATAAGGTTATTGAAGTAATTGGGTGAAATGATTTCCAGAGAAATATATTGAGCCAGGGGAGAAAGGATAGCCACCACAACACTAATAATCATCCCAGAAACGAATCCCTGCTGCCAGGTCATGATGCCATTGAAGAAGTTTTTTCGTTTGTCAAGTAGGGCCAGAACGTAAATTATGATCGCCACAATTCCGAATAAATTCGTATAAATAGGTTGTTTTGCGATCAGTTCATCATGCCAGCCCAATTGCTTTTCAATGAAAATCCAGAGTAGGGAAGCGACTGTAAATATCACACCCCATTTAATTTCGATCGCGAACTTCTTCATAAGAACTATGATTAATTTCCGATAAAATTAATAAAATTCAAATTGGTGCAAACTAAAAAATCCCGGGCGATGCCGGGATTTCTAGATGAAATGAGGGGTTTTATTCTTCTGTCAATTTTTTTGTTATAAAATAGCCAGCTAATAAACCTATTCCTGCCATCAAAAAGATGCTTGGCGGAACCAGAGAAAACCCGGCGTATATTCCTATCGAATCTAAAAATACTGCTAGAAATATTCCTAGGGCAATCCCTATTGAGAGCATCGCTAAATTGATGACAATCACTTTCCACACCGGGGTTACGTGTTTCCTTTTGCTGTAGAAAATACTGGCTTCAGCACCTTTTTCAATTAGCGCCAGTCTTTCCCTGTTTCTTGCAGTTATGTACAGGTAAAATATTCCGAAGATCACTCCGAAAATGATTGGTAAAATAATTACTTCAGATCCCATAAATTTTTGTTTTTAGATGAAAATACTATTCGTTTTCTTTTATGACGGCTTTCTTTGATCTCCGGTTACAAAAAAATAAAAAAACTTTTACGTGCTTATTTGTAACCAAGACCCAGAACTAATCGTCATATAAAAAATGAATCCAGACGCTGACCAGCTTATTATTGAAAAAGTCCTTTCCGGAAATGTTCAGGCATTCGGGGAGCTGGTAGACCGTTATCAAAATTTTGTATTTACCACCTGTATTCGAATTTTGAAGAATAGGGAAGAGGCTGAGGAAGTGGCACAGGATAGTTTTATTAAGGCCTTTAATTCATTGAAAACGTTCCGCGGAGACTCGAAATTTTCGACCTGGTTATACAGGATCGCTTATCATAAATCACTTGACAAATTGAAGCAATTCAACAAAAATCAGGATTTGCCATTAATCGAAGAAGTAACCAAAGATACTTTAGAGCGTATTGAAAACGGACTGGATTTTTTGGTCAGGGAAGAACGTTCAGAAATTATAGAAAACTGCATTTCGAAATTAGCCGAAACGGAGGCGGCCATTATTGGTTATTATTATTTCGAAGACCTTTCTGTCAAGGAAATAGCTGATATCATTGATTTGACGGAAGACAACGTCAAAATAAAGTTATATCGTAGCAGGAAACAATTGTTTTCGCTTCTAAATAATTATATTAATCCTGAAATTTCAAAGAAGAATGGAACAGCGATCTAATAGAAAAGACGAATTAATGCAAAAAATCTTGAAGGAAGCCGGGACGAAAAAGCCTTCGGCCGATTTCAGAAAAAATGTAATGCTTAGTATCCAGGCACAGCTGCAACCAATATCACCATACAAACCGCTAATTTCGAAAAATGGCTGGATCATAATTTCAGCAATTTTTATACTGTCAATTCTTGGACTGGTCATTATTAATATGGAAAAGCCATTGACTCTAATTTCAGGACTGGAATTTCCAACAATCAATTTTACCATTCCGAAGCTGAACTTATCGCAATGGATGCTTTATGGGTTTGCGAGTTTATCTCTATTTCTTATAGAGATCCCGTTTTTGAAACGCTGGCTGGAAAGGCATTAGAATATAAAAAAAATCCCGAAGTTTGACTTCGGGATTTTTATAAATATTTAATCAGGCTTATTCTTCCACTAGAACCCAATCGCCTTTATCAAGCATCGGGATCGCCTGTTTGTATTTCATGGTCTTATTTTCACCACTCATCACATTTTTGATCGTTACCTTATCATTACGCCCAATTTTTGGTCTTTCGCGTACGATTGTTTCAGTAATATCTGGCTGTCTCTGCTGGTTTTGTGAAGCAGCACGGCTTTGCGCTGCACGTTCATCCATATTCGGGATTTCTTCCTTCTTGGTTTCCAGATTCTCTTTTTGACGTGTCTGTCTGGCTTCGTGAATATTTGGAGCCTGACTCTGCGGAATCTCACCCTTGAATAGGAAAGAGATCACATCTCGATTCACATTATCCAGCATCTCCTTGAACAGTTCGAAAGCCTCGAATTTGTAGATCAAAAGTGGATCTTTCTGCTCATGAACAGCCAACTGAACACTTTGCTTCAATTCATCCATTTTACGAAGATGTGTCTTCCATGCATCATCGATAATAGCCAACGTAATGTTCTTCTCGAAATCTTTTATCAGTTGTTTACCTTCGGAATTATACGCTTTTTCCAGGTTTGTTACTACCTGCAGCGTTTTAGTGCCATCAGTGAAGGGAACAGAAATTCTTTCAAAGTTATTTCTTTCATCTTCATGCACCTGCTTGATCACTGGGAAAGCCCTTTCCGCATTATGGGCCATCTTTTCATCATAGTGCTTATAGGCCGCTTTGTAGATGTCTCCGGAAAGTTTCTGAGTGCTCATCTTTTTAAATTCTTCTTCAGAAACAGGAGAACTCATTGAAAAATTCCTGATCAATTCGAATTCAAAATTCTTATAATCTTCGGCGGCTTTATTGGTTTCAACAATATTTTCGGCAATATCAAAGATCATATTAGCCAAATCCACTCGAAGGCGTTCCCCGAACAAGGCGTGGTATCTACGTTTGTAGATTACTTCACGCTGCGCGTTCATCACATCATCATATTCCAGCAAACGCTTACGAACACCAAAGTTGTTTTCCTCAACTTTTTTCTGGGCTCTCTCGATAGACTTGGAAATCATTCCGTGCTGGATTACTTCACCTTCTTCCAGACCCATACGGTCCATCAGTTTGGCGATTCTTTCAGATCCAAACAAACGCATCAGGTTATCTTCTAAAGAAACATAGAATTGCGAGCTTCCCGGATCTCCCTGACGACCGGCACGACCTCTTAACTGACGGTCAACCCGACGAGAATCATGGCGTTCCGTACCAATAATTGCCAAACCACCGGCTTCTTTTACATTTTTGCTCAATTTAATATCGGTACCACGACCCGCCATGTTGGTGGCAATCGTTACAATACCAGAGTTACCAGCTTCAGCAACAATATCTGCTTCTTTTTTATGCAGCTTCGCGTTCAATACGTTATGCGGTACGTTACGCAGTTTCAGCATACGGCTTAGTAATTCCGAAATTTCTACAGAAGTAGTACCAATTAACACGGGCCTGCCTGCATTAGAAAGATCGGTTACATGATCGATCACCGCATTGTATTTTTCACGTTTGGTCTTATAAACCAAATCATCTTTATCAGCACGAGCGATTGGCCTGTTGGTAGGAATTTCCACCACATCCAACTCATAGATTTCCCACAGCTCTCCGGCTTCGGTCACAGCTGTACCGGTCATACCCGAAAGTTTGCGATACATTCTGAAATAATTCTGAAGCGTTACGGTGGCAAAAGTCTGGGTGGCATCTTCGATTTTCACATTTTCCTTCGCCTCGATCGCCTGGTGAAGTCCGTCACTGTAACGACGACCTTCCATAATACGACCAGTTTGTTCATCAACAATTTTCACTTTATTGTCAATCACCACATATTCAGTGTCTTTTTCAAATAAAGTGAAGGCTTTTAATAGCTGTCGAAGTGTGTGAATACGTTCACTTTTTACGCTATAATCACGGAAAAGTTCTTCTTTTCTTTCCGCTTCTTCTTCTTTGGTAAGCCCTTCATTTTCGATCTTGGCTATTTCCATACCGATTTCCGGCATGACGAAGAAGTCCGGATCGTCTTTTCCTGATAAATATTCAATACCCTTGTCAGTTAGATCGATCTGGTTATTTTTTTCTTCAATTACAAAATACAGTTCCGCATCTACCTTCGGCATTTCGCGGTTATTATCCTGCATGTAATGATTTTCAGTCTTCTGAAGCAACTGTTTCACCCCTTCTTCTGAAAGGAATTTGATCAGTGCTTTATTTTTAGGAAGTCCGCGGTAAACTCTCAGTAACTGGAATCCACCTTCTTTTGTATCCCCTTCTTTAATAAGGCGTTTAGCTTCCGCAAGAACTTTGGTCAGATATTTACGCTGAACCTCCACGATATTAGAAATCGCAGGTTTCAGTTCCATAAACTCATGGGTGTCACCTTTAGGAACAGGTCCCGAAATGATCAATGGCGTACGAGCGTCATCAATCAGAACCGAATCGACCTCATCGACGATCGCATAATTATGCGGCCGCTGAACTAAATCATCAGGATTGTGAGACATGTTATCTCTCAGGTAATCGAAACCAAATTCGTTATTCGTTCCGTAGGTAATATCAGCATTGTAAGCTTTTCTCCTGGCAGCAGAGTTTGGCCTGTGATAATCGATACAATCTACTCGCAAACCGTGAAATTCGAATAGGGGAGCCATCCAGGCGCTATCCCTTTTTGCCAGGTAGTCGTTCACTGTTACCAGGTGAACCCCTCGCCCGGTAAGTGCATTTAAGTAAACTGGTAAGGTTGCCACAAGGGTTTTACCTTCACCCGTTTGCATCTCAGCAATTTTACCCTGGTGCATCGCGATACCACCAATAAGCTGTACATCATAATGAATCATATCCCAGGTAACCGCTTTTCCGGCAGCATCCCAGGAATTGTTCCAGATGGCATGATCACCGTCAAGATTCACGTAATCCTTTTCCGCAGAGAATTCGCGGTCATAGGCATTAGCGGTAACTTTTAACTGTTCGTTGTGGAAAAAGCGCTTAGCGGTTTCTTTTACCACAGCAAAAGCTTCCGGAAGGATATCGTTCAGAACACCTTCAGAAATTTCGTAAGTCTTATCTTTCAGCGCATCGATTTCGGCATAAATATCTTCCTTTCGGGTGATATCGTCGATCTCGTCGGCTTCTTTATTCAGTTTTTCAATCTGCTCATCAAATTCTGCAGTAGCGTCGTAAATTTTCTTTTTGAATTGAGCAGTTTTGTCTCGAAGTTCGTCAAGGCTTAGCTTCTCCATTTCAGGTTCTAAAGCCTTAATTTTAGTTACAATTGGTTGTATTTCTTTGATGTCTTTTTTAGACTTGTCGCCTACAAACACCTTCAATACAGAATCTAAAAAACTCATTATCGGTTTTTTTATTTAAGGGGTTCAAATTTAAGCAAAAAAAAAGCCTCAATGCTTGAGACTTCTTTCTATTTTTTGCGTGTTGTCAATTTTAATATTCATCCTCATTCCAGAGGTAATCTTCATCGGTTGGATAATCTGGCCAGATTTCTTCAATAGAATCATAAGAATCACCCTCGTCTTCGATCGCCTGTAAATTTTCAACAACTTCAAGCGGAGCTCCGGTTCTAATTGCATAGTCTATTAACTCATCTTTCGTAGCCGGCCAGGGCGCATCACTTAAGTATGATGCTAATTCTAAAGTCCAATACATTGATTAATCGGGTTTTAAATTTTGGCAAAAATAATTTTTTTGCCGAAATAGCCAAGAAAAAAATCTAATAAATAATCAATAATGTTAAGAACGTAATGATTTAGTTTAATTATTGCGGGATTCGCAACAATTTACAAGGTCATAAATTAGTTTCTCAGGATTTTTTTGGTATCCATTGAATCTCATCGGCCTGCAAATCTTTGGACAACTTCCGTGCCAGCACAAAGAGGTAGTCTGAAAGTCGGTTTAAATACTGCAAAACCAGTTCTTCAAAAGGTTCCATGTCATACAGGGCTGTAGAAAGTCTTTCCGCACGGCGGCATACACAGCGCGCTATGTGACAGAATGACACGCTTTGATGGCCTCCTGGTAAAATGAAATGTGTCATTTCGGGAAGCTCCTCATTCATTTTATCAATTGACTGCTCCAGTTTTTGAATATCTTCTTCGGAAATCTTCGGAATATTCAAGCGATCTTTGCCATTTTTCAATTTATTTTTTTCTGGATCTGTTGCCAAAATACTTCCGATGGTGAATAATCTGTCCTGGATCTCCACCAGCATATGAGACGTAGTTTCATCTACCTGTTGGTCCCGCAGTAAGCCGATGTAGGAATTCAGTTCATCTACCGTTCCGTAACTCTCAATCCGAATATGATGTTTAGGAACACGGGTGCCTCCAAATAGTGAGGTTTCACCTTTGTCTCCTGTTTTCGTGTAAATTTTCATGTATTGCTTCTTTCAGACTGCAAGATCGCTAATGCTGGAAGGAAAAGAAAAGATGAGGAGTTAATATTTTTCAGATTTATTTTCCTGTTTACGCTCGAAATAACGCCTTCGGAAGTCTCTGTTCTGCCTGTTTTTCTTATTCTTCTTCGCTCGACGGGAATTCCATATAAAATAGGCGAAAAAAACGGCGATAAGCGCAAGATAAATCCAGGTTTCCTGGTCTAAATCGATCATTGCAAAAATATTTGTATTTACAATATACTAAATCTGAAATGGATTTAGAAATGCTGATTTAAAGTGGTGTCATTTCTTTGCGTTCATCCCTTTCTACCATTCCATCTTTCAACCGAATGATGCGGTGAGCGTGTTCAGCGATATCTTCTTCGTGAGTTACCAAAATAACCGTGTTTCCGGCAGCATGAATATCATCAAAAAGGTTCATGATCTCCACGGAAGTTTTGGAATCAAGGTTACCAGTAGGCTCATCGGCTAAAATAATGGAAGGTTTATTGACCAAAGCACGGCCTACCGCCACACGCTGACGCTGCCCTCCCGAAAGCTGATTGGGTTTGTGATCCATACGGTCTGCAAGGCCAACACTGGTCAATACTTCTTTCGCGCGATCAATTCTATCAGATTTTGATGCACCTGCATAAACCATAGGAAGCGCTACATTATCTAAAGCAGAGGTTCTTGGTAGTAGGTTGAAAGTCTGAAAGACGAATCCGATCTCTTTATTCCTGATTTCTGCCAGTTCATCATCGCTCATCTGGCTCACATCTTTTCCGTTCAAAATATAAGTTCCGGAGGTAGGAGTATCCAGGCAGCCAAGCAGGTTCATCAATGTCGATTTACCAGATCCTGAGGGCCCCATAAAAGCCACATATTCACCTCTTTCTATTTCGAGATTGATGCCTTTTAAAACTTTTACCACTTCCTGTCCCAACGGAAAATCACGCGTGATATCACGAATTTCAATTACTTTACTCATAATGCAGTTTTCATTATGTATGACGTGAAGTTAGTTTTTTTGTTACAAATAAATTATTTTTCCCACTTATTATTAGATTTACCACAAATACTTTCGATTGTTCCAAAAACTATCCATTCTAATTCCAGCTTACAATGAAGCTGAAACTGTGGCAGAACTACTGGTAGTGCTCAGAGATCTAAAAATTGATTATGATCTGCAAAAAGAAATCATTATTGTGGATGACAGTTCCACCGACGAGACTTTTGATATCATTAATGATTTTAGATCGGCAAATCCCGAAATGGATTTAAAGATTTTTAGTCAGGAGGTTAATATGGGTAAAGGAGCAGCCATTCACAGAGCAATAAAAGAATGTTCAGGGGATCTTGCTATCGTGCAGGATGCCGATTTGGAATATGATCCCGAGGAATATTCCAGGCTTTTGAGGCCGATCATAAAAGGCCAGGCAGATGTGGTGTATGGTTCTCGTTTTATGGGAGGCTTTGCTCACAGGATCTTATTTTTCTGGCATTCCATAGGAAATAAATTTCTTACCATACTGAGCAACGCGTTTACTAATCTGAACCTAACAGATATGGAAACCTGTTACAAAATGTTTCGCACGGATATTCTGAAGAGTCTCGATTTAAAGGAAAAGCGATTTGGTTTTGAGCCTGAAGTCACAGCAAAAATCAGCAGAATTCCAGGAATAAGGATTTACGAGGTTGGAATTTCTTACTACGGAAGAACTTATGCTGAAGGTAAAAAGATTAACTGGAAAGATGGAGTGAAAGCCCTTTGGTGTATTTTGAAATATAACTTTTTTTAGATTATCTGGCACAAAATTAAAATAGTGTTCATTGCTCTGTCCAGTATTCTGGTAATATCCTGCCTTGTATATAACATTATCCTGGCGAATCAAATGAAATATGACTTTGATGGTGATGCAGGTGATTTTATTCATTTGGGAACAACTTTGGCAAAAACCGGAAAATATGGTCATTTGAAATTTCCTGAAAGTAGCCTTAAAGAAGAATTGAATACTGGATATATTCAATTTGGGCATTATAAATTTGCAGGTCATTCTACCTGGAGACCTCCGGTTTGGCCATTGCTTATTGCCAGCATCTTTTTGATTTCGGGATATAGTCTATCATTTCTAATTTTCTTTAAGTTTTTTCTTTTTGGACTAGGAGCCTTTTTTTTCTATAAGAGTCTAAGATTATTACAACTCAAATCATCCTTAATTTTTATAGGGGTTATTCTTTATCTTTTGAATCCTGCCTGGCAATTGTATTCGCGTGTTTTTCTTTCAGAGCCAATAACTTTGTTCTTTCTAACAATTTTTGTTTGGGCCGTGGTAAAGTTTTATCGAAATGGAACTAGCTTACTAATTCAAGGTGTTTTCGCGGGCGTATTGATACTGTGTCATCCCTACTACATATTTCTGCCATTTTCCATATGGCTATTTCTTTTAATTTATCGAAAAATTTCTTTAGTTCAGATTTTTCAAACGGCTATTTGCACTATACTAATTCTTGGCTTCTGGATAGGAAGAAATATGATTGTATTGCATACTAATTCACCGATAATAACCACCTCTTCTGGAGCAGTGATGGCAAAAGGATGGAATGATAAAGTGCCTTCTCTTCATACAAACACAAAAGGGGATTTAGCAGATGAAGGTCTTGTTCTTGAGAATTTTGAGGCTGATAGAGT
>CAXPUM010000115.1:0-4822 GCA_964220295.1 Flavobacteriaceae bacterium | reverse complement strand
GTAAAGTTAGCCTCGCGGTCATAGTCGGATGCTACCTGAACACTGCTGCAGGACGCCATAAATAGCGTAATGAGCAACAGGAAGGGAGTAAATTTTAGAACTTTCATAGGTGTTCGATTTTAATTTTGTACAAATTTTTTAATCGAAAAGCGTTGGATCAACCAAATTCGGAATTGTGATTTTGAGCTGCGGATTACTTTCCATTGCGCGTTTGGCAGTAAAAATAGCTCCTTCGTTTCTTGCCCAGTTTCTACGGGCAATCCCATTGTTCACATCCCAGAATAACATAGATTTCAAACGATCTTCAGATGCTTTATTACCTTCAAGAATCATGCCGAAGCCACCATTTATAACCTCTCCCCAACCTACACCGCCGCCGTTATGAATACTGACCCATGTTGCTCCACGGAAGCTATCACCTATTACATTTTGAATAGCCATATCAGCCGTAAATCTTGATCCGTCGTAAATATTCGATGTTTCGCGGTAAGGGGAATCTGTTCCGGAAACATCGTGATGATCGCGTCCCAAAATGACTGGTCCGATTTCCCCATTTCTAATTGCGTCATTAAAGGCCTTAGCGATTTCCATTCTGCCTTCAGCATCTGCGTAGAGAATCCTGGCTTTGGAACCAACTACCAGTTTATTCTCACGAGCACCTTTGATCCACTGAATATTATCTTGCATTTGCTGCTGAATTTCAGCAGGAGATCTTTCCATGATTTCTTGCAGTACGTTTGCAGCAATTTCATCAGTCTTCTGAAGATCTTCTTCTTTTCCGGAAGCACAAACCCATCGGAATGGCCCAAAACCATAATCAAAACACATGGGACCCATAATGTCTTGTACATAACTTGGATAGATGAAATCTTTTCCATTTTCTGCCATGATATCGGCACCAGCGCGAGAAGCTTCCAGCAAAAATGCATTTCCGTAGTCAAAAAAGTAAGTGCCTTTCTTGGTATGCTTTTTAATCGCATCGGCCTGTCTTCGTAGGCTTTCCTGAACTTCTTTTTTAAATTGGTCTGGATCTTCAGCCATCATTTTTTGAGCTTCCGAAAAACTTAGAGTTACCGGATAGTAACCACCGGCCCAGGGGTTATGGAGCGAAGTTTGATCACTGCCCAGATCGATATAAATATTATTATCTGCAAAATATTCCCAGATCTCCACTATGTTTCCATGGAAAGCGATGGAAACTACCTCTTTTCCCTCTTTTGCCTTCTGAATTCGTTCCGCCAGTGCTTTAACATCAATTATCACCTCGTCTACCCAGCCTTGTTTGTGACGTGTTTCGATGGCTTTCAGATTTACTTCGGCACAAACGGTGATGCAACCCGCGATATTTCCGGCTTTTGGCTGTGCTCCGCTCATTCCGCCCAGACCACTGGTTACAAGTAGTTTACCTGCGAGACCTTCTTCATCTTTCGAGATTTTTCTTCCGGCATTCAGAACGGTAATCGTTGTTCCGTGTACAATACCCTGCGGACCTATATACATGTAGCTTCCGGCGGTCATTTGCCCGTATTGGGTTACTCCAAGAGCGTTAAATTTTTCCCAGTCATCTGGCTTCGAATAATTAGGAATCATCATCCCATTAGTGACTACGACCCTTGGTGCGTTTTCATGGGAAGGGAAAAGACCCATAGGATGGCCGGAATACATGACTAGGGTTTGCGTATCGTCCATTTTGGCAAGATACTGCATGGTTAAAAGGTATTGTGCCCAATTCTGGAAAACAGCCCCATTACCACCATATGTGATCAATTCTTCAGGATGCTGTGCCACCTCAGGATCCAGGTTATTCTGGATCATGAGCATGATCCCCTTAGCCTGGAGACTTTTTCCAGGATATTCGTCTATCGAACGGGCATAAAAATCATAGTCTGGCTTAAAGCGATACATATAAATACGACCATACTTTTCCAATTCTTCTTGGAACTCGGGAAGCAGTTCTTTGTGATGTTTTTTATCGAAATATCTTAGGGCGTTTTCCAGTGCCAGCTTTTTCTCAGCCTGATCAAGAATCGCTTTGCGCTTGGGAGCGTGATTCACCTTTTCATCATAACTTTTCTTTGCAGGAAGTTCATTTGGAATACCCTGTAATAGCTGTTCCTTGAATGTCATATTAAGATTCTTGTCTGTTCGTGTTTTTGTTATATCCGTAAGGACAATGGCGGCAACCGCTTTCACAGCAGTATCCTCGCTTTAAGTGGTATTGTTCGGT
The DNA here is from genome assembly GCA_964220295.1 of Flavobacteriaceae bacterium. Lineage (GTDB taxonomy): Bacteria > Bacteroidota > Bacteroidia > Flavobacteriales > Flavobacteriaceae > Christiangramia. The sequence goes on along the minus strand of CAXPUM010000115.1, from coordinate 2,595 downwards.
AAAGCACCGATAACCTTCAGGCGTAAGGTAATAATCGCCATCTTCCAGAGGGATTCTTTTCTTCTGAAAACTCATGCCGCTAAGTTACAATTTCTTATCTTGAATGCATGATTCTGATCGTTAACAAAAGGCTGCTCTCGGGCAGGTTTAAGGGCATAACTTTGTGGCCTTTTGTGATTGTTAAACATCAGAACCTCAAGAAGGATCGCTTTTTTCTGAATCATGAAAAAATCCATTTACGCCAGCAGTTGGAGATGTTGGTAATTTTTTTCTACATCTGGTATGCGGCAGAATATTTTATACGCTACTCCAAATCTGGCAATTCTCTGAAAGCTTACCGCAATATTAGCCTGGAACGTGAGGCATACCGAAGAGAAAATGATCTCACTTATTTAAAGAACAGGTCTTTTTGGGCATTTTTGAAGTTTCTCTAAGCTTTTCTCTTTTCCAAATTTTATCTTTGCCGCATGGAGGATTTTTTTGAAAATGATTTTTCAAAATCGGTTCCCAATGAGTTCATCCGGAAATTTACCGGGGGTATCGAACTCTGGCTAAAAAGGGAAGATTTACTGCATCCTTTTATCTCTGGAAATAAGTTTAGAAAACTGAAGTATAATTTGCTGGAAGCCAGAGAGAGCGGTTTCAATAAATTGCTCACGTTTGGAGGTGCACATTCCAATCATATCGCGGCAGTCGCTGCGGCAGGTAAAAAATTCAATTTCCAGACTACGGGTATCATTCGCGGAGAGGAATTGGCTGAAAATTCGGCAAATTGGAGTCCGAGTTTAAAATTCGCTGCGGAAAATGGTATGAATTTGGACTTTATTTCCCGGGAGTCTTATCGCCAAAAAGATTCCGAAGAATTTCAGAAGAATCTGAAGCTGCAATTCCATGATTTTTATCTGATCCCGGAAGGGGGGACTAATGAATTTGCCATTCAGGGCTGTTCTGAAATTTTAACGGATGCTGATAAAGATTTTCATTTCATCTGTTCTTCAGTAGGAACCGGCGGGACTATCGCAGGTATCATTAATTCTTCTGAAATCAATCAGGAAATTATAGGATTTTCAGCATTAAAAAATGAATATCTGCAGGATGAAGTGAAAAAGCTGGTCTTGAAATCGAATTGGCAGCTGATATTCGATTATCATTTTGGCGGTTATGCGAAAGTAAGTAAGGAATTAATTGATTTTATCAATAATTTTTATAGAATGTACGAGATTAGACTCGATCCTGTTTATACGGGAAAGATGCTTTTTGGTATTTTTGACCTGATTGAAAAAGGATTTTTTGCAGACGGTTCCAGAATTCTGGCTATCCATACCGGCGGATTGCAAGGAATTGAAGGGATGAATAAGTTTTTAGAAAAAAAGAAATTGCCCCAAATTATAGGAGTATGAAAGGAGTTTTCCGATTTTTAAGTGTATTGCTCGTTGCAGTTTTGCTGGTTGCTTGTGGTGGTCGTAAAAAAGTCGTCACCAAGAAGAAAAATGAAGATAGGAGAGAGGTTTACACATCAAATCCTGAAAGACCGGCTGCAACTCCAAATTCGCAAAAGAAATCAGCTCCGACTTACGGCACCTACACCGAAAGTATTGAAGATTATATTCGCACATACGCGCCGATTGCCCAGGATGAAATGAAATTATACCATATCCCGGCCAGTATTACCCTGGCACAGGGTATTTTGGAGTCGGGCGCTGGCAGGGGAACTTTGGTCCGCCAGGCAAATAATCACTTCGGAATAAAATGTCACGATTGGAACGGCGAAAAAGTGTATCACGACGATGATCGCAGGGGTGAATGTTTCAGAAAATATAAACAGGCAAAATATTCCTTTCGGGATCACTCTTTATTCCTGGCAAACCGGTCTCGTTATGCCGATCTTTTTGAGCTGGAAACAGATGATTACAGAGGCTGGGCACATGGCTTAAGAAAAGCCGGTTATGCAACAGACAGAAGGTATCCAGATAAACTGATCGATCTGATCGAGCGTTACGAATTGTATCGTTATGATGCTGATCTGCCGGCCAGGCCAGATTATCCTGAATCGCGCATTGTAGAAAGAAAACTGGAAAATATGAGCGTTCCTGCTAATTCAGAAACTCATACCGTTCAGAAAGGCGACACGCTTTATTCTATCGCGAAAAAGTACCATACCACAGTAGATGATATAAAGAAAACCAATAGTCTCAATAGCAACAATATTTCTATTGGCCAGGTTTTAACTATTAAATAGAACAGATTTTATGTTATATAAAAGAAGCAGCGAATTATTTCAGCAGGCTCAAAAAGTTATTCCAGGAGGCGTAAATTCCCCCGTTCGAGCATTTAAAGCCGTCGGAGGGGAGCCTTTGTTTATCAAATATGCTAAAGGTCCTTATCTATATGACGAAGACGGAAATAAATTAATCGATTATATCAATTCTTGGGGCCCGATGATTTTGGGTCATGCGCACCAGCCAGTGGTTGATGCGATCATTGAAAAAACCAAAAGCGGAACATCATTCGGAACTCCAACCGAAATTGAAACTAAAATTGCCGAGCTAGCCGTGAAAATGGTCCCAAATATCGATAAGATCAGAATGGTCAATT
>CAXPUM010000114.1:0-21968 GCA_964220295.1 Flavobacteriaceae bacterium | reverse complement strand
ATTACTAATGCTGACCTTGAGGATAAGCCATTATTCGAAGAAATTGTTGAAGAATTTCTTGAGTTTATAGATGGCTCTACCTTAGTCATCCATAATGCTCCTTTTGATGATTCAATTTTAATTTCGTTATTTAAAAAACCAACTCCTCATTCGGAATAGACCTGAAACTTCTTCAGGAAGCTTATGATGCGGGGAAAGAATTGAATCGCGGGACGGTTGGTAACCAGATGATGTATTTTGAGACCGGCCAGGGTTCTTCCCTTTCTGCGAATGCGCATCACGGCGTGGATCAGCAAACCTGCGAAGCACGGGCCTATGCAGTAGCTCGAAAATTCGATCCATTTCTGGTGAATACCGTGGTTGGTTTTATTGGTCCGGAATATTTGTATAACGGGAAACAGATCACCAGAGCGGCTTTAGAAGATCATTTCTGCGGAAAATTGCTCGGCCTGCCAATGGGATGTGATGTATGTTATACGAATCACGCGGAAGCAGATCAGGATGATATGGATTCGCTTCTAACATTGCTGGGTGTTGCCGGCTGTAATTATATCATGGGAGTTCCTGGAGCTGATGATATTATGCTGAATTACCAGTCCACTTCCTTTCATGATGCCATGTATTTGCGTAAAGTTTTAAATAAAAGACCGGCACCGGAATTTGAAGAATGGCTCCTGAAAATGGGTGTTTTTGATGAACAGGGGAATCGAAAAAAATTGAAGGAGCAAATGCTAAAATTGAATTCATGAGAAAGGAAGTTTCAAATAAAAGCTATCTGCAAAAAGATCCCTGGGAGAATTTTAGATCACTCTCAAAAGCCAGGATTGCTTTGGGAAATAGCGGCGGAAGTTTACCAACTAAAGAGGTGCTAAGTTTTCAGGAAGATCATGCTTTTACAAAAGATGCAATTTATTCCGAATTAAATGAGGAGGAACTATTAGAAGAACTTCAGAAATTTGATCTACCGGTATTCCATTTCCAGACGAAAGTTTATGATAAACAAGAATATTTGAAACGTCCTAACCTTGGTAAAAAGCTGGCAGAAAATTCCGAAGCTGAAAAAGGTAATTTTGATATCCTGTTTATTCTAACTGACGGACTTGCGGCCGATGCTATAAACGAAAGAGCCATTCCGTTGCTTAGAGAAATACTTCCCAGAATTAAAGATTATAAAATCGGGTTATGCCTGGTGCAATATGGTCGGGTTGCGATTGGTGATGAGATTGCTGGAAAGATTGGAGCCAAATTCACGGCGATTCTTATTGGTGAACGACCTGGACTATCCTCTCCAAAAAGCCTTGGAATTTATACCACGTTTGACCCCAAAACTGGAACCACCGATGAACGCCGGAACTGTATTTCGAATATTCACGAAAACGGACTCAGCATCGAAGAAGCTTCTGAATTACTACATTATTTCATCAAAGAATCTTTCCGAAGAAAATTGAGTGGGGTGAAATTGAAGGCTGGAATGGAAAAACTGGAATAGATTCCTTAATTCTTGTTTAGAAACTGTTTCAATTTGTTTCTGTGCAGGTGAAAATCTTTGAGTCATCCTGACCTTCATTATTCAAATATGAAGTACTTTCTTCCGAAGTCAATTCCGCCACAATATCTCCATTACAATTATAAAAAGTGATCATCGCCTGAAAGTTTACAGCTCCATCTGTAATTAAATCATAATATACAGTTTCACCTTCATAGCTACCCTTAAAAATCGAAACTTCAATATTACAATTTGAATTTAATTCAGATTTATAATTAGCAAACCAGGTTTCGTTTAATCCACCGGGACAATCAGCATTGTCATCATTAGAGCAAGAAGTAAGCAGTAAAAGCGAGAAGGCAAAGAATACTATTTTTTTCATTTTAAATCGTTTCTTTTTAGATGTAAATTTTTAGAATGGTTGCGTATAGCCATAAAAAAACCCTCACAAATCTGTGAGGGTTTTCAATTTATAATGGTCGTTTCAGATTACTTCACTTCTTCGAAGTCTACATCTTCCACGTCGTCTCCACTATTGGATTCTCCACCTTCAGCAGCTCCACCCTGAGCTCCGGTAGCACCTTGTTGAGGTCCGCCGGCTTGACCGCCCTGAGCTTCTGCCTGAGCTTTATACATTTCTTCTGAAGCTGTTTTCCAAGCTTCATTGATCTTGTCTAAAGCTGGCTGAATAGTTTCAACTTCCTTAGTTTCGTAAGCTTTCTTCAACTCTTCCAATGCTTCCTCAATTGGCTTTTTCTTATCATCAGATAATTTATCCCCAAATTCTTTCAACTGCTTTTCAGTCTGGAAGATCATCGCGTCAGCTTCATTCAGCTTATCAACTTTTTCCTTAGCCTTTTTATCAGTTTCAGCATTTGCTTCCGCCTCTTTCTTCATTTTCTCGATTTCCTCTTCGGTTAATCCTGAGGAAGCTTCGATACGAATATCCTGAGACTTACCAGTTGCCTTATCTGTTGCACTAACTTTGATGATACCGTTGGCATCAATATCGAAAGTCACTTCAATTTGAGGAGTTCCTCTTGGCGCTGGTGGAATTCCGTCTAAGTGGAATCTACCAATTGTCTTGTTATCTGTCGCCATTGGGCGCTCTCCCTGAAGCACATGTATTTCAACAGAAGGCTGATTATCTGCCGCTGTAGAGAATGTCTGTGACTTCTTGGTTGGGATCGTTGTGTTTGCTTCAATTAATTTCGTGTTCACCCCTCCCATAGTTTCGATACCTAAAGAAAGTGGAGTAACGTCTAGAAGCAATACATCTTTTACATCTCCGGTCAACACACCACCCTGGATCGCAGCACCAATTGCTACAACCTCATCTGGATTTACCCCTTTAGAAGGTTTTTTTCCAAAAAAAGCTTCAACCTCTTCCTGAATCTTAGGAATACGAGTTGAACCACCTACAAGAATTACTTCATCAATATCAGATTTTGAAAGGCCTGCATCGCTAAGTGCTTTCTTAACAGGATCCATAGATCTGGTTACTAATTCTGAAGCTAACTGCTCGAACTTTGAACGAGTGATCGTTTCCACCAAGTGCTTTGGTCCGCTAGCCGTAGCCGTCACATATGGCAGATTAATTTCAGTTTGAGAAGAAGACGAAAGCTCAATTTTCGCTTTTTCAGAAGCTTCTTTCAAACGCTGAAGTGCCATAGGATCTTTTCTCAGGTCGATATCTTCCGCTTTCTGGAAATTATCTGCCAGGTAATCAATTAGTACTTCATCAAAATCATCACCACCAAGATGCGTATCACCATTAGTAGATAGTACTTCAAATACACCATCACCTAGCTCTAGAATCGAAATATCGAAGGTACCACCACCAAGGTCATACACAGCGATCTTTTGATCCTGAGATTTTTTATCCAATCCATAAGCCAGTGCGGCAGCAGTTGGCTCGTTAATAATTCTTCTTACTTTGAGACCTGCGATCTCACCGGCTTCTTTTGTAGCCTGACGCTGAGAGTCATTAAAATATGCTGGTACAGTAATCACTGCTTCTGTCACATCCTGGCCTAAATAATCTTCAGCAGTTTTCTTCATTTTTTGAAGAATCATTGCTGAAAGTTCCTGAGGAGTATATAAACGACCATCCACATCTACACGTGGTGTATCATTATCACCTTTCTTTACAGTATAGGCAACTCTTCCTGCTTCTCTTTCAGATTCAGAAAATTTGTTACCCATGAATCTCTTAATGGAAGAGATTGTTTTTGTTGGGTTGGTTACTGCCTGGCGTTTCGCCGGATCTCCTACTTTTATCTCGCCACCTTCTACGAAAGCAATCACAGAAGGAGTAGTTCTCTTACCTTCGGCATTGGGAATTACCGTTGGCTCGTTACCTTCCATTACGGCAACACAGGAGTTGGTAGTACCCAAGTCAATTCCTATTACTTTACTCATAACTATATAACTTGTTTTATCGTTAAGTTTTCAATTTTACAATCACTAAAAGTCAATCTTTATGCCAGCGCAAATCTTATGACACCTTGTCACATTTTACTGAAAAGTCTGTCAATACTGATAATGACCCTTTTCAGAAAATAATTTAGACTTTCTGCAATATTTGATGCGTGACAATTTCAAATCCTTATTTTTGCTTCAAAATCTAGATTCGGAATGCGAAAAATTGAATGTATCAGTGTTTTTGATATGTTGAAGGTTGGTGTCGGCCCTTCGAGTTCCCACACATTGGGTCCGTGGCGTGCCGCACAACGGTGGATAGCTGAATTAAAGGAGAAAAATCGTTTTGATAAGGTGGTGAATATCCACGTAGATCTATACGGTTCCCTTAGTTTGACAGGAAAAGGCCATGCTACTGATATTGCGACAGTTCTTGGATTACTTGGCCATGACCCTGTAACCATGGATATTTCCATTATCGAATCTGAGATCGAAAAAATTAAGCAGACTGCAATTCTCAATCTGAACCAGGAACGCGAAATCCAGTTCACCTTTAAAGAAGACGTAAAATTCAACCGAAAATTCCTGGAATTTCATCCTAATGGAATCACTTTCCGTGCGTTGATGAACGACGGAAAAAAGTGCAATTCTTCCTTTTATTCTATAGGTGGTGGATTTGTAGTTAAAAAAGAACGCAAGAACGCCAGCAAAAAGATCAAGAATTTCAAGCAATTTCCTTTCCCGGTTGAAAAAGCTACCGAATTGGTGGAATATTGTAAAGCTGAAAATAAGCCAATTTCAGAAATTGTACTCCAAAACGAACGCTCGTTAAGAACTGATGAGGAAATCGATCATGGCCTGCGCCAAATCTGGGATACCATGCTGGAATCCATGTATATTGGCTGTCATACTGAAGGAACCCTTCCAGGAGGTCTGAATGTCAAGAGACGTGCTTTCGAAATGCACCAAAGATTGATTGGGGACACCAGCTATAATGATGTGACTGATTGGATTCCGGCTATACGTAATACCGAAGTAAAATTCCGCCAAATACTAAAATGGGTGAGCTGTTTTGCTTTAAGCGTAAATGAAGTGAATGCATCTTTAGGCCGAGTCGTAACCGCTCCAACAAACGGCAGTGCGGGAACAGTACCTGCAGTTATGATGTATTACATGACCATTGAAAATCATGATGCTACTTTTGAAGATTTAAAAAAATTCATGTTGGTAGCGGGCGAAATTGGCAGTCTATTTAAAAAAGGTGCCACTATTTCTGCAGCCATGGGAGGTTGCCAGGCAGAGATTGGAGTTTCCAGCGCAATGGCAGCAGGCGGACTCACCGAGCTCCTGGGCGGAACCCCGGAGCAGGTTTTGATGGCCAGTGAAATTGCTATGGAACATCACCTCGGTTTGACTTGTGACCCGATTGGCGGGCTCGTTCAGGTTCCATGTATTGAGAGAAATGCCATTGGTGCGATAAAGGCCATTAACGCGGCTGAAATTGCGTTGGAAAGCGATGCAACACGGGCAAAAGTACCATTAGATAAAGTAATTGAAACGATGTGGGATACCGCGAAAGATATGAATTCCAAATACAAGGAAACATCTGAAGGAGGATTGGCGGTGAAGGTAAATCTTAGCGACTGCTAAAAAATGGAGGTTTTATACAAACGGGACCTGGGATTCAAAATCAAAAACCTGTTCAGGAATTTTGGTTTGATGATCGCCTGTTATTTCCTTTTCTTTTTCCTTACCAGCCTGCTTCAGGCATATTTTCCCGGTTTCGATCTTCAGCAGTATGAGCAGTCAGATTTACTGGAAACCTTAGGTGAAAATCCATTAAAATTCTTTTTCCTGGCAGTAATTCTTGCCCCTATAATAGAAGAAAGTCTTTTCCGAAGTCTGCTAAAACCTTCCGAAAATACCCTGAAACTATTCATCTGTTCCATTCTTTATATTGTAGGTTTGCTTTTGATACCAGACAGTGCACACTGGACTCTCAAATACCTGCTACTCTTTTTAACCCTCGGCTTTTTATATTATGCTTTAGGCGAACTGATCCCAGAAAATGCTATGAAAAAGATCAATTACTGGATCTATCGGCGTTATCTTATCATCTGGATAGTGAGCGCCATTTTATTTGGCTTCGTGCATATTTTCAATTATGTAGAAAGTTTTCAGATTGACTTAGTACTTTTTGTTATGATCTTTCCAAGGATCATTGCAGGGTTTTTCTTCGGAAAAGTAAAGCTGGAAAACCGGGAAATGGTTTGGCCTATAGCTCTTCACAGCATGAATAATCTGATGGTTTTTCTATTTATGACCGCATTCGTGCAATAGATTAACATAAACTTAAAAATAGTTCCATCCAGCATTTCGTAACTTCTGCATTCAAAATTTGAAGGAAAATCAAGCAGGTAAAAATGAACTTTCAATTGAAGTTTTACCTCACGAATTTTCAAAAAAACCAAAAAATTAAGTTATGAAAGCAGCAGTAATTGAAGAAGCGGGAGGCAAATTCCAGATCAAAGATGTGGATAAACCTTCTCCTTCAGAAAATGAGATTTTAATCAAAGTAGAAGCTTGCGGAATTTGTCACAGTGATAATTTTGTAAAAGAAGGCGGATTTCCAGGATTGGAGTATCCCAGAATTCCAGGGCATGAAGTTGTAGGAATTGTGGAAGAAGTTGGTTCAAACGTATCCAACTGGGAAAAAGGCCAGCGCGTTGGCGTTGGTTGGCACGGTGGCCACTGCTTTGAATGTGAACCTTGCCGACGCGGAGATTTTATTAATTGCGAAAACGGAAAAGTAAGCGGGATCCATTATGATGGTGGATATGCCGAATATATGACCGCACCCAAAGAAGCGATCGCGAAAGTTCCGGATGAGTTGTCTTCAGCAGATGCCGCACCGCTATTATGTGCAGGAATTACTGTATATAATGCGCTTAGAAATTCAGGAATTAGGGCTGGAGACGTGGTAGCAGTACAGGGAATCGGCGGACTCGGTCATTTGGCAATTCAATATGCCTCAAAAATGGGAATGCGAACCGTTGCCATTTCCCATAGCGACGATAAAAAAGATTTAGCTGAAAAGCTGGGAGCACATCATTTCATCAATACCGGAAATTCTGATGGAGCGAAAGAATTGCAAAAACTTGGTGGCGCCAAGCTAATTTTGGCTACTGCACCGCATAGTGATGCAATCTCTTCAGTAGTTGATGGACTTGGAATAGATGGTAAATTGCTAATGGTCGCAGCGACCGGTGAACCTATTGAAGTATCTCCAATGCAATTATTGATGGGTCGCAAATCTGCTGCAGGTTGGCCAAGTGGTACTGCAATGGATTCTGAAGACACGCTAAAATTCAGCGCAATGACTGGAACAACACCGATGATCGAAGAATATTCTTTAGATGAGGTGAATGAAGCATTTGAAAAGATGATGGATAATAAAGCAAGATTCAGGGTAGTATTAAAACCTTGATATTTTTCTGATTCCAGAGTGGAGAAGCCGGAAATCATCCTTGATTTTCCGGCTTTTTTATATGTATCTTTGTCAACCATTACCAGGTTCATGCATCAAAAAATCAAAATATTCATCTTTCTTATTGGCCTCTTTTCCATTTTTTCCTGCCAGGAGGATAAGGAAAAATCAGAACCTGAAATGGTGGTGGAAGAACCGCCGAAATCTCATGTTAAAGGCTCTTATCACGAGAATTACCTTAAAGAAATAAGCTATATCAAAACCCGAATTGATTCCGCATCTACTGAAGGCATGATTAAAATTCCAGGCGGAGATTATGAAATGGGTGGTAACAGCGGGCAATCGAAAAAAGACGAATTTCCAAGACACGAAGAGCATGTAAAGGACCTATGGGTGGATGAAACTGAAGTAACCAATTCAGAATTTCGAAGATTTATTGATGAAACCGGTTACGTCACGACAGCTGAAAGGACCTTTGAGATCAACGGAAAAAAATATCCTCCGGGAGCGCTGGTTTTTGATCCATACAATCCGCAATGGTGGTGGAAATTTGTACCTGGCGCAAACTGGCAGGAACCGGAAGGTCCTGGCAGCACTATCGATGGTCTCGATAATTACCCGGTAATCCAGGTTTCCTGGTATGATGCGAAGGCTTACGCCAAATGGGCTGGAAAAAGGCTGCCAACAGAGGCCGAATTTGAATATTTCAATAGAGCTGGAAATGACAGCCTGGTTTATAACTGGGGAAATGACTATACGCTTGGTTCACAACACGCCAATTTTTACCAGGGAAATTTCCCATATGATAATTGGAACGAGGACGGATTCCTGGGACTTGCTCCCGTAAAAAGTTTTACTCCAAATCAATTCGGCTTATATGATACTACGGGAAATGTCTGGGAATGGTGCCAGGACACTTATTATGAAGATGCGTATTCCAGGAAATTAGGGAAAGACAAGGGCTATTTTGAAGATTTCATCAGTGGAAAACAGGAGAAAGTTATTCGTGGTGGCTCCTTTCTTTGTAGTGAAATGTATTCAACAGGTTACCGAACTTCTGCGCGGATGAGTTCAACACCTGACACCGGGCTGGAACATACCGGTTTTAGGTGCGTTAAAGATATTACTGACTAATCACAATTCTTCTGCCGCGTATCTATAAGATGCACGATTTTCCAGTTATTATCTAATTTTACAAGTGTAAAATTGTTCACACCGCAATGACTGAAATTTCCATTAAAATAGAATTCATACGGAGTTGAAACCGTGGCTAAAGGACCATTCTCTTCAACTTTAAAATCTAGCAATCGTTCTTCAAATTTTGAATCTACCGGAATGGAGGCTATGGATTGAAGAAATTTTGAAAATTCATCGGTGGTAAGTTTCGTTTCACCTTCAGAATTAATAGTAAGGGATTGTAATTGCAAGCCTTCAGCAGCCATGCTTTTTAATGCTACAGTATCCTGCTCATGAAAAGCTTCGAAAAATTCCTGAACAAATTCCTTCGGATTTACCTCACTATTTTCTTCCTGTGCGGAAAGGTTCACTGTTAGAAAGCATATCAGCACAAAAAATAATCTTTTCATGGTTTCTGTCTTTTGAATGTGGTTTCCGAATTTAGTACTTTTACACGAATTAAAATTTACGAAAATGTCGACCGCCAAGAAATCTTATAAAAGAGTAACCACCAAATCCCTTGTAGATATGAAAGCTAATGGTGAAAAAATTGCTATGTTAACAGCTTACGACTACACCATGGCGCAAATTGTAGATGGAGCCGGGATAGATGTGATACTGGTGGGAGATTCGGCCAGTAACGTAATGGCGGGCCATGAAACCACGCTTCCAATCACCCTGGACCAGATGATCTATCATGCATCCGGTGTAGTTCGCGCTATTAAAAGATCGCTGGTGGTGGTTGATCTTCCCTTCGGAAGTTATCAAAGTGATCCAAAAGAGGCGCTTCGATCTTCTATCAGGATCATGAAGGAAAGCGGTGCGCATGCTGTGAAACTTGAAGGTGGTAAAGAAATTAAAGATTCGATCAAACGAATTCTGCACGCAGGTATTCCTGTAATGGGACATTTAGGGCTTACACCACAATCTATCTATAAGTTCGGGACTTACACCGTTCGAGCGAAAGAAGAAGCTGAAGCCGAAAAGCTGAAAAACGATGCGAAAATGCTCGAAAAAATGGGTTGTTTCGCCGTCGTTCTGGAAAAGGTTCCGGCTGAATTGGCGAAAGAAGTTGCTGAAAGCATCAGTATTCCTGTAATTGGTATTGGCGCTGGAAATGGTGTAGATGGTCAAGTCCTGGTCGTGCACGATTTATTGGGTATGACCCATGAATTCAACCCGAGATTTTTAAGGCGTTATGCAGATCTTCATTCTGAAATGACCAAAGCTTTTGAACATTATCGGGACGATGTAAAAAGCGTTAACTTTCCATCAGACGAGGAACAATATTAAACCACTCTCCTATTCTTCTGAAAATTGAGCAGGGAAAAAATTCATTCAGATAAAAACAACCTGGAAGTCCTTTATGAGGACAATCATATCATCGTGGTCAACAAACGACCAGGAGATATCGTACAGGGAGACAAAACCGGGGATAAGCCCTTGAGTGAGGTGGTGAAATCCTACCTGAAAGAGAAATACGATAAACCTGGTAATGTATACCTCGGTGTGGTTCATAGATTGGATCGTCCAACCAGCGGGGTGGTGCTCTTTAGTAAAACTTCTAAAGCCTTACCGAGACTGAACAAATTATTTCAGAATAAAGACGCTAAAAAAACCTATTGGGCAATCGTGAAGCAACGACCGCCGAAAGACCGAGATATGCTGATTCATTTTATGAAACGCCATCCCAAGCAAAACAAATCTTATGCGCATATCAATGAGGTTCCCGGTAGTAAAAAAGCGATCCTGCATTATCAAATCCTGAAAGAACTAGATAATTATTTTCTACTGGAAATAGACCTTGAAACAGGAAGACATCACCAAATACGCAGTCAGTTATCTGCCATTGGCTCCCCTATTAAAGGAGATTTAAAATACGGCTTTGACCGAAGCAATAAAGATGGCAGCATCCACCTGCATTCCCGGGAACTAAACTTTATTCATCCCGTAAAGAAAGAACCAATTCACATCATTGCTCCACCACCACTAGACAGTCTCTGGAAGGCGGCCATTTAAACGAATACATGAAAATTTTCACACTAATTTTTTTATTCTTTTTTTCAACCTTAACCGTTCTGGCGCAGGATACTATCGTTTACAACGACCAGGGCAAAAAAGTGGAATTAAGTGATCCTTCAGCCTGCTATTATGTAATTTTGGACTCTTATCCTAAAAAAGGAATCGATTCTATTTCCAGGAAGTATAAGCTCAATGGAGCTATTTCTTCGGAAATAACCTTTAATTCAAAAAAAGGGAAACGAGTATTTGAAGGTTCTCATAAATACTGGTATGAAAGCGGAAAACCTTTTTATACAGCTGATTATAAAAATGGTGAATTGAACGGCAAGCTGGTGGCTTTCCATGAAAATGGAAAATTAAGAAGAAAGGATATTTTCAAAAATGGTGAATTGAAATCTGGTGAAGTTTGGGACGAGAACGGCACTAAAATCGAATATTTTCCACACTTCAAACCTGCAACCTTCCCTGGCGGAAATCAAAATTTGGGAAATTATCTTCGTGAAAATATAATTACACCTCCTAATAATTCTGATCAGAAAACCTTCAAAGTAATTGTAAGATTTATGATCGACACTACTGGGAAAATAGCCGAGCACAAGATTATGAAATCCCCAGAAAACAAACAATTTGAAAAAGAAGCTTTACGTATTCTTTATAAAATGCCAAACTGGAACCCCGGAGAATCGTTCGGAGAAAAAATAAGAGTTTGGTATGCACTTCCTATAACTTTTGGATATTAAAATTAATCGCATAGCTAAACATTTTATTACTAATTTTATTCCGCTTAAAATTATATACTATGAAATGGCGAGGCAGAAGACAAAGTAGTAACGTAGAAGATCGCAGAGGAATGTCTGGAAAAGGCAAACTGGTAGCAGGCGGCGGAATTGTTGGAGTAATCTTTATCATTGCCCAGTTTATTTTAAGTGATGGAGATGTTTCTGTTCTTAATCAATTACAGGACGGCAGCGCCCCTACGGAGCAACGAGAATTAACTTCGGAAGAATTGGAACTTGGGGATTTTACAGAAGTTGTTCTTGCCGATACTGAAGATATCTGGAGCAATATTTTTGCTAAACAGAATATGACTTACAGGGAACCCGGAATGGTTCTTTTTGATGATGCAGTTAGAACAGGCTGCGGAAATGCTTCAGCTGCCACAGGCCCTTTTTACTGTCCTGCCGATCAAAAAGTTTATATGGACCTGACATTTTTTGAAGAGCTTAGAAGCCGATTTGGTGCAAAAGGAGGCGATTTTGCGATCGCATATGTCATTGCGCACGAAGTGGGTCATCATGTACAGAATATTTTGGGCACCGCCAGTGAAGTTAGGCGATTACAGCAACAGGCTACCCAGACTGAAGCTAATGAATTATCTGTAGCCCTGGAATTACAAGCCGATTTTTATGCGGGAATCTGGGCTCATTACAACCAGAAATATTTAATGGAAGGAGATATCGAAGAAGCCTTAAGCGCCGCTAAGGCGGTAGGTGATGATGCGATACAAAAAAGAACTCAAGGAAGCGTTAATCCTGATTCTTTTACGCATGGAACTTCAAAGCAGCGTATGGAGTGGTTCATGAAAGGTTATCGTACGGGTGATATGAATGAGCGGGACACGTTCACTGCCCTTATGAGATAATCAGGTTTTTTTAAAAGACAAAAGGCTTTCTATAATTACGGCACTGATAATTAGTGCTCCGCCAATGATGGTATCCATTCCTGGAATCTCATCAAGAAAAAGGACTCCGAGCAAAATTCCATATACCGGCTGTATGCTACTCATGATGCTCGCAGTAGTGATGGAGAAATTTCTGAAGCTCATCAAAAATAAGGTATGACCAATGCAGGTGGTCAAAATTGCCAATATCAGCAAAGGTTTCCACTGGCCAATTACATCGGGAATATCAGCATAAAATGCGGCAGGGATTAAACAGACACAAACCGTTGCGATTTGATAAAGCATCAAAACCGAACCGTTATATTTCTGAATTTTAGGCTTCATGATGATATTCCGAAGCGAATAAAAAACTGCCGATACGATTCCGAATAACACTGCGATAAAATACGAATTCTGAAAATCGATATCTGGCGTAAGAAAATATACGCCGGTCAAAACTAAAACGCCCAACGCCAGATGTACTTTTTTAAATCCGGTTTTTAGAATGAGCGGCTCCAGGAAAGCAGTAATTACAGGATACGTAAAAAGGGATAAAAGCCCTATAGCAACATTAGAAAGTCGCAAGCTATAAAAATAAGTCGTCCAGTGCAGGCAAAGAAAGACACCTGCCAGAATTACTTTAAAAAGATCTCTCCGATTTTCTATCTTCAGGTTTTGCTTCCTGATCCTCAAAAAAATGTAAAAAATAGCTGTGGCCGCCAGCGTTCTGAAGAAAATAGTGACGGGCGGTGGTAATTCAATATAGCGCCCCAGAACGCCGGAAGTACTGATGATCAGCACGGCAAGATTGAGCTGTAAAATATTGATTATGTTCTGCCTGCTGGAATCCAATTAGCGCGAAAATTCCTGATTTTTTTCTTTGATGATCTCTTTTACCGGGCGGTTTTCAATCTTACTTTCCAGCCAGGAAATAATGTCAAGATATAAAAATGCCCTGCGCTCAAATGGATGATCCTCATATTTCTTCAACTTTCCATGAAGTTTTCGGAATTCATCCTTGATATTCAGCGGAGAGACATCTGGTAAATTCCGAAGGAACTTGATCATTTCTTTCTGTACTTCGTGAAGATCGTTCATGCGTATCAGGAATCGATATGTTGATTTTACCAGGCTATCCAGGTGGTAATCCAGTCCTGCTTCGTAATGAGCAACCAGATTCAGAATCCTGGCGAAACACATCAAATCTTCGCGCATTTCCAGAGATTTGTTATTGATGATCTTCTTCAGGAATTCGATACATTTTTTATTATTTCCATCGCCAAAATACAAACAGGCGATTTTGTAATAAAAAATCATGATATGATGTTCATCCAGGCGATCCTGAAATTTTAGGATCTTCTTTTCGATCTTCTCGATCAACTCATCTGCTTCACCGAATTGGCCTTTCATAAACCGCAAATTCAGCTTATTGGAATAAATATAAAGAAAGGCAAGCGCTGCAATATTGTCGTCATAAGGAATCTTCGGATTTCTGAGAGAATCTTCCAGATGCTTCAAGGTTTTCTCAAATAAATCGGTATGATTCAGATAAAAAAGTGATTCCAGCAAGTAGTGATTTCCTTTTAAATAAGAAACCGGGTGGATCGGTATTAAATGCTCATATTCCTTAAAAAGATCATTCCACTTCATGGAATAGCGATAGCATCCCAAAAAGTCCTGTATCAAAAAGCTATACCAGAGATTCGCTTTGTATAACCATAATCGCTCGCGAAAGCCCAATTCACTGAACTGGTATTCTGGCAATTTTTTCTGAAAATAAGTTTTAATCTCTGTTGCCTCCTCTTCTGTTCGGCAATAGCCCATTTTCAGAAATATGGAATAAAGTTCTAAAGATAAGTTGGAAAGTTTTCCGGAAATGACATTCAGATAGTTCAGTTCCTCGGTTTGCCTGATCAAACTGTCAGCCCGGTTTTTAATGGAGCGAGTGATATACTGAGATTCAATAATCTTTTCAAGTTCCAGTATTTCATAAGCCACATTCTTCTCCTCGTAAGTCAAAGCCTGGTTTTTCACCTTATCGAGTAATTTCAGACTTTGCTTATACAAGCCTTTATGATATAGAATCCAAGCAAAATCGAGTTGCTCCCTGATCTGGATCGGGATATCCTGGTGAACAGGATTCAGTCTGAGAGAGATTAAAAGCTGTTTATAAAGATGCGACTTAACATTAGAAAGTTGCTGCTTGCTTATTTTGGTCTTATCCAGAATTTCCTTTTCATCATACTTTTTCTGCCGAGAAATTACCTTATACAAATTCAGAAATTTACTATCGGCATTCACTCCTATTCTTCCCACATAAAGGGAAAATTGTCGTTTTTCTGAAGCTGATAAAGACTTTATGAGTGAAAATAAATTTTCGGTTAAGTCATTGGTCATTGTAATCAAATAATTTTTAAAGTACTGTGAAACAACAAATTAAACCTTAAAAACTCAGCTTTAACTATCGTAACAGTTTCCAAAATCATGGCTTCGAAGCGCAGGTTTTCCAATACTTTAGATAAAGATAAAGTAAAATAAATCTCATATGAGCACTGAAAAGGTAGAAATTTTTGACACTACATTGAGGGATGGAGAGCAAGTCCCAGGCTGCAAATTGAATACAAAACAGAAGTTGAAAATCGCTGCGAGACTGGATGAACTGGGAGTAGATGTGATCGAAGCTGGCTTTCCTGTTTCAAGTCCCGGAGACTTTCAATCTGTTAACGAGATTTCTAAACTCGTTAGAAATGCCTCTGTTTGTGGACTCACCCGTGCTGTTAAAAATGATATCGAAGTTGCTGCCGAAGCACTTCAGTTTGCTAAAAAACCTAGAATTCATACCGGGATTGGCACTTCCGATTCTCATATTAAATTTAAATTTAATTCAACCAGAGAGCAAATCCTGGAGCGAGCGGCTGAAGCTGTTGCACATGCGAAAAAGTACGTGGATGATGTGGAATTTTATGCGGAAGATGCCGGTAGAACCGACAACGAATTCTTAGCGCAGGTTTGCACCGAAGCCGTGAAAGCCGGTGCTACGGTTTTAAATATTCCAGATACTACCGGTTATTGTTTGCCGGAAGAATATGGTAGAAAGATCAAGTTTTTGAAAGACCATGTTCCGGGAATCGATAACGTTACCATTTCCTGTCATTGTCATAATGATCTTGGATTGGCAACAGCAAATGCTATTTCTGGAGTGATGAACGGTGCTCGCCAGATTGAATGTACCATTAACGGTATTGGTGAAAGAGCCGGAAATACTTCTTTAGAAGAAGTTGTTATGATCTTAAGGCAACATCCAACCTTGAATTTGAACACATACATCAACCCGCAGTTATTATTTGATACCAGTAAAATGGTCTCCAGGGAAATGGGAATGTACGTCCAGCCCAATAAAGCAATCGTCGGCGCGAATGCCTTTGCGCATAGTTCAGGTATTCACCAGGATGGCGTCATTAAGAATAGAGAGACATACGAAATTATCAATCCAGCCGACGTAGGGGTAACCGAGTCGGCTATTGTTTTAACAGCCCGCAGTGGACGTGCCGCGTTAGCGTACAAAGCCAAGAAAATGGGTTACAATCTTACGAAACTGGAATTAGATGTGGTATACCACGAATTCCTGAATTTCGCAGATCAGAAAAAAGAAGTTGCCGATACCGATATCCATACCATTATGGAAATCTATCGCAAAAATGCAAGAGCTATAGCCTAATGAAAAAGACATTATTTGATAAAATTTGGGATGCTCATGTAGTTGAAAGTATTCCCGACGGTCCCGATATCCTGTATATAGATAAACATTTGATACACGAGGTAACGAGTCCGCAGGCTTTCAATGAATTGAAAGAACGTAAAATTTCTGTGGCAAGACCAGACCAGATCGTTGCTACGGCAGATCATAATACGCCTACACAAAATCAGCATTTACCGGTAAAAGATCTATTGTCCAGAAAACAACTGAAAGAACTTTCGCAAAATTGCGAAGAGAATGATATTACCCTTTATGGTCTTGGCCATCCTTATAACGGAATAGTCCATGTCATGGCTCCGGAACTGGGAATAACGCAGCCTGGGATGACAATTGTATGCGGAGACAGCCATACGTCTACTCACGGTGCCTTCGGTACGATTGCCTTCGGAATTGGAACCAGCCAGGTCGCGCAGGTTTTTGCCAGCCAGTGCTTATTGGTGGAAAAGCCAAAAAAACTGAGAGTGAACGTTAAAGGTAAATTGAAAAAAGGAGTGCTTCCGAAAGATGTGATCCTTTACATTATTAGTCAGCTTGGAACCAATTCTGGTACTGGCTATTTCTGTGAATATGCTGGAAATGTTTTTGAAGAAATGTCTATGGAAGGACGCATGACCGTTTGTAACATGAGCATCGAAATGGGTGCTCGTGGTGGACTTATTGCTCCTGATGAAACAACCTTCGAGTACGTAAAAGACCGGGAATTCGCTCCAAAAGGTGAGCAATTTGAAAAACAGGTTTCTTACTGGAAGACTTTAAAGACTGATGATGATGCTGAATTTGACCAGGAATATTCGTTTGCTGCAGAAGATATTGAGCCTATGATCACTTATGGAACCAATCCAGGAATGGGTATAAAATTAACAGGTTCCATTCCGGTTGAAGGTAATAAAAGCGACTCTAAAGCCCTGGCTTATATGAATTTCAAGCCAGGAGAAATTTTGATCGATAAAACCATCAATTGGGTTTTTATAGGAAGTTGCACTAATTCGAGAATTGAAGATTTTCGCGTAGCCGCATCTTATATTAAAGGAAAGCAAAAAGCTGAAAATGTGAATGCTTTGATCGTTCCGGGTTCCAGGCAGGTTGCCACCCAAATTAAAGAAGAAGGTCTTGATAAAGTTTTCGAAGAAGCTGGTTTCACCTTAAGACAGCCTGGCTGTTCGGCTTGTCTGGCTATGAATGACGATAAAATTCCGGAAGGTGAATATTGTGTATCAACCAGTAACCGAAATTTTGAAGGCAGGCAGGGCCAAGGTTCCAGAACTATTCTGGCAAGTCCATTGACCGCTGCTGCAACAGCCGTCGCAGGAAAACTTGTTGATTTCACCAAAAGCCTGAATTAAGATGGAAAAGTTTATAACACTTACAGATACAGTTGTGCCATTAGATATGGAGAATGTGGATACCGATCAGATCATTCCAGCTCGATTTCTGAAGGCTACCGATAAAGCGGGATTTGGTGACAACCTTTTCCGTGACTGGAGATTCAATAAAGATGGTTCGGTAAATGAAAATTTTGCTTTGAACGACCCTACATATAAAGGATCCATTCTCGTAGCAGGTAATAATTTTGGCTGTGGTTCCAGTAGAGAGCACGCCGCCTGGGCAATTAAGGGCTACGGATTCAAAGTGGTCGTTTCCAGCTATTTTGCTGATATATTCAAAGGAAACGCGCTCAACAATGGTGTTTTACCAGTTCAGGTGAGTGAGCAGTTTCTTCAGGATATTTTTACCGCCGTTACCGCAAATCCTTCCGAAGAAATTAATGTAGACCTAGAAAATCAGGAGATCGAAATTACTGGAACCGGAGCAAAAGAATCCTTTCAAATTGACCCGTACAAAAAAACTTGTTTGATCAACGGATACGATGATATCGATTTCCTGATAAGCAAACTGGATGCTATAAAGAATTATGAAAAAGAAAAAAACAGCTCTGAAAAGCTGGAGAAAACTATATAAATCCCTATTGAAATGAAGTTGAATATAGCTGTTCTTCCCGGAGACGGGATCGGTCCTGAAATCGTACAGCAATCAGTAAAAGTGTTGACCGCCGTTGCAGATCGATTTGATCATGATTTCTATTTTGAAGAAGCTGTGGTGGGTGCGGCAGCAATAGATTTGTTGGGGGATCCGCTGCCGGATGCCACTTTGGAATTATGTAAAAATTCTGATGCTGTACTTTTTGGGGCTATTGGAGATCCTAAATACGATAATGATCCATCAGCTAAAGTTAGACCGGAACAGGGATTGCTAAAATTACGAAAAGAATTAGGCCTTTTTGCCAATATCAGGCCTGTAAAAGCTTACAACGCATTAATAGATCGCTCACCATTAAAAGCTGAAAATATCCAGGGTGCCGATATGGTTATTTTTCGTGAGCTTACAGGCGGAATTTATTTCGGAGAGAAAAGTACCAGTGAAGACGGGCAAACTGCCTCCGACCTTTGCACCTATTCGGTAACAGAAATTGAACGTATTGCCCGATTGGCTTTTGAAGCTGCAAAAACAAGACGTAAAAAAGTTACTCTGGTAGATAAGGCCAACGTATTGGAAACTTCGCGTTTGTGGCGTAAAACCGTTACTGCTTTAGCCGAAAAAGAATTTCCTGAGTTCGACCTGGATTTTCTTTTTGTAGATAATGCCGCAATGCAAATGATCCTGAATCCGAAGCAGTTTGATGTAATCCTTACTGAAAATATGTTTGGAGATATTATTTCAGATGAAGCCAGCGTAATTGGCGGAAGTATTGGTTTATTAGAGTCGGCTTCAGTTGGCGCAGAAGTGGCTCTGTTCGAGCCAATACACGGTTCGTATCCTCAGGCAGCAGGAAAAGGCATCGCGAATCCTGTGGCTTCCATTCTTTCCGCAGCCATGCTGCTGGAAAATTTTGGATTAACTGCCGAAGCTCTTGCCATTCGCAAAGCGGTAGAAATGAGTATCGCCCTGAATGTATGTACACCAGATATTAATAAAGACAATCATTACTCAACGTCTAAAGTTGGAGACTTTTTGGAAAGTGTGATCAGTGATACAGAGAATCACATAATCAACAACGAGAATCTCAATTTTGGGCAGATGACTATAATTTAAATTTTGTTCATTTATGTTTTGACCTCCTGATTGTCTTCGGACTTTCAGGAGGTTTTTTTATGACATCTTTTTCCTGATCTCTTCTAATGCCAGGTTGTCTTTACTTCCAAGGTGACTGTGATCCTTCAAAGCAACGGGTTTGTAAGTGTTATTCTGAACCTGCCCGCCAATTTCTTTATAGGCATCACGAAAAGACTGTCCCTGCATTACCAGGTCGTTTATGCTATCAACCGTAAAAAGGTATTTATACTTTTCTTCGGAAAGATCGATATCTTTCACTGTTATCTGAGCTATAGAATGAGCAAAAACATCAAGTATCTCTTTCATATTTTCAACGGAATAGATACTATTTTCCTTTATAAGCTGGTAATCCCGATGATAACCACTTGGTAGGTTATTGGTGATCAGGATCATTTCATTTGAAATAGACTGAAGCTTATTACACTTCCCTCTTATCAATTCAAAAACATCCGGGTTCTTTTTATGCGGCATGATGCTGGAACCGGTAGTCAGTTCATCTGGAAAGGAAATAAAACTAAAATTCTGGCTCATATAAAGGCAAATATCCATAGCAAATCGCGACAGTGTATTAGCTAGTGAAGTGATAGTTGAAGTAACTGTTCGCTCACATTTTCCACGGCTCATCTGTGCAGCAACCACGTTGTACTTCAGGGTTGAAAAACCGAGCTCTTCGGTAGTAAATTGCCTGTCTATCGGGAAAGAAGAACCATAGCCAGCTGCAGATCCCAACGGATTTTGATCTACCACTTTCATCCCGGCTTCCAGCAAATAAAGATCATCGATAAGAATTTCAGCATAAGCTGAAAACCACAACCCGAAGGATGATGGCATCGCTACCTGCAAATGCGTGTAACCCGGAAGTACTTTTTCTTTATGTTCTTCAGCAAGATCCAAAAGAATATTGATCAGATTTTTAGTTTTTGCAATAATTTCCTGAAGGTTATCTTTAAAATATAACTGCATAGCCACCAAAACCTGGTCATTTCGGGAACGTGCCGTATGAATCTTTTTACCGGTGTCGCCAAGAGAATTGGTTAATTCATATTCGATCTTAGAGTGCACATCTTCAAACTCCTCCTCGATCACAAATTCTCTATTAAAAAATTGCTCTTTTAGTTTCTCAATTTCCACCACCAGATCCTGAACTTCCTTTTCAGAAATTATCCCTACTTTTCCAAGCATTTTAGCGTGCGCTTCGGAAGCTGTGAGATCGTATTCGGCTAAAAACATATCCAGTTCGCGATCATTTCCAACCGTAAACTTTTCAATCTTTTTGTCGATAGAAATACCTTTATCCCAGAGTTTCATATTTTTTTTGTTTTAATTGATACTAAGCAAGTAGCCGCATCAATAATCCTATTGTTTTAATGCTTTTTCAAGCAGCATGATATATTTTTCAATTCCTTCTTCGATCTCTTTCACGTAAATAAACTCATCTGCAGAGTGAGATCTGGTTGAATCTCCAGGCCCCAATTTAAGAGAATCACAACGTAACATTGCCTGATCAGAGAGGGTCGGTGAACCGTATGTTTCCATACCCAACTCAATTCCAGCCTTGACCAGGATATGATCCTTGGGAATTGATGAAGAATTAAGCCGTAAGGAACGTGGAACGATTTCATCAACCGGAGCCTGTTTTTGTAAAATTTCGGCAACCTCTGCATTCGAATATTTGTCGTTAACGCGAACATCAATCACCAGGTCAACATCAGCCGGAACTACATTATGCTGGGTGCCG
Organism: Flavobacteriaceae bacterium; assembly: GCA_964220295.1. Taxonomy (GTDB): domain Bacteria; phylum Bacteroidota; class Bacteroidia; order Flavobacteriales; family Flavobacteriaceae; genus Christiangramia. Next base: position 1,110 of record CAXPUM010000114.1, on the reverse strand, counting down.
GCTTTAATTTGTGTAACGGTCAGTTTCACTTCTCCCAAAACTTCGGATATTTCCGGAAAGCTGAAATTTTCAAACCATTGCAATGCTTTAGCCGATTTGTAAATACAATTATTGTCATTTGGATGAGCCGCGTGTGAAGGGGTGCCTTTCACTTTCGCGTCGAAAACAACCAGGCCTTTTTCGGCTATTGCCAGATTCATCAGGGTAGGTTCTCCAACGATCGCTACATCAATTGATGGCATTATGGGCAACATACAGGAAATTCCATTTTTGCCGTTATTTTCCTCTTCAGCAGTTCCGGCGAAAATTAGATTATATTTTAAATTCTCCAGCTTATAGAACCAGGCAAATGTAGCCAGTAGAGAGACCAGGCAACCGCCTGCATCGTTGCTACCCAAGCCAAATAGTTTTCCGTCAATTATTTCCGCATGGAAGGGATCGCGCGTATAACCTTTATTGGGTCGAACCGTATCGTGATGGGAATTGAGTAAGAGTGTAGGTTTTGATTGATCAAAATGAGCATTTTTTGCCCATACATTATTAATATGCCGATCATACGGAATATCGAATTCCTGCATCCAGTTTTCAAGAAGCTGTGCTGTTTGATCTTCTTCTTCGGAAAAGGATGGAGTTTGAATTAAATTTTTCAGCAGGTGTATCGCCTTTTGCTGTAGTTCCTCGACCTTCATGAGCTTACAATTTTAGTATGAATGGAATCTGACTTTAACAAATTCATGTCTCCTAATTTTACAGTATTGACACCTTTCTCAATTGCCTGGAAACAGTTGTGAAGCTTTGGTAACATCCCGTCGCTGATGATCTTCTCCTCAAGCAATTGCTGATATTTCTTTGCATTGATCAGCTCCACGATGGAATTTTCATCATTTACATCTTTCAGAACACCTTTCTTTTCAAAGCAGTATAATAGTTCGGTTTCCATTTTCTCACTCATGGCTACTGCTATTTCCGAAGCTACCGAATCTGCATTTGTATTGAATAATTCGCCTGTTTCACTGTACGAAATGGCTGAAAAAACCGGAGTTATTTTTTGATTCAACAGGTTCAAGATAAAATTGGCATTAATTTTCTCAATATCGCCAACCATCCCAA
>CAXPUM010000113.1:0-4844 GCA_964220295.1 Flavobacteriaceae bacterium | reverse complement strand
CCTATTACCGAGGTAATTCCCGACGTATCAGCGCTGAAAACGCTTAAAATCAGAAATGTTGTAGAAACCGGCATTCTTAACCTCGTCAAAATTAATAATACGAGAGGTGCGATAATCTGGAAAAAGCTAAAACGTTCTGGATGAGGATAATCTGAAGTTCCATCCGGATTCAGCAATCGCTGGTACGTCACATCGCCATCAAAATAAACCCAGCTGAAGGCCACCGTCCCGATGAAGATCGAACCAACAAACAACCAAAGAATCCACCATTTTTTAGCTTTATTACTTTCAATAAACGTCCCTAAAGACTGGATACTATCATTGGCAACAGTGGCATAAGCGGCAAAGAAAAAGCCCAGCCACATTGCTCCGCGCGGATACCCGGTCATAATCCCTGCCAGGATGATTCCCACGATCACGATTGAAAGGAAGGTCTTTTCTTTTACCAGGACATCAAGAAGGTTCAGGTAGGGTCTGTCGCGATTTATTCGCCTGAATTTTTTTGCCATTTGGTTAGCTAAAGAGTTGAGGGTCTAAAATAGAATTTTTCGTGCTTTTAACCATATTAAAAATTTTAGCTAATTGTGAAGAATTCCAAACTCACGGAAAAAAGACTAATTTTATAGAAAGTCGAAATTAATGAGATTAGTGTTTTTCATTTGTTTTCTCTTCAGCCTTCCGGGCTTTGCTCAGAATTCTGCTGAAAAGATCCGGGAATTTCATGATTCCATAGGTTTTGCCAAACATTCCTGGCAGATGGATAGCATTTACAGTAGAATCGCTCCGGAAGATAAACCGAAAAATAGTGAAATTTACAAAGCGGTGATCAATCCCCATGATGATTATAAATACGCCGCGGGCTTATACACCAAGACCCTGGCAGGAATTAAAGCTTCAACAGTTATAATGATTGGCGTTGCCCACCGAGCAAAAAATTACAGGCTTGCAGATAAATTAGTATTTGGAGATTTCGATTACTGGCAGGCACCTTATGGAAAAATAAAAATCTCGCCACTTCGTGATGAGATCGTTCAAAACTTACACGAGGAATCGTTTGTTGTTCATGATTCCATGATGCAACTCGAACATTCTCTGGAAGCCATTGTCCCATTTCTGCAAAAGCAGTCAAAAAATGTGGAAATTATTCCCGTTTTAGTTCCCTATATGACCTACCAGGATATGCAGAAATTTTCAGCAGATCTTGTGGCTGCTACCAGTAAAGTCATGAAAATGCATAATCTGGAATTCGGTAAAGATCTGGCCGTGGTCATTTCTAATGATGCGATACACTATGGAAGCGAAGACTGGGGAGGATCGAATCTGGCACCTTTCGGAACAGACAGTATTGGGAATGCAAAAGCGCATCAGAAGGATGAAATGATTATAGACGAGACCCTCAAAGGAAAAATTTCCGAAGAAAAAATTAAGCGATTCAACCAGTATACAGTTGAAGACGAGGATTACAAAAAATACAAATGGACCTGGTGCGGCAGATATTCTGTTCCTTTTGGATTACTATTTGCTAACAAACTGAATAAAAATTTTAATCGAAAAGACTTAACGGGACAGTTTATTGGTTACCGCTCAAGTTTAAGGAACCAACATATAGAAGTCGAAGATCTTGGAATGGGAACTACTGCTCCATCCAAACCCACACATTGGGTAGCCTATCTGGGAATGGGTTACCAGTAATTTTGAAATATGAAAAAACTACTTATACTTTTTTGCATTTGCTTAGTTGCCATCTCCTGCGATAAGAACAGTCGTGGAGATTATGATTTGCTCATTACCAACGCAAATATTGTCGATATCAAAAATAACCAGGTCATACGCAACCAGATGATCGGGATCAAAAATGACACGATAGTTTATACCGGCCCAATGAGCGGCCGTGATAACTATGACTCTTCAGAAACCCTCGATGCCCAGGGCCAATATCTTATACCAGGATTATGGGATATGCACGTTCATTTTCGTGGTGGGGATGAGTTAGCCGATGAAAACAAGGATTTTTTATCGCTGTTTCTATCCTATGGAATTACTACCGTTCGCGATGCCGGTGGAGATATTACCCCTCAATTGATGGAATGGCGAAAGGAAATCGCTAAGGGTGAGCTTGAAGGTCCCAGAATTTTTACCTCAGGGCCTAAACTTGATGGGGCAAAACCAGCCTGGGAAGGTTCCATTTCGGTTACCAATGATGAAGAAATCAAAAAGGCATTAGACTCTCTCGAAAGTATTGATGTGGATTATGTGAAGATTTATGATGGCAGCATGACTCCCGAGAACTTCTATAAAATCATTCAGGAAGCGCAGAAACGCGGAATGAAAACCACGGGTCACATGCCCATGGATGCCAATTTTATGACTGCCGTAGATTATGGTCTGGATGGCAGCGAGCATATGTATTATGTGATCAAAGCCTGCTCTCCAAAAGCCGATAGCTTAACCGAAGTTAAACCTGGTTACGCCATGATGAATGACCTGGTAGATACCTATGATGAAAACCTGGCCAATATGGTATTCTCAAGACTTAAGGTTCAGAAAACCAGCATCACTCCTACGCTACATATTGGAAAAACCCTTTCCGGTCTGGCCGATGTAGATCACGCTGAAGATTCTACTTTAGAACATATAGGAAACGGAATCCAAAAGACCTATCAACGTCGTATCGATAATGCAAAAAGGGCAAAAGCATCGGGAGATAATATGAGAGACAAAGTCCAGGAACTGAGTAAGAAAATGATCGTGCCGATGTTTAACGCAGGCGTGAATCTCATAGCAGGATCAGACTGCGGGGCGTACAATTCTTTTGTCTATCCAGGCGAGTCACTGCATTCTGAATTAGCCGATCTGGTTGATGCTGGGCTCACTCCCGCCCAGGCACTGCAGACTTCAGTTATTAACGGACCTAAATTCTTCGGATTGGAACCTTATTATGGTTCTATTGAAAAAGGTAAAATTGGTGATATTCTTATTCTGAAAAGGAATCCGCTGGAAGATATCAAAAACACAACGGGAATTGTTTACGTTATCAAAAACGGGGAACTATTGCAACCACGGAATCTTGTGAGATAAAATAAAAAACCTTCAGCAAAACTGAAGGTTTTTTATTTCTATTCAACTGAAAGTTTAAAAATCGAATTTATAGGTAGCCCCGGCCAGCACCTGAACTCCCTGAACATCATAATCCATCCACTTCTGATAATTCTTATTCAGAAGGTTGCTTCCTTTCAGAAATGCCGATAGCCTGTCATTGAACCTATAGCCTAAATGGGCATTTACATCGAAATAACTATCCAACGTAATTGTTTCAGGCACGGTAGTGTCATTAATGCTCCTGTATTGATCCATGCGTTCTCCCACGTAAAAAAGATTCGCACCGGCATACCATTTTTCGGTGATCTGATAATCGGCATTCAGGCTTGCTTTCATACTTGGCAGGTTCCATGCTTCCACTTGTTCATCGGTGCTATAATGGAAAAACTCTGCGTTTACGCCTAAGCGGAAATCATTATTTACATCGACATTCAATTCAGCAAAAAATGATAAGGTATTTACATCGTCATAAACCAATCCGAAACTATTTCCATAGGTATAATCCTGCGCTGTAAGACTGGAAGCGTCATAATTTCTTAGGAAAAGTGGCTTGTCCAATTCAGATTTATAGCTGGCTCTTAAATTATAAGAAAAAGCATTGCTCAGTTTTCCTTTACCTCCAACATACCCATCATACTTATTATCTGTAGGACGAATCATTAAAGTTGGTGACAAATAGGGATTTTGCTGGAAAAGATCGTAATAAGAATTCTGTTTTAATCCACCTTCCAAACCTGCATAAGCAGTAAAGTAATCTCCTGCGAGCCTATAACTGGCGGTCACCGCAGGATAGATATAAAAATTATTATCGCTGTTCTGTGTATCCACCCCATAGAAGAAAGAAACTCCCAAGTTTATGCTTAAATCGTCACGCAGGATTAACAAACTTGGAGTAGCAGAAAAGTTCATAAATGTGTATTCATCTCCAGGAGTGGTAAAATAACCATCCTCAAATTGCCCGTTTAGCACATCTGCGGCCAGGCCAATAGAAATTAGCTCATCGGCGATCTCGATCTCAAAATTGGTATTCGCATTGAAACGAAGTTCTGAAGTAGAATAGCTGTCGCCGGTATACCTCAATTTAGCGCCGGCATTTTTAAAGAACGAATCGTAAAGATCTACTTCTCCACCTACATAAGCCGAAAACAGGCTGTGTGCGGGATCAATAGCCAGTAATTCACCTTCGTTCAATCCATGATTTTCCGGAAGACCATACCAGTTAAAAAGCTGATGTTCTCCTCCAACCTCGGCCATCCAGGAAAGGTCACGATCTCTCATATTGTAGCTAAGGTTCAACTCGGTATCATAGAAACTATCATCCAGTTCCACTCCCTTAATTCCTCCCTGGGAAGAATTGTGGTTCATAAAAATTCCGAAGTTACTGCCGCGGTCTATTTCCAAATTGGAATAAAATTCAGCTAAAACATTTGAATAATTTCCGAAGCCCAGAGTTGCATAATTATCATAGACCTTTGGCGGTCGTTCACGTTCTACTACAGTAGCGCGGCCTTTCGCCGGTGTAAAAGTAGAAGCAACGGGAACCGAAAATATGGAATCTTTTACCGGTTTTTTCTGAAGCGTTACGGAATCGTTTCTACTAGGAGTTTCACGAATTTTGGTCGCTTCTTTAACTGATGGCGTATAGGGTTTTACGACTGTTACGGTCTCACTACCAATTGGATCCTGGGCGTAGATGACTCCGCCGCAAATAAAGATAAATAGTAAGAGACTTTTCCTGATTGCTT
>CAXPUM010000112.1:0-37231 GCA_964220295.1 Flavobacteriaceae bacterium | reverse complement strand
CTGAAGAATATGGCGTTTATGATCACCGCAGAGAAGAAATGGGAATGTATGGCCCAATGCCTATGGACTTTAGTCCGAATACCCCGTTAATTCAAGGCTTTAAGGACGCTTTACAGCAACTTCGCGTAGGGGACAAAGCAGTAGTTTTTATTCCAAGTGAACTGGCCTATGGTAAAAGCGGCAGAGGAAATGTAATTCCGCCAAATACTAACCTGATCTTTGTACTGGAAATCGTTTCCCTGCAAGGTCAAGCCGAAGAATAATTTCAAAATATTTAAACAAAAAAGCCCCGAACGTTCGGGGCTTTTTTTATTGTATGAAGTACTATTTAATTTTCAGGAATGTTCTTTAAAACTTCCAGTAAGAACTTCCAGTATTTCTGAGAGCTAGAAATGGAGGCTCTTTCATCTGGAGAGTGAGCTCCACGAATGGTTGGACCAAAAGAGATCATATCCAGTTTTGGATAATGACTTCCAATAATTCCACATTCCAGTCCTGCGTGACAGGCGGCTATATCAGCCTTTTCCTGAAACATATTCTGATAAATTCCATCTAAAGTTTTCAAAATTGCCGATTCTCTGTTTGGCGCCCATCCCGGATATTCACCAGAAAGTGAGACTTCAAAACCAGCCAATTCGAATGCTGCTCTTAAGGAAGCAGCCAGGTCATCTTTAGAAGATTCAACAGAACTTCTGGTAAGACATTTAATTTCGGCTTTTCCGTCTTTGATGGTCACATTCGCAATATTATTCGAAGCTTCCACCAGACCTTCGATCTCCGGACTCATTTTGTAAACACCATTGTGAGCAGCAGCGAGTGCAGAGATCATTTCCAATTGATCTTTTTCAACTATGACCTGCTTTGCTTCACCTCCTTTAGTCACTGCTATTGCCAGATTCAGTTCCAGCGAACGGAATTCAGATTTGATATTCTCCCCTTCAGTTTCAATAGCTTTCAGAATTTCATCTTTATTTTCTGAAGGAATTGCTACGATCGCTACGCTTTCTCTCGGGATGGCATTCCGCAGACCTCCACCGTCAATTTCAGCAATTCGAAGACCACTTTTGATACCAATATGCAACACCCGATTCATCAGCTTATTCGCATTTCCGAGTCCTTTAATGATATCCATTCCGGAATGACCGCCCTGTAATCCTTTAACTTTGATCGTGTAAATTTCAGCATTTTCCGGGATCGCTTCCTGTTCATAATCTCTCTTAGCCGTCACATCTACTCCCCCGGCGCAACCTATCCCGATCTCATCATCTTCTTCGGTATCAAGATTTAGCAAAATTTCACCTTCCAGCAAATCAGAACTAAGCCCCTTAGCACCGGTCATTCCGGTTTCTTCATCGATCGTGAATAGGGCTTCGATGGCGGGATGCTCGATGGAATCGCTCTCCAGGATCGCCATCATACTCGCTACCCCAAGCCCATTATCGGCTCCAAGAGTAGTTCCATTCGCTTTCACCCAGTCACCTTCCACATGCATAGCAATTCCCTGGCTTGAAAAATCGAAATCGGTATCGTTATTCTTTTGATGTACCATATCAAGATGAGCCTGCAGAACCACTTTCTTCCTACTCTCCATTCCGTTGGTCGCCGGTTTTTTGATCACCACGTTCCCTACCTCATCAACTTTGGTTTCCAGGTTCAGGTTTTTACCGAAATCCTTGATAAATTCTATAACTCGTTCTTCTTTTTTAGATGGCCGTGGAACCGCATTCAAATCGGCAAATTTGTTCCATAAAGGTTTGGGTTCCAGCGCTCTTATTTCTTCATTCATCTGTTTTGTTTTTCGCGTATTTACAAAGGTATTTTATTTATAGGATTTAAGAAATTTGCTGCCTGCCATTTATTTGTATTTTTAAGCCGTGAAGCGAAAAACCACTCTTATTCTTGCAGCTTTGTTACCGGTGCAGATCATCTTCATCCGCATTCTTGCCGGTTTCCCAGATTTTGTGGAACGCTATTATTCTGAAGGAATTTATCCTGTGATTTCCAGAATGATGCGGTTTACATTAGGCTTTTTACCTTTCAGTCTTGGAGACTTTTTGTACGCTACTTTGATCATTTTACTAATTCTCTGGATCATCAGAAGATTTAGACAGAAATTTAAGAACCCTAAAATCTGGATTCCTGATGCACTTGCCAGTCTATCCATCATTTATTTAAGCTTTAATCTTTTCTGGGGTTTTAATTATTACCGACTGCCGCTGCACCAAAGCCTTGAGATAGAAAATGAATACACCACGGAAAAATTGCTGAAACTCACCCATTCGCTTATTGAAAAAAGTAATGAACTTCAGCTTCAATTAGGCAAGAACGATTCCGCTAAAATTGAATATAATTTCAGTAAAAATCAACTTTTCGAAAAAACCATAGCCGGTTATGATCACATTGAAGAAGAGTACCCGGAACTGGCATATCATGGCGTTGCTTTAAAAAGATCTTTATATAGTCTCCCGCTTACCTATATGGGTTTCAACGGATATCTGAATCCGCTAACCAACGAGGCACAGGTAAATACGATCATTCTTCCGTATAAAATACCCACTACAGCCAGCCATGAAGTAGGTCACCAGTTGGGGTTCGCCAAAGAAAACGAAGCAAATTTTATTGCCTGTCTGGTCACGATGAACCATCCAGATCCCTATTTTCGATATTCCGGCTTCACATTTGCCCTGAGCTATTGTTTGAGCGAGGTTTATCGCCGTGAACCCGATATGATCGAGGGGTTACTTGATGAGCTCAATCCTGGAGTGATCAAAAATTATAAAGAAGTAGACGATTTCTGGCTGGAGCATCAGAATCCCCTGGAACCGTTATTCAGAGCTACCTACAACCAATATCTGGTTGCTAATAATCAGGCAGACGGGATGAAAAGTTACAGTTATGTAGTAGCGTTGCTGGTGAATTATTTCGATGATACTCGAAATGCATTTTTAACTTCCCTTTAAGATTCTGTAATTTTTAGTACTTTAAAGCCCTTAAAAATTAGAGTATTCTTTTTTCTAAACCCTAACAACTTTTTATGAAATTAAAATTACTGATCCTGGGAGTGATTCTTTGCGGTTTTTCGGTGAGCGCACAGGACTACTTCCCAAAGAACGATGGTGTCAAGACCAAGAACACCAACTACACGGTATTCAAAAATGCCAAAATTCACATCGATCCTGAAACTACTATTGAAAACGGAATGTTTTCGATACAGAATGGGAAAATTGTTTCTGTAGGCAAATCGATTTCCGTTCCCAAAAACGCAGTGGTCGTCGATCTGCAAGGCAAAGAAGTCTATCCTTCTTTCATCGATATTTACAGCGACTTCGGAATTGAAAAGCCAAAACGTGCCGATGGTGGCGGCCAGCCGCAATACGATGCTGGACGTGAAGGCTATTACTGGAACGATCATATTCGTCCTGAAACCGATGCCGTTTCCCATTTCAGTTTTGATTCGAAAGAAGCTGAAAAATACCAGAAAGCCGGTTTTGGTGTGGTAAACACCCATATGCCAGATGGAATCATTCGTGGAACGGGTATGCTTGTAGCCCTGACCCCTGGAGTTCCAGAAGGAGACCGAATCATCAACGATCGTTCTGCACAATATCTATCTTTTGATAAAAGTGTTCAGTCAAGACAATCCTATCCTACCAGTATCATGGGTACGATGGCTTTGATTCGCCAGGTCTATAACGACGCCAACTGGTACGCTGGCGGTAACGCTGAAAACACCGATCTTGCTCTGGAAGCTTTAAATAATAACAAAGGCCTTACTCAAATTTTCGTTACAGATAATCTTCTGAATGAATTTCGCGCCGATAAGGTGGGTGATGAATTTGGAATTCAATACGTAATTGTTGGTAGCGGAAAAGAATATCAGCGTTTGGATAAAGCGAAAGCTACCGGAGCTACTTATATCGTTCCGCTGAATTTCCCATCTCCATATGATGTAGAAGATCCATATATGGCTTCTCACCTGAGCCTGGAAGAAATGAAAGACTGGAATCAGGCTCCTGCTAATCTTAAAATGATGGATTCTGCAAAAGTTCCATTCATACTGACCACGCATTCTATTGATGCTGAAAAAGACTTCAGAAAAAATTTAATGGAAGCAGTAAACTACGGATTAAGCAAGAAAGCTGCACTTGCCGCTCTAACTACTCTTCCGGCTAAAACTATGGGCCAGGAAGGCAAACTGGGAACATTGAAGCAGGGAGCCTGGGCGAATTTCATAATCACTTCTGGCGATTATTTTGATAAAGAAAGTACGATCTATGAAAACTGGACTCAGGGTAAAAAGAAGGTTCTGGAAAGCATGGATGTTACCGATATTACAGGGAAATATGATTTAAAAATCGATGGTAAGGACTATCAACTTTCTCTAAGCGGTGAGCCTGCAAAGCCAAAAGCTGAAGTGACGATGGGCGAAACCAAGATCGGTTCCAAATTGTCATTCGATCAGAATTGGATGACCTTATTGCTTTCTTCTCCTGATACAACGAAAACTGATTTTATCCGTTTAACGGCAAATGTGCCTTCAAAAACTGATAGAATTTCAGGAAAAGCAATCATGCCAAACGGAAAACAAACTTCCTTTATGGCTACCAAAAAACCTGAAGAAACTTCAGATAAAGACAAGGAAAAAGACAAAAAAGATCAAGAAAAAACCAGAGAAATTCTGGCTGTTTCCTATCCGAATAACGTATACGGATTTAATAAACTTCCGAAGCAGCAGAACGTATTATTCAAAAATGCTACTGTTTGGACCAGTGAAGATGCAGGGGTCTTAGAGAATACTGATGTTCTTGTGAAAAACGGAAAGATCGCGAAAGTTGGAAAAGATCTTGGAGCTGGAGGTGCTACGGTGATCGATGCCACCGGGAAACATCTAACCGCCGGGATCATAGATGAACATTCTCACATAGCCGCTTCTGATATTAATGAAGCCGGGCAGAATTCTTCCGCAGAAGTTCAGATGAAAGATGTAATCGATCCTACTGATGTGGCAATATACCGTGACCTTGCCGGTGGCGTAACAACCATTCAGCTTTTACACGGTTCTGCCAATCCAATCGGCGGGCAATCTGCCATTTTACAATTGAAATGGGGTGAATCTGCCGATAATATGATATTTGAAGAAGCTCCAGGATTTATCAAGTTCGCGCTTGGTGAAAACGTGAAGCAGTCTAACTGGGGAAGCAATGTTCGTTTTCCACAAACCAGAATGGGTGTGGAACAGGTATATATGGATTATTTCGGTCGTGCAAAAGCATACGAGGCGAACAAAGGCAAAGAAGGTTTCCGTAAAGATGAAGAAATGGAAACTTTAGTTGAAATTCTGAATGGTGAACGTTTCATCTCCTGTCACTCCTATATCCAAAGTGAAATCAATATGCTGATGAAAGTGGCGGAATATTTCGATTTTCGCATCAACACCTTCACGCATATTTTGGAAGGCTACAAAGTGGCAGATAAAATGAAAGAACACGGAGTTGGCGCATCTACTTTTTCTGATTGGTGGGCTTATAAATACGAGGTGAATGATGCAATACCTTATAATGCCAGTATTATGAACGAAGTTGGTTTAACCGTCGCAATTAATAGTGATGATGCCGAAATGAGCCGAAGACTAAACCAGGAAGCTGCTAAAAGTGTTAAATATGGCGGAATGAGTGAGGAAGATGCCTGGAAAATGGTCACCATCAATCCGGCTAAACTATTACATGTGGACAATGTAGTAGGTAGTATTAAAGAAGGTAAGCAAGCTGATTTGGTTCTTTGGAACGAACATCCACTTTCAATTTACGCCATTCCTGAAAAAACCATGATCGAAGGAGTGGTTTATTTCGATAAAGAAAGAGATGAAAAACTTCGCGAAGAGATTCAGCAGGAAAGAAATATGCTAATTGGCCAAATGCTGAAGGAAAAGAACAGCGGGGTAAAGACGCAGCCAGTAAAGAAAAAGGAAGAACAGCACGTTCATTGTGACCTTTTAGAAGAAGTAAGATAATTAAACCGGAAAAACATGAAAATTTATAGATCAACAATATATTTAATCTGTTTCCTGTTAGCCGGCAGTATTTCGGCACAGCAAACGCCAGCTCCAAAACAATCTGAAGCGGTCACCATCGTAGGTGCTACAGCGCATATTGGGAATGGAGAAATCATTGAGAACAGCCTTATCATTTTTGAAAATGGAAAGATCACCCAGATCATGGATGCGGGTAGTACAAAAATGCAGTATCGCGGGGATATCATCCAGGCGGAAGGTAAACACGTTTATCCTGGATTTATAGCACCCAATTCCACTTTAGGTTTGGTAGAGATCGACGCGGTTCGTCCTACAGATGATGAAGACGAAATTGGGGAAATGCTTCCAAACGTAAGAAGTTTGATAGCTTATAATGCTGAAAGTAAAGTGGTGGAATCCATGCGTCCAAATGGCGTACTGATTGGTCAGATCGTTCCGAGAGGTGGTAGAATCTCGGGAACTTCTTCGATCGTTCAGTTTGATGCCTGGAACTGGGAAGATGCTGCTATAAAAGTAGACGATGGGCTCCATATTAACTGGCCATCTGCTTTTAGACGTGGCCGCTGGTGGGCTGGTGAGGATCCTGGATTAAAGAACAATGAAGATTATGACCAGGATATCCAGAAATTATCTGACTTCTTTGCGCAGTCTAAAGCCTGGTTAGCCGGAGAACGCTCCACTCCTAACCTACCCGATGAAGCTATGGAATCAGTATTCAACGGAAAGAAAAAAGTCTATGTTCATGTAAATGGCGAAAAGGAAATTCTGGATGCTATTCAGTTTAAAAAAGAACAGGGACTGAATGAATTCGTGATCGTAGGAGGTTACCAGGCACTAGGTGTGACCGACGAACTGAAAGCGAACAATATCCCGGTTCTGGTAAATCGACCTCATAATTTACCAAATATGGACGACCAGGATTATGACTATCCTTATAAACTGGCGAAATTGCTGGCTGACAAAGGATTGATGGTTGCATTGGAAAGCAGTGGGCAGATGGAACGAATGAATACGAGGAACCTGCCTTTTTACGCCGGAACGGTTGCAGCATTCGGCATGGATAAAGAAGAGGCTTTGAAACTGGTAACATCTAATTCAGCTAAAATCCTTGGAATTGATGATCATTACGGAACGCTGGAAAAAGGGAAATCGGCTACTTTATTTATTTCTGAAGGTGATGCACTCGATATGAGAGGGAATATTTTATCTCACGCTTTTATTGATGGCCGTGAAGTGAGCCTGGAAACGCATCAAACCGAACTGTGGAAGCGTTATTCTAATAAATATAAAGATCAGAAGAAAGAAGAAACGAAATAATTTTCTTCCACATAAAATAGAAAAGCCTCCCAATTTCGGAGGCTTTTTTTATGAGCTGGAACTGTGTATTTTTACAAAATGATCAGGAAAATTACGAGTCTTCAGAATAAAGAAATCAAATGGCTGCTTCAGCTTCAGGAAAAATCCAGAAAACGTCGCAAGGAAGAAGTTTTCGTTGTTGAAGGTCAGCGGGAGATCGAGCTGGCTTTGAAAGGAAATTACATTCCGGTACAGTTTTATTATTTGCCTGAAAAAATCGAATTTGAAAAGGTGCTGAAATATTCTAAATTTAAAGAAGACCCGGCTTCGATCACCGAACTGAATACCGAAGTTTACGAAAAACTGGCGTATAGAAGCAGTACCGAAGGCATAATCGGGGTTTTTAAAATCAACAATCACGAACTGGAAGATCTGGAATTAGCTTCTGAAAATCCGCTGATCCTGATTGCTGAAGCGCCTGAAAAACCAGGAAATATCGGCGCATTATTGCGAACTGCAGATGCCGCCGCCGTAGATGCCGTTATTATTGCCAATCCAAAAACCGATCTGTACAATCCAAATATCATCAGAAGTAGCGTTGGCTGTATTTTTACGAACCAGATCGCGACCGGTTCCACCGCCGAGATCATTTCTTACCTGAAACGACAGAATGTCAAAATTTACACGGCAGCATTACAGGCTTCAGAAAATTACTACAATATTGATTTTACGGAAGCATCAGCTATCGTTGTTGGCACCGAATCGACTGGCCTCAGTGAAGAATGGATCCAAAATGCTGACCGAAACATCATCATTCCGATGCATGGCGAGATTGACTCCATGAACGTTTCTGTTGCTGCCGGGATATTAATTTTTGAAGCAAAGCGACAACGAATCACACGGGCATAGAATTTGCCATTTCTAGATAAAATTATACGTATTGAATCCACAAACTGTCTTCTTTGTAATTATTGGTATCATAGTGATCGATTTTATTATCGATAAAATCCTTGATGCTGTCAACGCTAAACATTTCGACGATCCCGTTCCCAGCGAACTGAGCGATGTGTACGATGATGAGAAATATGAAAAATCACAGGCCTACAAAAAAGAGCGTTTTCAATTTGGCCTGATTTCTTCCACATTCTCCGTTTTGCTCACATTAGCATTTTTCATTTTCGGTGGTTTTGCATGGGTAGATGAGATATCACGCAGCATCAGCGGTAATGAGATTTGGATCAGCTTGATCTTCTTCGGAATAATCATGCTGGGCAGCGACATTATTATGACGCCTTTTTCGTACTACAGCACTTTTGTCATTGAAGAAAAATACGGTTTCAATAAAACTACCAAGAAAACCTTCTTTCTTGATAAGCTGAAGGGATTACTGATGACTGCAGTGATTGGTGGGGGACTTCTTGCCCTGATCGTTTGGTTTTACCAAATCGCAGGCGATAATTTCTGGTGGTATGCCTGGATATTGGTTGCCGTATTTTCAGTTTTTATGAATATGTTCTATGCTAAATTGATCGTTCCGCTTTTCAACAAACAAAAGCCTTTAGAAGAAGGAACGTTGCGAACGAAAATTGAAAAATACGCTCAAAGTGTCGGTTTCCAGCTGGATAATATTTTCGTGATTGATGGCTCCAAAAGAAGCACAAAGGCCAATGCCTATTTTTCCGGTTTCGGAAAAGAAAAACGAATTACTTTATACGATACGCTGATTAATGATCTGGAGGAAGAAGAAATCGTTGCGGTACTGGCTCATGAAGTAGGACATTACAAGAAAAATCATATAATCATCAACCTGGTTGCATCGGTCTTGACTACTGGTTTTACTCTTTGGTTATTATCAGTTTTTATAGGAAGCCCGGTGCTTTCTGAAGCTTTAAGCGTAAACGAGCCAAGTTTCCACATTGGCCTTGTGGCCTTCGGAATTTTATACAGTCCTATTTCAGAAATAACCGGCCTGATCATGAATTATCTTTCGAGAAAATTTGAATATCAGGCTGATAATTTTGCAAAAGCGACCTATGACGGTGATTCACTGATCTCCAGTTTAAAGAAATTATCTCGCAATACTTTGAGTAATCTCACACCGCATAAATCGTATGTTTTTGTACGTTACTCCCATCCCAGCCTTCTTCAGCGATACCGTAATTTGAAGGCTTGAGTTTAGTTGTTTCATTTTAATCTTAATTGTATTTTTAGAACATGACAGAAGCGGCTATAGAAAAAGAAAACAAGCAAATTGCACGGCAGTATAAGGAATTGCTACGCATCAGTTATCAAACGCTGACCGATGATGATAAAAAACTGATTCGTAAAGCCTTTGATACCGCCGTTGATGCTCATAAAGATCAGCGAAGGAAATCTGGTGAAGCTTATATTTTTCACCCGATAGCTGTTGCGAAAATAGTAGCTTCGGAAATCGGTCTGGACGCTACTTCCATCGCTGCGGCACTTTTGCACGATGTGGTGGAAGATACAGCCTATACGCTGGAAAACCTGGAAGAAATGTTTGGAGATACCGTTGCTCGTATCGTTGACGGACTCACAAAAATCTCCAGTCTCAAGAAAGACAAAGATGTTTCCCTACAGGCAGAGAATTTCCGGAAAATGCTACTTACTCTTAATGACGATATAAGGGTAATTATCATAAAGATCGCAGACCGGTTGCACAATATGCAGACAATGGATGTCATGAGGCCGGATAAGCAAGTGAAAATTGCTTCGGAAACCTTATACATATATGCGCCACTGGCCCATCGTATTGGTCTTTACAATGTTAAAACAGAACTGGAAGACCTCGGGTTGAAATATACCGAACCTGATATTTATCATGATATTCTTACCAAGATCAAGGAAAGTAAGGAGGAACAGGATGCTTATATAAAAGAATTTACCAAGATCATCCAGGATTCCTTGGATAAAGAGGATTTCAAATACGAAATAAAAGGTCGGCCAAAATCAATCTATTCCATAAACCGAAAAATGAAGGCTCAAAATGTGAGTTTTGATGAGGTTTATGACAAGTTCGCGATACGAATTATATACAACAGTGATCAGTCCAGCGAGAAATTCCTGGCGTGGAAGATCTATTCGATAGTAACCGATCATTTTAGACCAAACCCCACCCGCCTGAGAGACTGGATTTCATCTCCTAAATCTACCGGTTATGAAGCACTTCACATTACAGTAATGGGACCTAAAGGACGCTGGGTTGAAGTGCAGATTCGTAGTGAACGAATGAACGAGATTGCCGAGAAAGGTTATGCAGCGCATTACAAATACAAGCAGGGTCCTAATGTCAAAGAAGAGCAGGGCTTTGAAGAATGGGTGACTAGACTACAGGAAGTGCTTGAAAATCCTGAAATCAATGCTGTTGATTTTGTAGAACAATTCAAACTAAACTTATATTCCAAGGAAATTTTTGTTTTTACCCCACAGGGAGATTTAAAATCTCTTCCTAAGGGAGCAACTCCACTGGATTTTGCCTTCAGTATTCATACTGAAATTGGTATGAGAACCCGCGGCGCCAGGGTAAACAATAAACTCGTGCCGCTTAGTCAGCAATTGAAAAGTGGTGACCAGGTTGAGATTATCACATCTGATAACGCCAAACCAAATGTGAACTGGCTGGATTATGCCACTACAGCAAGGGCCAGAGCAAAGATCAAATCCTCATTGAAAGATGAGAAGAAGGAAATTGCAGAGGAGGGAAAGGCGATTTTGGCAAGGAAGCTGAAAGCGCAGAAGATCACTTTTAATGAAAAGGCGATCAACGAGCTGGTAGTCTTCTTCAATTTAAAAACGAGTCTGGATCTTTTTTATCGAGTGGGTATCGGCAAGATCGATAATAAAATGCTGAAGGATTTTGCAGGTTCAAGAAGCAACGCTTTCGTAAGCTATTTTAAAAACAAGATCCGTAAACCTCAAATTTCCGAAGATCTCAATAAAGAAGAGATCACCGCGAAATACGATCAATTGGTATTCGGAAAAGAAGAGGATAAACTGGATTATAAACTGGCAAATTGCTGCAACCCCATTCCTGGTGATAATGTTTTCGGATTCATTTCGGTTAACGACGGGATAAAAGTTCATAAAAAAGACTGTCCTAACGCTTTGCAATTACAAAGTAATTATGCCTACCGGATCATCCAGGCAAAATGGATCGATAGCTCACAGCAGGATTTTAAAGCGGTCATTAAACTACAGGGTATCGACAATATTGGTCTGGTAAGCGAGATCACCCAGGAAATTTCCAGTAACATGCACGTCAACATGAAAAACCTGAATTTTGACAGTTCAGATGGGGTTTTCAGCGGGCGTATAACGGTGATCGTAAAGAACAACAACATCCTGAATACCATCATCCAGCGACTGAAAAAAATTAACGGGATAGACAAGGTTAGCCGTGAATAAACTTATACATTTGCAGTTCAAATTATGAGTAAAAAAGTCGTAAATAAAAACGATCAGGCCGTTGTCAAGAACGTGTTTACCAAGTATCTTGAGGAAAAAGGCCATCGTAAAACGCCGGAACGCTTTGCTATTCTTCAGGAGATCTACAACTCTGATGATCATTTTGATATCGAGTCTCTTTACATCAAAATGAAGAATAAAAAGTATCGCGTTAGCCGGGCTACCTTATACAATACCATTGAACTTTTACTGGAGTGCGGGCTGGTACGAAAACACCAGTTTGGGCAGAATCAGGCACAATATGAAAAATCTTATTTTGACCGGCAGCATGACCATATCATCCTTACTGATACGGGAGAGGTGATCGAGTTTTGTGACCCGAGAATTCAAAGTATCAAACAAACCATCGAAGAAGTTTTTGATATTGAAATCAAAAAGCATTCTTTATATTTTTACGGAAATAAAAAATCAAACAACTAAGCTAATATTTTCATGGCAGTAGATTTACTACTAGGTCTCCAGTGGGGTGACGAAGGAAAAGGAAAAATCGTTGACGTTCTAACCTCTGAATACGATATTATTGCCCGATTCCAGGGTGGTCCAAATGCGGGTCATACTTTAGAATTTGATGGCCAGAAGCATGTTCTCCATACCATCCCTTCAGGTATTTTTCATGACAATAGCATGAATGTTGTAGGGAATGGAGTGGTAATCGATCCGGTAATCTTCAAAAGAGAACTGGATAATCTTGCCAAACACCATATAGATTATAAATCGAAATTGCTGATTTCAAGAAAAGCACACCTAATTCTACCTACTCACAGGTTATTGGATGCTGCTTCTGAAGCCTCTAAAGGTAAAGCTAAGATTGGATCAACCTTAAAGGGCATCGGTCCAACTTATATGGATAAAACCGGTAGAAACGGTCTCCGTGTGGGCGATCTGGAAATGGCAGACTGGAAAGATAAATATCGCAGCCTGGCCGATAAGCATGAAAAGATGATTGCTTATTACGATGTGGATGTTCAATATAATTTAGAGGAATTAGAAAAAGAGTTCTGCAATGCTGTCGAAACTTTAAAGCAACTGACTTTTATTGATAGTGAAGAATATATGCACCGGGCTATCAAAGATGGAAAAACAATTCTAGCCGAAGGTGCTCAAGGTTCCCTGCTGGACATCGACTTTGGAACTTATCCTTATGTAACCTCTTCTAATACTACGGCTGCCGGGGCTTGCACAGGTCTTGGTGTTGCTCCTAGAGAAATTGGCGAAGCTTATGGAATTTTTAAAGCCTATACTACAAGAGTTGGTAGCGGCCCCTTCCCTACTGAATTATTTGACGAGATAGGAGAAACCATGGGACGCGTTGGAAATGAATTTGGCGCCACAACCGGTAGAAAACGGCGTTGTGGATGGCTTGATCTAGTTGCTCTTAAATATGCTGTTCAGATTAATGGAATTACTCAATTAATCATGATGAAGGGCGATGTTTTGAGCGGTTTTGATTCTTTGAAAGTATGTACAGCTTATAAATATAAAGGGGAAATTATTTCTCATCTTCCGTATAGTATTGAAGAAGAAAATATTGAGCCAGTGTATACTGAAGTGAAGGGCTGGAAAGAAGATCTGACTAAATTGACTGATCCAACCCAACTTCCTAAAGAGTTCAATGATTATGTTGACTTCCTGGAGAAAGAACTGCAAACACCAATAAAAATGGTATCAGTAGGACCGGATAGAAAGCAAACTATAACCAGGTAATTCTGAAAAATTACAAATAAAAAAAGGCTGTCATAATCGACAGCCTTTTTCAATATATAGAGATCGTATTGGGTCTACATGTCTCCGTCACCACTATCATCGCTTACGATAAATAAGCTAGCGATAGCAACAGCAGTATCACCTGTAATTGGCTCATCAAATGCTTGTGTTACAGCCTCATTAAGGTCTCCAACAATTTCATTTGCATAAGTAAGCGTAGTCAAGTCAACTCCGCCCTGGGTAACATTCTCTTCACCATCATAAACTGGCTGAGTAGCTTCAGGCATTCCCTCACCTCTCATATTTCCAGTGATCCAACCATCAAGTCCTCGAATTCTTCTAATTTCAGAAGCGTGACGAGCCTCTACAGAATGTATCTGTACAGCTGGTTCAAGGAATGGAGTATTCATGAGAGCTCCTACTTGCCCTTTATATGCACGAACACCAGTGTCTTCGAAAGCCTGGGCTAATGCTAAAAGCTGAGCATAAGCCGTAGACTGACCGATACCACCATCATTAAACGGATCAAACGCTCCACCTGCAGTAAAATCAAAAGTAGGTTTATCAACCGGAGTTGCTCCAGCACCTTCTAGACCTGCTTTTAAAAATTCAACGTGAGCATCCTCATGTTTAGATATCTGCATATAAGCAGCCATTGCTCTATCATTTCCATCTAAAACTCCTGATTCAAGAGCCTTCATATAGAATTCAGCTTCTAAATACTCCAAAGTTAAAGCTAACTGTAAAGCATCTACTGCAGAATTCTCCTGGAAGAACATGGTAGCCGCTTTTGATTTATTTGTTGCAAGCCCAAAAGGAATTGCAGCCATAGCAGCTTTTTTACCAAAAGAAGATAATGTTCCGAACATTTCTCTTCTTGAACTGGATTTTGTTGTTAGTTTTTCGGATGTAAATTCATCCAATAATTTTATTATACTCATAATTTCTTTTTTAAGTGGTTAATGATTAGGATCCTGTCATTGGATCAGGAAGATTATTAGCTGTGAATTCGGTAACGATAAAGCCACCAGCAGCATCAAATACTTCAGAAGGATCGTAAGCTAGATCTAGTCCGTTTTCATCAATCACATCATCTCCGGCGAAATAACCACCTGTTGGATCTATAAGGGAACGAATAGCTGAAGCATGTCTTGCTTCTACTGATACGATCTTACCAGCTAAAGTAAGATACGTAGCATCAGCAATTCTATCTGCTGCTCCATTATAAGCTCCTACACCAGTATCTTCCAAAATTTGAGCATATTGAAGAACTGAATCTCTACTGCTGAAATCAATTGCAGATACATCAAATTCAAGGTCTGGTAGTGTATTTTCTTCACCTGCTGCAGCGGTAATAGCTGCTTTGAAGAAATCTCTATGAATTACCTCATGGTTATACAAGTCATCAAAAATTGCCTGTTCTTCAGCAGAAGCACCAGCATAATAATCTCCAGCTCTAACCTGAGTATAGAAAGCAGCTTCTAATTGCTCTAATGCATAGGCATAATTTAAAATACCAACATCACCGGCACCAAGATCAAACGCTGTTGGTTCTGGCTCTGGTTCTGGTTCTGGCTCTGGTTCTGGCATTGGGGTCATTCCCTGATCGCCACCTGGATTAAACATGTCATCTTCACTACAGGCATACAATAAGAAGCTGGATCCGGCAAGACCAAGACCACCTAACTTAAGAAACCTTCTTCGCGAATTTTTTGAATTCTTGGAAGATGTTTCAATAACATCCACCTTGACTAAGGGTTTTTTCATAATCTAAAATTTTAGTTTCACAGAAACCTACGAAGGGTTTTCTAGATTGGTTTTATTACAAAAGTTAAGGTTATCTTAAAACGTAAGAATTTTGGATATTTTTAATGTTTTTGGTGTTTTCGTTATAAAAAAATTATGATAAATAAAATACGTTACTGAAAATCTCAATAATTTTTCGGTCTTAATATCCGTTAGTATTTTACCTATTTTTGAAAAAAATTCAGATTGAAATTTACAGGACACATATTTTTATTTCTCATTTGGTTTCCACTAGGAATTTTCGCTCAGCAGGAAATTCAGTTTAAATCAGATCGTAACATTCAGAATGAGGAACGCTATCCCGGTGCATTCATATTGAGTAAAGTTGAAAATCAGGTTTACTTTGATCACGATGGTATCGAAGTTTGGTGCGATAATGCTGTTTTTTATAAGAAAGCGAATTTCTTCAAAGCGTACGGAAATATTAGAATGCAGCAGGGTGACAGCGTCAAGATGACCAGCAATTATGCTGAATATAATGGAAATACCGAATTTGCCTTTGCCAGTGGCAATGTTAAAATGGAAAGGCCGCAAACCACGCTGGAGAGCGACAGCTTGTTTTTTGACCGGATTAAACAGCAGGCGTACTATCGCAGTGGAGGTAAAGTAACCGATACGGCTAGCGTGCTGACCAGCACCATTGGGCGCTATTTCATGGAAGAAGACAAGTATAGTTTTATGAATGAAGTGGTGGTGACCAATCCTGATTATGTGATCAATTCAGAACAGCTGGATTTTTATTCGGAAACTGGTAATGCTTTCCTCTATGGTCCCTCAACAATCGAGAGTGAAACCAGCACGGTTTATTGCGAAAGAGGATTCTATGATACTCGTAATGACAATGGTTATTTTGTTAAGAATTCCAGAATAGATTATGATAACAGGATTTTAAAGGGAGATAGTCTTTATTTCAACAGGCAGACCAGCTTTGCTTCAGCCACCAATAATATCGAAGTACTCGACACCGTGAATAAAAGCCTGGTAACAGGTCATTATGCTGAAGTTTACCGCGATAAAGATTCTGTTTTCATAACCAAGAAAGCACTGGCGATCAATTTTGAAGAAAAAGATTCAATCTTTATTCATAGTGATACCATTATGATCACTGGGAAACCGGAGCATCGCATTGTTCGTGGCTTTTACGATGTGCGCCTTTTGCAGGGCGAAATGAGCGGGCGAAGTGACTCAATTTATACCGATCAGCAAACCGGGATCACTAAATTAATTAATAAGGCTGGTGAGAGAAAGCCGGTGATGTGGTCTGGCCGTAACCAAATGACGGGCGACACGATCAAGCTTTTCAGCAATACAGAGACTGAAAAACTCGATTCGCTCCTGGTATACAATAATGCGTTTATGATTCAGGAAGATACGATCGAAGGGTTTAATCAGGTTAAAGGTCAGTTCCTCGTTGCCTATTTTAAAGATAACGAGATCAAACAGGTCAATATTGATAAAAATACGGAAACGCTGAATTATATGCGGAATGCCGAAAATCAGCTCATCGGGATCAATAAAACACTGGCAAGCCGGATTAAGATTATTTTTGAAAATCAGAAAATTCAGTATATCGATTACCTTGGACAACCAGATGGCGATTTAACGCCTGATCGGGATTTTCCTTCGAATGCCAGGAAACTTCAGGGATTCAATTGGCGGGGTGATGAACGGATCCTAACGAAGGAAGGGCTTTTTGAGGGACAGCCCGAGCCCGTCTTAACAAAGATCAAAGGAATTCCTCTTCCCGAAGAACCGGAAGAATTTTTCGATGAAAGGAATGAAAATGATGATCTACTGCTGAATGAAAATTCCAGGCTTCGACCAGAAATTTTGCAAAATCGTGAGCAGGATAGCCTGAAATATAAAATTCAGAACAAAGACTCTCTGCAGCTTTCTTTACCTAAAATCAAAAGCGACTCCATTAAGAAAAAAGATTCTATCAATTGAGAGAAGATTTTTTAAAATACCAGGCTCAAACTACGCCACATCCTTTAGGTCTGGAGCTTTCCCACGCGAAAGGATGCTATATTTTTACCACTGATGGCCGTTCGCATTTGGATTTCGTGGCCGGCGTTTCAGCCTGCACTTTAGGACATTCACATCCTAAAATAGTGCAGGCAATAAAAGTCCAGGCTGAAAAGTATCTTCATGTCATGGTTTATGGCGAATATGCGCAGCAGCCTGCAGTAGAACTTACACGGTTACTTGCTGAAAATCTTCCGGACAATCTTCGCAAAACCTATCTCGTTAATTCGGGAACCGAGGCCATTGAAGGTGCTTTAAAACTTGCGCGCAGGGCTACCGGAAGGTCTGAAATTATAGCTGCCCATCACGCTTATCATGGTAATACAATGGGATCCCTGAGTCTGATGGATTTTGAAGAGCGTATAGCCCCATTCAAACCACTGCTACCTGGTATCAGTCACATAAAGTTTAACAATCCGGAAGATTTAGAGAAGATTACTGATAAAACTGCCGCAGTGATTTTGGAAACCATCCAGGGCGGTGCCGGTTTTATTCAACCGAATGATGGTTATCTGGCAAAAGTCAAAGCGCGATGCGAGGCAGTTGGAGCTTTGCTCATACTCGACGAAATCCAGCCCGGGTTTGGAAGAACAGGAAAGCTTTTCGGTTTTCAAAATTTCAAGGTCATACCTGACATCCTGGTCATGGGTAAAGGTATGGGCGGCGGACTGCCAATCGGAGCTTTTACCGCTTCCGAAAAATTGATGGATCTTTTAAGCGATAACCCAAAACTTGGACATATCACAACTTTTGGCGGTAATCCCTTAATTGCGACTTCAGCCCTGACAACTCTTCAGGAACTGCTTCATTCTCAATTAATTCCTGACACGCTTAAAAAAGAAAAGCTTTTTCGTGAAAATTTGAAACATCCATTGATTTCTGAAATTCGTGGGCGCGGATTAATGCTTGCAGCCATGATGGAATCAAGCGAAATCGCTGATAAAGTCATTTTAAGGGCTAAAGAAAAAGGGCTCATTCTTTTTTGGCTACTTTATGAAAAAAAAGCGATCAGGATCACTCCACCCTTGACTATTTCTTCCGAAGAAATATTGAAAGGTTGTGGCATTATTGTTGACATACTCAATGAAATAACTGAATAAAAGGTTAGGTGTTAATTAATTTGTTAACAACAATATAAAGTTTTCCAAAAAGCACCTTCAATCATTTATAACTTTAATTCAGTAGAAATCCCCTAATCCCTCTCTTATGCAGTTAAGCCATAACGAAGAAGATAATTTCTCACTCGCCCGATTTGAATCTATGCTGAAGACTAATGATGTGCTTTTCTTCGATTCCAATGAGTTTGAAAACATAATACATCATTATCTGGAAAACGGAAAGATATCTCTGGCTAAGAAGGCTGTGAAAATGGGATTGGCACAACATCCTACTTCTGTTAACCTGAAACTCTTTAAAGTAGAAATCCTTGTTTTTGAAGACAAGCTCGATCTGGCTGATGGAATTCTTAATGAATTGAAAGAATTGGAATCTTCTAATGAAGAAATTTATATTCAGAAAGCGCAGATTTGTTCTAAAAAAGATTTGCACCGGGAAGCGATTAAAATGCTGGAAGCAGCCTTGGAGATCACTCTGGAGGATGCCGAAATTTTCTCGCTTATCGGTATGGAATATTTATTTCTGGAGGATTTTGAAAATGCGAAATATTACTTCATGAAATGTCTGGAAGCCGATGAAGAGGATTATTCGGCTTTATACAACGTGATGTATTGCTTTGATTTTCTGGACCAGAAAGAAGAAGCGATCGAATACTTGAATATGTATTTGAACAAACATCCATACTGTGAAGTGGCCTGGCACCAGGTTGGAAAACAGTATTTTGACTTAAAACAATTTAATAAGGCTTTAGCGGCTTTTGATTTTGCCATTATCAGCGATGATCGTTTCGTAGGGGCATATCTGGAAAAAGGAAAAGTTCTCGAGAAATTGAAGCGCTATAATGAAGCAATCGAAAACTATAATATAACACTGGAGCTGGAAGATCCTTCTTCTTTTGCATACCTTCGTATTGGAAAATGTTTTGAGAAATTAGGCTGCGATGACCTGGCCTTAAAAAATTATCAGCAAACGGTTCATGAAGATCCTTTATTAGATAAGGGCTGGATTGCCATTACCGATTTTTACATTCGGAAACTGAATTTTCAGAAAGCCCTTTACTACATCAATAAGGCGATTAATATTGATGAAGAGAACGTTCTTTATTGGAAGCGTTATGCGAAGATCAATAATCGACTGAATTTTTTCGAGGAAGCAGAACACGGTTATAAAAAAAGCCTGGAATTAGGTAATTACGAGCTGGAAACATGGATTAAACGCTGCGATATCCTAATCGGCTTAGGAGAATTTGAAACAGCAATTAATAGCATGCTTCAGGCTATCGAATTTTATCCTGACAGTGCTGAAGTTGAATACCGTCTCGCCGGTCTTTATTTTGTCACCAATAAAGCTGAAAAAGGCTATTTTCACCTTAAGAATGCACTTAAAATCGATTCAGAATATTATATCATAATCGAGGAATTATTTCCATCAATCTTCAGTAGGAAGAGCGTTAGACAAATTATAAACTCCTTCGTAAAGCTCTCTTAGTATTTTGCTACCTTTGAGCAAATCATAAAATTTGAGCATGC
Organism: Flavobacteriaceae bacterium; assembly: GCA_964220295.1. Taxonomy (GTDB): domain Bacteria; phylum Bacteroidota; class Bacteroidia; order Flavobacteriales; family Flavobacteriaceae; genus Christiangramia. The sequence continues at coordinate 17,239 of CAXPUM010000112.1, read as the reverse complement.
ACCGAAGTTTCAGGGATTATCTCACGATAACCTTAAAAGGCATGGCCATGGGAGCCGCAGATGTGGTCCCGGGAGTTTCTGGCGGAACCATTGCCTTTATTTCAGGAATCTACGAAGAACTTATTTCAACCATTAGTGGCGTGAATGCCGATTTGTTTAAAACCTGGAAAGAAGATGGTTTTAAATCAATGTGGAGGCAACTGAATGGTAATTTTATCCTGGCGCTTTTTGCCGGAATCCTGATCAGTCTTTTTACTTTGATGCGTTTGGCCAATTACCTGCTCGATAATGAACCGGTTTTGATCTGGTCATTTTTCTTCGGTTTGGTAATTGCCAGCATTTGGTTTGTCGCAAAACAAATTCCAAAATGGAACTGGAAAATCATATTGGCTTTAGTCATTGGTGCTGCAGTTGCCTTTTATATTGTTAGTCTACCGCCAATGACTGGAACTTCCAGTCTCTGGTTTTTATTTCTGGCAGGTGCTATAGCCGTCTGCGCCATGATTCTACCTGGAATATCAGGTGCATTCATCCTCGTCCTGCTTGGAGCCTATAAAACAGTTACTGAAGCGGCTCACGATTTTGATATTACAACCCTGGGAGTTGTGGGATTAGGAGCAATTTTTGGGTTGCTCACCTTTTCAAAAATTCTCAAGTGGTTATTTGTTCATTATAGCAGTATCACACTTGCAGTTTTGACCGGTTTTATCGCTGGTTCATTAAATAAAATCTGGCCTTGGAAACATGTGTTGGAAAAAGCCACTTACGGAGATAAGGAAGTAGTATTAAAAGAAGCTTCAGTATTACCCTGGAATTTTAATGGCGATCCGCAAACACTTTATGCGATCCTGCTGATGCTTGCCGGTTTTTTTCTGATCGTTATTCTTGAAGTAGTTGCCGGTCAAAAACCAGATTCTGCCGATGCAACAAACTAGAACTTTTTCAGATAAGCTGCTGCTGGTCTTAAAAGGACTGGCAATGGGTGCTGCCAATAAGGTTCCGGGTGTTTCCGGAGGGGTGGTTGCATTCGTAGCGGGCTTCTATGAAGAGTTCATCTATTCTCTGCAAAAAGTTAATCTGAAAGCAGGAAAACTACTAATATCAGGGCGGTTCAGAAGTTTTTATCAGTACATAAACGGGAAGTTCCTGGGATTGCTGATTTTAGGAATGCTCATCAGTTACTTCAGTGTATCAAAGCTGCTGGACTATCTTATTGTTCATTATGAACTCTATGTCTGGTCTGCCTTCTTTGGAATGATCATCGGTTCCATTTACTACATCAGTAAAGATTTTGAGGACTGGGACCGCAATTCGGTTATTTTCGCACTCGTTGGGTTAAGCATTGGTATCGCTATCAGCTTCCTGGAACCTGCAAAAGAAAATGATAATCTCTGGTTCGTTTTCTTATGCGGAATGATTTCCGTTTCAGGAATGACCCTACCAGGTTTGTCAGGATCTTTTATACTCATCCTAATTGGCAATTATGTACTGCTTTTAGTTGATTCGGTCAATACTTTGTATGATACTTTTGCTGATATAGCGGTTATGGATTTCTCCTTCGTGCATGATGCTGAAAGATTGCGAATGCTGAAGGTTTTGGCCATTTTCACGCTAGGATCATTAGCGGGGCTGGTTTCCCTGTCGCATCTTTTAGGATATGTTTTAAAGCGAAACAAAAAAGAAACCTTTGCTGTCATCATTGGCTTTATTGCGGGCTCTTTGGGTGTGGTTTGGCCCTGGAAAGAAAAAGTTTATAAAATGAATCAGGCAGGGCAGATCCTGGTTGATAGGGAAGGCAATAAAATCATAGACAATTACGATCGCTTTTTTCCCGATTTCAGTTTATCTGAAACGTATATCGCGATTTTTTATATTCTCGTTGGAGCCTTTATTGTACTTGGCCTAGCCTGGTACGAAAAAAGAAACGCTACAAAATGAAAACATTCGGATTGATTGGCAGAAATATCGACTATTCTTTTTCAAGGCAATATTTTTCAGAAAAATTTGAAAGAGAAGAAATCGATGCGGTATTCAGAAATTTCGATCTTTCAGATATCGAGGAATTCCCAGGTATTTTTAAGAACAGAAGTATTTCCGGCCTGAACGTGACGATCCCATACAAGCTTCAAGTCATGCATTACCTGGATGAGCTCGATCCTGATGCTAAAGAGATCAATGCAGTCAACGTAATTAAGATCGATGGGGAAAAATTGACCGGTTACAACACAGATTATATAGGGTTTCAGGATTCTATTAAACCTCTCTTGAAATCAAATCATAAAAAGGCTTTAATCCTGGGAACCGGTGGCGCATCAAAAGCTGTAGCTTATGCGCTCAATAAATTAAACCTGGAGTTTAAATTTGTGTCTCGAAATCCTGGCGAATCGCAACTATCTTATAACGACCTAAACAAAGATATTCTAGGTGAATATCAAGTGGTTATCAATACTACTCCGCTCGGGACTTTTCCCGATATCAAAGACTGCCCAGACCTACCATACCAGTTTTTTAGTAAGGATCATTTGGCCTACGATCTTATCTATAATCCCGCGACTACAGAGTTCCTAAATCGCGCTTCGGAAAAAGGCGCAAAAACCTGTAACGGACTCAAAATGTTGAAGATACAGGCAGAAAAAGCATGGGAAATCTGGAATTCCTAAATTAAGCGGCTCACCTCTTCAGAATAACACAAATAGAACCAATTGCTTGTCAAATTTTGGGGATGTTGTTATCTTTCAACTTTAAATGATTTCAGAAGAACCTTAACATTGAAAGATATGTCTCAGCAAGAAAATGAAAAAACGAAAAAAGATCATTCCGAAGAAGAAGTGAAAAAATCCACTTCAGAAACCTCTACGGAAGAATCGAAAGAAATGTCGACAGAAAAAGTTGAGAAGAAATCGGAGGAACAATCATCCGAAAAGCTCGAAGCAGAAAATCCTTTTTTTGAACAACCAGAGATACCCGAAAAAGTTAAAAAAGAGGAAGCACCAGAAAGCAAAGAACCTACTGATGTTGAGGATGCGATCGTTTCAGAATCTGAAAAGGAAAATGTAGCAGCGGAAACTGAAGAGTCCAGCGATATTGAAGATGCCATAGTTTCAGAATCTGAAAAGAAACAAACCGAGCCAGAAAATGTGGTGGATCTTGGGGAGGATGACGACGAAGAAGAGGAGGAAGAAGATGAGAGCAAATCATCTGGAAACCACCAGGATGATATGGATAACGCGGTAGCTGAAGATAGCGAAGATGAAAGTGCCGGGGAACGCCACGATATACCTAAAAAAGATTATCATTCCATGACCAAGGAAGCTTTGGCAGATGAGCTGGAGAAATTGGTTAAAAACGAAAAAGTCCAGGCGATTAAAGAGCATGTAGCTGAAATCAGGACAGAATTCAATGCGAAATTTGACGAGGAAGTTGAAGAGAAAAAAGAAGAGTTTCTTGCCGACGGTGGGAATATAATCGACTTCCACTACTCTACTCCGCTGAAGAAACATTTCAATTCCCTGTACTTTGATTACAAAGAAAAGCGCAATAACTACTATAAACGCTTAAAGAAAGACCTGAATGAAAACCTGGATCGCAGGCTGGAGATCATTGAAGAATTGAAAGGTTTAATTGATGTTGAAGAGAATATTAATACCACCTATAATCACTTCAAAGAAATCCAGGAAAAATGGCGTACAGCAGGACCTATCCCACGAGATAAATACAACACGGTCTGGAACACTTATCATCACCACGTCGAGAATTTCTATGATTTTCTTCACCTAAATCGTGAGTTCCGGGATATGGATTTCAAACACAACCTGGAACAAAAGCTGAAGGTTATAGACAGAGCGGAAGAATTGCTTCAGGAAAATGATGTTAATAGAGCTTTCCGTGAGTTGCAAATGTTGCATAAAATGTGGAAGGAAGAGCTGGGACCGGTTGCCCGTGAATATCGCGAGGACATTTGGGATCGTTTCAGCAATGCAACGAAAAAAATTCATGATAAGCGCCAGGATTATTACGATGGCCTAGAGAAGGACTACGAAAAAAACTGGGAGAAAAAGCAAGAGATTATAGAAAAAATCAAGGCTATAGCCGATCAGGATTTTGATTCTCATCATAAATGGCAGCAAAATATAAAAGAAATTGAAGCCTTAAGAGAACAATTCTTTAGTGCCGGCAAGGTTCCCAGAAATAAAAATCAGGATACCTGGAATGCCTTCAAAGAACATGTACGCCGTTTTAATCGCAAGAAAAATGCGTACTACAAAAATTTGAAAAAAGAGCAATACGCCAACCTCGAGAAGAAAAAAGAACTTATCCAGATTGCTGAGGACAATAAAGACAGTGATGATTTCAAAACCGTCACACCCCTTATGAAGAAAATTCAGACAGACTGGAAAAAGATCGGGCACGTTCCTCGAAAAGATAGTGATAAGGTCTGGAAAGAGTTCAAAAAAGCCTGTAACCATTATTTTGATCGTCTTCATGCTCAGCGAAATGAAGATAATAAAGAAGAAGTCGAAGCCTTTGACAAGAAAAAGGAAATTCTTGATAAGGTAAAAGGCATGGAACTTAGTGGCAACAAGAAGGAGGATCTTGAAAAAATCAAAAAAGAGATCAATAGCTGGAAGGAAATAGGAAGAGTGCCTTATAATAAACGTTTTATCGAAGGAAAATTCAATAAAGCATTAGACCAGCTTTTCAATAAGATGGACATTGACAATACAAAGGCTGAAATGTTGAAGTATGAGAAAAAAGTCCAGGCACTGGATGAAGCAGATGATGACAGAAAGATCAGAAATGAGCATTATTTTCTAACCAAGAAGATCGAGGAAACCAAAGGAGAGATCAGGCAGCTGGAGAATAACCTTCAATTTTTCTCAAATGTCGATGAGGATAATCCAATGGTACAGGATGTCATGAAAAACATAGAAAATCATAAAGATGATCTGAAAGTCTGGGAAGAAAAACTCAGGAAAATCAAGTCATTATACTAAACAAAGAAGCCGGATTCATACTCCGGCTTTTTTATTTAAATCCTTTTTGCTTCATTCCAGTAAACATCCATTTCAGCTAAAGTCATGTCCTGTAGATTTTTTCCTTTTTCTGATGCCTTTTGTTCTAAATATTGAAATCTTGAAATGAATTTCTTGTTGGTGCGCTCGAGTGCATTTTCGGGATTTACTTTTAGAAAACGAGCGTAATTGATCATGGAAAAAAGTACATCTCCAAATTCTGATTCGATTTCATCACGGTTATTCTCGTTCACTTCGTGCTGAAGTTCCTCCAGTTCTTCTTTTAATTTTTCAAAAACCTGCTGTGGTTCTTCCCAGTCAAAACCTACTCCGGCAACCTTATCCTGAATTCGGTTTGCTTTCACCATGGCTGGTAAAGATTTCGGAACACCTTCTAAAACCGATTTCTTTCCTTCTTTCAGTTTTAAGCTTTCCCAGTTACGCTTTACGTCCTCTTCATTTTCTACCTCAACATCGCCATAAATATGCGGATGTCTGTCTATGAGTTTATCGCAAATTCCATTTGCCACATCGGCTATATCAAAATGTCCGGTTTCACTACCAATTTTTGAATAGAAGACCAGGTGTAACAGGACATCGCCCAATTCCTTTCTTATTTCTTCCATATCGCCATCCAAAATGGCATCGCCTAATTCATACGTCTCTTCAATGGTTAGATGTCTTAAAGATTCCATGGTTTGTTTGCGGTCCCAAGGGCATTGTTCCCGCAACTCGTCCATAATGGTTAGGAGCCTGTCAAAAGCTTTTAATTTGTCTTCTCTGGAATTCATAAAAATGGTTTTTTCAAAAATACCATTTTATGAAGGGATGAATAATTTATTTATCTCTTTTCGTAATGATAAAGGCAGGCCTCGATGCAACCAACGAAACTTATTTCCAAAGTTTTGCTGGTAATCTCTCTGATACGATAGGAAACAGGGGTTTCTGAATCAGCACAATTTAGTCTGATAATTTCATCTGATAAGGAGTAAGTTCCAGAACTGCAATTTTCACGAGAGTGTTGAAAAGTATTATCAGCTAGAAACTTTAAAACAGGCCCATTTTCCACTTCTTTCCAGGTAGTCTGCCCACCCGGGCTTACATACTGCTTTGTTAATTGCCATTCTCCTGTTATTGTTTGAACAGAAAGATCAACCGGTTCCAATGGTTCCGACTCCTTTTCGCAACCTGTTAAAAGTATTAAACTGAATATAAGAATGAATCGCATCATGGTATGGTATTTATTAAAAGATGCTGATTTTTAATTTTGGTTGCGTGAGAAATGAAAAAAGCTTCCCGAATTGGGAAGCTTTTTTTGGGTGGATGATGGGTTTCGAACCCACGACCTCTGGAACCACAATCCAGCGCTCTAACCAGCTGAGCTACAACCACCATTTGAATTGCGGTTGCAAATGTAAGTTATTTGTATAATTCCGCAAAGAAAAAATTCTAATTAAATCAGGTCAAAAACCGAATCTACCGCAACATGTCTCTCGGTTGTAAATCCCTCGGCGTGCTCGGTATTGATCAATCTTCCAAGATCCCTGGACCGGTAGGTAATGCTATCCAGGAAGTTAGAACTGGAAATTGGTGTATCCGGTTCGTTGCTGTTTTCATCAAAAAACTGGGAACGATAAGCTTTGACTGCTTCCACCTTTTTATCTATATAGCCTGAAATATCAACTACCACATCTGGTTCCAGGTTCTTCCATTGGATGTAATGAAAAACATGCTTGGGTCTCCAGGCCGGTTGTTTATTACCGTCCATAATAGTTTCAATTTTACGTAAACCGCTCAAAAAGCATGCGTCACTTACCAGCTTGGCCCCTTTACCGTGATCGATGTGCCGATCTTCAATAGCGTTGCAGAGTACAATTTCAGGTTTATATTTCCTGATGATTTTAATAATTTCAAGTTTATGACTGGTATTATTCTCAAAAAAAGCATCGCTGAATTCAAGGTTATGCCTCATGCAAACACCGAGAATTTCAGCGGCATCTTTCGCTTCTTTATCTCTAATTTCTGCCGTACCGCGTGTTCCAAGTTCACCCCTTGTTAAATCAAGGATTCCAACTTTCTTTCCACGATCTACTTCTTTGGCTATGGTTCCGGAACAACTCAGTTCCACATCATCTGGGTGGGCGCCAATCGCCAGTATATCTAATTTCATATTCTTTACTTGAGTTTTTTGATCGCTTGAAGGATATCATCCTGTAAATCTTCGGCCTCTTCTATTCCTACGGAAAACCGCAACAAATTATCCTTAATCCCCTGTTTTTCCCTTTCTTCCGGAGAAAGCAACCCGTGGGAAGTTTTACTTGGTAATAAAATGGTGCTTTCAACACCTGCCAGGCTCATCGAAGGTTTGATCAACTGCAAATTTTTCATGAATTTCTGCACATCCAATTCTGCTTTCAGTTCAAATGATAGCATTCCACCGAAACCTTTCATTTGGGCTTTGGCTACCTCGTGTAAAGGATGATCTTTCAATCCCGGATAGTAAACTGCAGCCACATCTTCGTTTCCATTTAAAAATTCGGCTAACTGCTGGGCATTTTGGTTCTGAGCCTTAACACGAATTCCCATTGTTTTCAAACTTCTTTCCAATAACCAAACGGTATAATCGCTCAGACTGCCCCCAAAGTTCTTGGCGAGCTGGAAAACACGATCTATATGGTCTTTTGAACCGACAACAGCGCCTGCAAGAATATCGCTGTGGCCTCCCATATATTTCGTAGCGGAATGAATCACAAGATCAATTCCAAAATCGATAGGATTCTGGTTTACAGGAGATGCAAAAGTATTATCAATCATACTGATGAGTCCATGCTTCTTAGCTAAAGCCGATATCTTCTCCAAATCGGTTATTTTCAATAATGGATTCGAAGGAGTTTCGATATAGATTACTTTTGTATTTCCCTGAATTTCTTTTTCCAAGGCTTCGGCTGAAGCATCTTCAGCGAAAGAAAATTCAATTCCATATTTCGGAAATTCTTCATTTACCAAATTACTGGTTCCGCCGTAAAGGGCATCCTGAAAAACCACATGGTCGCCTTTTTGCAGAAAAGCCATTAAACTGGTACTTACCGCAGCCATTCCGCTTCCGAAGATCAAAGCATTTTCCCCATTTTCAAGGGCAGCTATCTTTTTGGCAAGTGCCACCTGGTTTGGCGTATTGAAATACCGTGGATACCGCTTTACTTCAACTTCCTCAAAAGCATAGGAAGTAGACATATATAAGGGCGAAATCGCCCCTTTGAACTGTTCATCTTCCAGTTCGCCGGTATGCGTACAAATTGTGTTTATTCCGTGGCGTTTTGTCATAGCTTGATTTTAGAGGCCCTAAGTTATGAAGTTTTCGGCTAAACTTAAATGTTCTACAAGCCGTATCTAGATTTGCAGAATCGTTAATTATAGTTAAACCTTTGAAAGCCTTTCATACTGAATCTGCAGATTTCGGTAACTTTAATAAAAATTCAATATTATGAGTTTATTTTCATCCCTGATGGGAAATGCGGGTGCGATCCAGAAAGAAACTTTGGAGAAAGACTTTGGAAAATTGCTAATTCCCAACGAGCAGATCGAAGCCGGATTCAAGATGGTTCGTGATACGTTCATTTTTACCAATAAAAGATTGATCCTGGTGGACATCCAAGGGCTTACCGGTTCCAAAAGACAATATTTTTCTGTAGCCTATAAAAGTATTTCGCGTTTTAGCGTGGAGACAGCCGGACATTTTGACCTGGATGCGGAATTGAAAATATGGGTATCTGGCGAGCAAAATCCCAGTATCGCTAAAAAGTTCAATACGAAAGTGGACATCTACGAAGTGCAGAAGATTCTGGCCACTTACGTTCTATAGACCATCCACATTTAGAATTTAGCTTTTTATATTCGCAAAACTGCCAAAAACCAATCAATGAAAACTCTATTCAAAAATATAAAAGAACTCATCCAGGTACGAGATGCCTCAATAAGAAAAGTATCGGGTGCTGAAATGAAGGAATTACCAACGATTAAAAATGCCTGGCTATTGGTTGAAGACGACAGCATTGTTGATTTTGGATCGATGACAGAACCATATGGGCAAAACTGTGATGAGGAAATCGATCTCACCGGAAAAATGGTGCTTCCAAGCTGGTGTGATTCTCATACGCACATCGTTTATGCCGGTAACAGAGAACTCGAGTTTGCAGATCGCATCAAAGGTCTTACCTATGAAGAAATTGCCAATCGCGGAGGGGGAATTTTAAATAGTGCCGAAACGCTTCAAAATACATCAGAAAAAGAGTTGTATGAGCAGTCGGCCAGAAGATTGGAAGAAGTGATTGGCCTAGGCACCGGAGCAGTAGAGATCAAATCGGGTTATGGTTTGACGGAAGATGCTGAATTAAAAATGCTGCGTGTCATCAAAAAACTGAAAGAAAATTATCAAATTCCTGTAAAAGCAACATTTCTGGGTGCGCATGCTGTTCCGAAAGAATTTAAAAGCGACCCGAAGATCTATATGGATCTGGTCGTGGAAGAAATTTTACCTGAAGTTGCCAGGCAGGAATTGGCCGAATATATTGATATTTTTTGCGAAAAAGGCTATTTCACGGTAGATGATACCAATCGCTTACTTTCCGAAGCAAAAAAACTGGGCCTGAAGCCTAAAATTCATGTGAACCAGTTCCATTCTATTGGCGGAATCAAAGCTGCCGTAGATCACGATGCTTTAAGTGTGGACCACCTGGAAGTAATGACGGAAGAAGATCTTGAAATTTTAAAAGGATCGAACACCATCCCGGTTGCTCTTCCCTCCTGCTCTATGTTTTTAAGCATCCCTTATACTCCAGCGAGAGATTTGATCGAAGCTGGGTTACCATTAGCTCTTGCGACCGATTTTAATCCCGGCAGCACGCCTAGCGGGAATATGAACCTGGTGGTTTCACTCGCCTGTATTAAGATGAAAATGACTCCGGAAGAAGCCATTAATGCAGCAACTATCAATGGTGCTTACGCTATGGAACTGGAAAAAGAAGTAGGAAGCATTACCAAAGGTAAAAAAGCAAATTTTATGGTTACCAAGGAAATTCCGAGTTATACATTTCTTCCATATGCCTTCGGTACAAATTCTATTGAAAGTGTTTATTTAAACGGAAAAATCTGGCAACATGAACAGGCTGAAAGTCTATAACCACCGTGATATCAAATCATATATTTCTACTCGAAAAGGCGAAGTGAAATTTGGTGAAAGACTAAACTTCGTTTCAAGCATCGAAGAACTTTCAACAACCAAAGCTAAATACGTCATTTTTGGGATTCCGGAAGATATTGGGGTCCGCGCGAACCATGGTAAACCGGGAACATCTAAAGCCTGGGAAACAGCAATAAAGAGTCTGGTGAATATTCAATTGAACAGGTATAATAATCCGGAAAATGTGATCCTTTTAGGAGAGTTGGATTGCCAAAACTGGATGGAAAAAGCTTCCAATATAGCGGAAGATGATCCAAATTATTTCGCCAAAATGGGTGATATCGTCAAGCAAATAGATGCTGTGGTTTCAGATACTGTTCAGAAAATCATTGAGGCGGGCAAGACACCAGTAATTATTGGAGGCGGACACAATAATGCTTATGGTAATATTAAAGGAGCATCCAAAGCAATTAGCGATCCTATAAACGTGATGAATATTGATGCGCATACAGATCTAAGACAGCTGGAACATCGCCACAGTGGGAACGGTTTTAGCTATGCGATCGAAGGTCAGTACTTAAGAAAGTATCATGTCTTCGGACTTCATAAAAACTATACCCCGGAATATATATTCGAAGAAATGGCAAACTGCGATAACCTTTCGTTTAGTTTATTGCGAGATCTCGCTCAATTTTCAGATGAAATGAACAGAAGATTCTCCCAGGAATTAGAGAAATTAAAAACCCATAATTTCGGTTTGGAACTGGATTGTGATTCGATCGCTGGTTTTTCCAGTAGTGCCATCTCCCCTGCCGGATTCACGGTAAATGAGGTACGGAATTTTATTCAGCTTTCTGCTAAAGAAGTAAACTGCAGGTACTTACATATTTGCGAAGCTGCTCCAACAAAAGAGAATTCTGCTGAAATTGGTAAAGCGCTTTCTTATTTTATCAGTGATTTTATTCGTTAGGATTTTCCATAGGTTTTTGCCACGGAAAACGTCCTTCTATTTCTAATTGGATCGAAAAACTCAGAAAAGTTCTGATTAGCACAATCACACCTAAAACCAGCACTCTTTGCATGGTTGGTTCTGTTACCACAGTGGCAATTATGTCTCCTGCAACCAGGATTTCCAATCCCAGGAGTATAGCTTTTCCCAGTTCCTGTCTCAAAGTTTTATAAGACCTGATTTGCTGCTTTTGTAAACCGAAAGCATATTTGATCAAAGCGATAGCTATCCCTATAATAATTGCCGTGATTCCCGCTACTTCAATAAAACGAGCTGTATATTCTATAAAAACCTGGATTTCTTTCATTTCTCTGAAGATAGTTTTTGATAAACCCCATTTGACCAGCCAAAGCCATCCTGAGTTGGATATTCTCCTCCTCCGCTGTCCTTACTGAGGTCTTCCACATTATATTTCTCAGTCATTTTATAAGTTCTTGCATACACATCCTCATTCAATTTAAGCCAGCGTGTTCTTATTGTATTTGCCAACTCATCTTCCTTATAATTCTCAAGACCTTTAATTGTTAGGTATTGCAGTGGAGCCCAACCATTGGGCGCATCCCATTGTTCTCCGGTTTCATAAGGTGTTGTGGTCACACCTCCGGGTTTTAAAAATTGCTCTTTTACTACCTTAGCAACCTTTGCAGCCTGTTCCTGGCTGGCTATATTGAAAAATAGTGGATAGATTCCGGCAAGTGAAAGATTCCCGGTTAGCTGATGTTTTTTAAAGTTATAATCCATAAAAAACCCGTTTTCCTGGGACCAGCAGTACTTTATAATTGCCTGTCTCCTGGCATCTGCTTTCTCTAAATAAACCCGAGATTTATCTTTTTGACCTGCCTGCATGGAAGCTTTTGCAATCGTTTTTTCCAGATTATACAAAAGAGCGTTCAGATCAACCGGAATAATATCGGTAGTATGGATAGTGGAAAGTTCAAATTTCCCATTTATTTTATCCAACCATCGGCTGGAAAAATCCCAGCCAGATTCTGCCCCAGCACGAAGATTCCGGTAAACCTCTTCTTTGCTTAAAGCTGAATTTTGCTGAATCGCTTTATCAGCGGTGGCAATATCTTCGCGATAACTTTCAGGTCTTGGAGTATTGTAATTATCCCAATATCGATTTAAAAAAGAACCATCTTCCATTTTAACTAACCTAGCACTAGCGCCATCAGACAAACTATCCTTTCCTTTCATCCAGAATTTATACTCTGTTTCCAGCTGTGGCAGGTATTGCGCAAGCACCTGGTCACCCATTTCTTCCGCCAGCACTTTCACCATCATGGCAAAAAATGGTGGTTGAGATCGACCTAAATAATAGGTGCGATTTCCATTGGGTATGAATCCGTATGTATCGATGAGATAAGCAAAATTGTCAATCATATGCTGAATGGTTTCTGTCTCGCCATCAGCCCGCAAACCTAACATAGTAAAATAACTGTCCCAATAATAGATTTCCCTGAACCGTCCACCCGGAACAATATAAGCATTGGGAAGAGGAATCAGCGTTCCTGAAGTTCGATCATCGGCCGGTCTTTGCAAAACAGTCCATAATTTCTTAATATGATCACCGATCGCGGCGGAATCTGTTTTAAATTCAGAATTATTATTCGGAATGGAAAAATGCTGTTCAACGAAATCTTGTAATCCTTCAGTAGTCGTATCATCCAGCATATCATAACGCTGCCTGATCAAACCTACATTATATTCCGGTACCGCATCAGCGAAAGTCTTACTATCCGGAAATAATTTCTTAGTCTGAACAGCTTCGAATAAATCACCATACAATTCACCTGGCGGCAAAATTTCTATTTCTTCCTGAACCATTTGCAATTCCTGTTCAGCATCTGGACCAGATTTACAGCCTATAAGAAAGAGGAAGGGTAAGAGTAGACATAACGAAGAGTTGTTGAATTTTACCATATGCTTGATTTCCTATAAATATAACAGAATTGAAAATTTTTAAAATGGAGAATTCCTATTTTTGACCAAAAATTAAAGAAATGGACATCGTTAGCTGGAAACCGGAATATTCCAATGCGTTTAAAAATCTAAACCTTCAATGGTTGGAAGAGTTCTTCTGGGTGGAAGATCATGATAAAGAAGTTTTGGGAAATCCTAAAAAATATATAATTGAACCCGGAGGGAATATTCTCTTCGTAATCAGCAATGATGAACCTGTTGCCTGTGTGGCTTTGATGAAAATTTCAGATGGAATTTTTGAGCTGACAAAAATGGCTGTAAAACCAGAATTGCGAGGTAGAAAAGTTGGTCATACTTTGTTAAAGGAAACAATCGAATTCAGCAAAAACCAGCAATGGGAAGAATTGATTATTTACTCTAATACCAAGCTGGAAAACGCGATCCATTTATATAAGAAGTTCGGTTTTAAGGAGATACCAATGGAAGAAAATGGTCCTTACAGCCGCGGAAACATTAAAATGCAGCTAAACCTGTCTTAAAAATTTACTAATAAGCTACGCTCACGCCTTTCCTTTGTTACTTTTATCCAAAATAGGTTGTATGAAGAAAATAGTTACACTTTTCGCTTTTGCATTGTTATTCTTCGCTTGCAAAAACGATCAAAAATCTGAAAAAGAAGAAACCGAGCAGTTCGCTCAAAATGATCAAACAATGGATCAGCCAGAATCTGATTCAGTAGAAATTGATATTACACCAATTTCACATGCTACTGGAGTATTTCATTGGGGTGATATGGTATTTTATACCGATCCTGTTGGAGGTGCTGCAGCCTTTGAAGGTCAGGACAAACCAGATTTCATTTTACTTACCGATATTCACGGTGACCACATGGATGCTGAAACACTAAAAGCTTTAGAGCTGGGTGATACTAAAATCATTACTCCTCAGGCCGTAAAAGATAAATTGCCTGAAGATATGCAGGAGAACCTTGTGGTTATGAATAATGGCGACACACAGGAAATGATGGGATTCACCATTAAAGCTATCCCGATGTATAACATTCCGGAAACCAAGGATGCCATGCACACCAAAGGGCGCGGTAACGGATATGTGTTGGAAAAAGACGGAAAACGGCTTTATATTTCAGGAGATACGGAAGACACTCCAGAAATGAGAAATTTAAAGAATATTGACGTGGCTATAATTTCCATGAATCTTCCTTATACCATGCCTGTTGATAAGGCAGCGGAAGGCGTACTGGCATTTAAACCTAAGAAAGTAATTCCTTATCATTACAGGGGTAAAGATGGTTTTGCAGATATTCAGAAATTCAAACAACTCGTGAACGAGGGTGATTCTGAAATTGAAGTTGAGCTATTAGACTGGTATCCTAAAAATGAAGAAAGTAATAAATAAAATTAGCTTTGAACCAAAAAAGAAAAGCTGCGGAAAATCCGCAGCTTTTTTATTTTATAACTAATTGAGTTACTAGGAAAGAACTTCCTGAACTTTATCAGCCGCTTCTTTAAATTCTACAGCAGAATACACTTTTAACCCGCTATTGTCAATAAGCTCTTTTGCCTGATCAGCATTGGTTCCCTGTAAACGAACGATAATTGGAACATTGATTGCATCTCCAAGGTTTTTATAAGCATCTACAATTCCCTGAGCCACACGGTCACAACGAACAATACCTCCAAAAATATTAACCAGGATCGCTTCGACTTTATCATCCTTCAGGATCAAACGGAAGGCTTCTTCCACTCTCTTAGCATCTGCAGTACCTCCAACATCTAAAAAGTTCGCAGGTTCTCCACCGGCCATTTTAATAAGGTCCATAGTTGCCATTGCAAGTCCGGCACCGTTTACCATACAACCAACATTTCCGTCAAGGTCAACATAGTTAAGACCTACTTCTTTCGCTTCCACTTCAGTTGGATTTTCCTCACGTTTGTCACGCATTTCAGCGTAATCTTTGTGACGGAAAAGTGCATTATCATCGAGTGTTACTTTCGCATCAACTGCAAGAATCTTGTCGTCACTCGTTTTCAATACCGGATTGATCTCGAATAAAGAAGAATCAGATTTTTCGAAAGCAGTATAAAGAGACATCACGAATTTAGTCATTTCTTTAAATGCCTTACCGCTAAGTCCTAAATTGAAAGCAATTCTTCTCGCCTGGAATGGCAATAACCCAGTTGCAGGATCGATCTCTTCAGTGAATATTAAATGCGGAGTTTCATCTGCCACTGTTTCGATATCCATCCCACCTTCGGTAGAATACATAACCATATTTTTTCCAGTACCACGATTCAAAAGAACTGACATATAATATTCTTCCGGCTCGCTGTCGCCAGGATAATAAACATCTTCAGCAACTAATACCTGATGTACTTTTTTACCTTCAGCAGTAGTTTGAGGAGTTACCAGATTCATCCCGATGATTTCACCAGCGATCTCTTCTACTTCTTTCAGATTTTTGGCAAGTTTCACACCGCCACCTTTACCACGGCCTCCGGCATGTACCTGAGCTTTGATCACGTGCCAACCGGTTCCGGTCTTTTCAGTTAAATCTTTTGCTGCTTCTACGGCTTCCTGAGGAGTGGTAGCTACAGTACCTCTTTGTACAGTTACGCCGAAACTACTTAAAATCTCTTTTCCTTGATATTCGTGTATATTCATAATCAGGTATTACGTCTGTTTATTTTTGGATAGCAAAAGTAACAAATACCTCTCAGTGAGCCAATCTTTTTTGAGCTTCTTAACGAAAGGAACCTAGAAAATTGAAATTCTGCAGAAAATTTCCTGATTTTCGGTTTTTTAAACGAAAAGGTTATCGTAGAAAATACCGGAAATGCTGGGATTAAAAGATGCTGAAACGTATTTTAGTCGTTTAATTTTTTGCTATGAAAAAGGCTCTTATTGCATTGGCAGTTGGCGGATTCGGAATAGGAATGACCGAATTTGTGATCATGGGAATTCTACCTGAAGTCGCTGACGCCATGCAGATCTCGATACCTAAAGCGGGGCATTTCATTTCGGCTTATGCACTTGGCGTAGTCGTCGGTGCTCCATTATTAACGATAATTGGTGGAAAGTGGCCCGCGCATAAAGTGATGCTAGGGCTCATGATCTGGTTTACGGTTTTTAACACGCTTTCGGCATTTTCAGGATCTTATGAAGTACTAATGCTTGCCCGTTTTCTATCTGGTTTGCCTCACGGTGCCTTCTTCGGAATTGGAGCCGTGGTCGCAGGGAAACTGGCAAAACCCGGAAAAGAAGCTTCGGCTATCGCGACGATGTTCACAGGTTTGACTGTTGCCAATGTTATAGGTGTACCGCTTGGTACCTGGCTTGGCCAGAATTTTGACTGGAGTGCGTCTTTTCTCGCGGTAGGCGTAGTAGGCTTATTTGCGATGGCCAGTATAAAATTCTGGATGCCTGAGTTGCCACAGGCTTCTACTGAAGGTATCAGGAAAGATCTGAAAGTTTTGAAAAAAGCAGAACTATGGATGGTCATTTTGTTAACCACAATCGGTACCGGAGGATTCTTTGCCTGGTATAGCTACATCTCCCCTCTCATTACAGATGTCGCTGGGCATCCCGAAAGCATTGTAAGTTATGCGATGATCATTGCCGGCCTTGGAATGGTGGTAGGAAACTTTGTCGGAGCGAAACTGGCAGAGAAATTCAGCCCAATATATGCCGTTTTGATCGCTCTAACATTTATGGTTATTGCTTTGATAGCCAATACCTATTTCGCTTACGATAAAATTCGTGTTCTAGTCACCACTTTTTTAATTCCGGTCATTGCATTTTGTGTAGCGACTCCAATCCAGATGGCGGTGATCAACTCGGCCAAAGGCTCGGAAATGTTGGGATCTTCTCTGAATCAAAGTGCCTTTAATATGGGAAATGCCAGTGGCGCTTATCTCGCCGGTTTACCTATTGCATATGGCTACGGCTATGCATCAGCTGAATTGGTAGGGGCTGCGATGGCTTTCTGCGGAATTTTGATCGGGCTCGGGGTAATCTATCTAAGAAGAAAAACCAGCGCTCAATTAGAAATGAGTAGTTCCTAATTCAGAAAAATAACAAATCGTATAAATCGGTTAT
>CAXPUM010000111.1:0-7489 GCA_964220295.1 Flavobacteriaceae bacterium | reverse complement strand
GTAGTTCGCTTAATTGGTGAATTGATCGCAGTACTTAGCGGAAAAATGGATTTATCTAATTACGATTTCGGTGAGACCATCTATGCTTTTATGTATGTGATCGACCTCAATTTCCTTATTTATTTCGCAATGGTATTTATCATTTATACCTATTATTATTTGCGTCAGGTCAAGGAAGCCGAAAAAAGACATTCTAAGTTAGAATCACAATTGGTCAACACGAGGATGAAGATGCTTTCGGCACAGCTTCAGCCGCATTTTTTGTTCAATACTCTCAATAGTATTTCGGTTTTAACCGATATTGATCCCGGTAAAGCGAAAGATACGATTGCCGATTTGAGCGACTTCCTGCGTGAAATACTTTACAGCAGCGATAATAACCGAATTAGCTTGGACGAAGAGCTTCGAATCCTGGAGTATTATCTCAATATTGTAAACGTGCGTTTTTCTGATCATTTGCATATTCGGAAGGAGATCGATGACTCCCTGATGCTGAAAAAAGTTCCGGCGTTACTTTTACAACCATTGATAGAAAACTCTATTAAGCATGGATATTCTTATGACCATACCGATCTGGAAATTATCATTGCCATTTATCAGGAAAATTCCCAATTGGTCATTAGCGTAAAAAATGATGGTGCACCTTTGAGCCAATCGCATAAGGAACTAATGAAAAAAGGAGTTGGGCTTGTAAATATCAACGACCGATTAAAAAATCTGTACGGGGATGCTTATTATTTTGAGATCAGGAATAGGGAAAATACCAGTGGTGTGGAAACGCTGATCAAGATACCAGAATAAAATTTGCCCGCTCTAAGCGGGCATTTTTGCTTATTCTATTTTTTTGAAATAGATATTTTTGGTTCGACCATTGGAGCCGTAAAAACCGGCAACTTCTTCAGAATCATTTCTTTTAAAATTAACTTGCGAAAACGGAAATTCAGACGAAAACGAATCATCTTTACCCTGAAACAGCTTGATATTTTTTCCAATTTGGTAATTGAATAAGACCAACTCGTTTTCTTCTAATTTCACCTTGTAAACTGTTTGAATTTCTTCAGAATAATAAGTGCCCACATAATCCTTTAGGTTTTGAGGGGCCTCTTCCTTTTCAACTTTTTTAGCCAACTGGGACATTCCGTTTTGATGTAAGGTGACAGATTGTGCGGAACCATCTTCTTCCAAATGAAAGGTGAGCCTGGCATTAACTTTTTTTAGTTCGAAAATAGAATCAGCCAATGCCCTAATTTCAAGTTTTGGTTGCTTTGTGGCCTGCGTAAATAATTTATGATCTTCACGAGTAAAACTTATAACAAAATTTGGCACATTAACCAATGCATAATCTCCCACTAAAGCATCGAATTTTTCCGGATCATATTCAAAACCGTTCTCAGCTTTGGCAACTGCTTTTGGAATCGTTTGTTCTTCATGATTTTTATTTTTGAACTGATCCTCGAAATAGATATCTGCTATTTTATAGGCCATATTTGAATCGAATCCAGCAAAATTACTTTGTGTGATCACTGCTCCATCAAATTCTGGAAAATACATCAGCATGGAGCGATGGGCGTTGTCAGATCCACCATGCTGCACAATCTTTTGTCCCTTATAATTTCCAATCGAAAGACCTTGCCCATAAGGAATGGTATCTCCGTTCTTCAAAATAAACCGCGTGGTCATTTCCTCATAAATAGCATTTCCGCCAAGTTGATGAGAGTGCAGGTTTTCGATCCATTTAGATAAATCATCCAGTGTAGTGTAAATTCCACCGGCACCCATAGAACCGTCCAGATCCTGGACTTCTACATATTCTCCCTTAGCTCCGGTTGTATAACCTGCGGCACGATTCTTAATGATTTCAGTAGAATTAGCTCTCACGATGGTGTGATCCATTTGTAAAGGTTTGAAAACATTCATTTTCATCCATTCAGGAAAAGGAGTATCAGTAACCCTTCTTACCAGGGCAGCCAGGATTGCAAATCCCGTATTGTTATAATTGAATTCTGTACCCGGCTCGTCTTGCAATTTGGGCTGATTTTCGATTAAGCGTAAGATCATTTCTCTGTTCAGGCTTGAGGTGAGATCACGACCGGTCATGGAAAAAGTATTCAGGAATTCACGATATCCACTGGTGTGAGAAAGTAGGTTTCTGATAGTTACCTTTTGATCAAATTTCGGAAACTCAGGGAAATATTTTCTAATATCATCGTCTAAGGATAGTTTCCCCTGTTGTGCTAAAAGGTTTATGGCAAACGCGGTGAACTGTTTCGAGGTACTACCAATATTGGTAAGCGTCGTCGTTTTAAAAGGAATGTCATACGAAAGGTTTGCCATCCCATAGGCTTTCTTGAATAAAACCTTCCCGTCTTTCAGTACTAGAACTTCTGCGCCCGGGACATCGTTTCCGTTATATCGCATCATCAATTGATCGATCTTTCCTTCCTTGGTGGAAGCAAGAGGTTCTTTTTTGAGAAGCTGAAAAGTATAAATCCCTTCTGCATTTTCAAATGGAGTTATTTCAAATTGATAATCTCCATTTTCTGAAGTTTGTACTGTAAAGATTTCTGGTCCAGCCGCTGGCCCGTCAATTTTTGCAATAATCTTTCCTTCAGGATCTTTAACGGTGATGGCCAAGTCTACCGACTCCTGGATAACTTTTCCAAATAGAAAAGTAGCTGAATCGGCTTTCACGGTATATTGATGCACCGAATCGCTCGAAAGAGAATCTTTATAAATTTCATTCCCAGGCACCTCAATTTTTTTGGACTGGGCGAAAAGTGATGTGGTAAATAGAATGATGAGTAAAGTGATGTGTTTTTTGAACATATTTGATTGATTTTCAATTAAAATTTTGAGATTTCCTGAAATCTTCTACCTGTTTGACGGGGAAAATAGCCATTGCGTTACAAATTTTTCGGTATTACTTTTGTACAATTCTTTCAAGATCTATTTAATTGAATGTCAGTGAAGCCATCAACATATCATCCCAGAGAAGAAAAGCTGAATATCATTTCGCATGCATTCGGACTGGTATTGTCTGTGCTGGCACTCGTTTTTCTTATTCTAAAGGCTTTTGAAAAAGGTAATATCTTACTGATCGCCTCGTTCATAATTTTTGGCGTGAGCATGGTTTTGCTGTATGCTGCCTCTACATTTTATCACAGCGCGACCAATTCCAGGTTGCGAAATCGTCTAAATATCCTGGATCATGCTTCAATTTATGTTCTGATAGCCGGAACTTATACACCGTTTGCATTGGTAACTTTAAACGGATTCACAGGAACTTTGATCATGATTGTCGTCTGGGCCATGGCAATTACAGGAGTTATCCTAAAATTGTTTTTTACCGGTAGGTACCAGCTACTGTCCACCATTATGTATGTGGTTATGGGATGGGTTATAATCTTTGCAATTAAACCGCTGGTGAATAATCTTTCAACTGAAGGTCTCTGGTGGCTTTTTTCAGGCGGAATTTCTTACACCTTAGGTGCCGCGCTGTTCATGATTGATAGAATACCGTACAACCATGCAATTTTTCACCTTTTTGTTCTGGGAGGAACTTTTTGCCACTTTATGGCCATCTATTTTCATGTTTAGGTTCAAAGCTAGGTGAGTTGAAGATATTTTGAATAAATTGGAGCGAACTTAGCACTTAAAAACACGGAATGGATTATTTCATTATTACCAGCCTGCTGGTAAGCCTTGCTGCCGTTTTCGGATTTATCAATGTCAAATTTTTAAAATTACCGAATAGTATAGGCCTGATGCTGATTACGATTCTGTTTAGCCTGGGTGTGCTGGCGATCAGTATCATTGATGATACGCTCCTGAATGCTGAAAAGGATATTATCGAAAGTATCGATTTTCAAACAGTGCTTTTGGATGTCATGCTAAGTTTTCTGCTATTTGCCGGTGCATTGCATACCAATTTTGAGCAGCTTAAAGTACAACGGTGGCCCGTACTGGTCTTTTCCACCATTGGTGTACTCGTCAGTACTTTTTTAGTAGGAACCGCAACCTATTTTATACTTCAGATAATTGGCTTAAATGTAGCTTACATCTATTGCCTGTTGTTTGGTTCGCTAATTTCTCCCACAGATCCCATAGCTGTTTTAGGAATTCTGAAAAAAGCAGGAGCACCTAAAAGACTGGAAGCGAAAATTGTTGGAGAATCACTATTTAATGATGGAGTAGGAGTGGTGGTCTTTTTAACGCTTTTCCGAATCGCTTCCGCAGGTGAGGAGGAAGTTGGAGTAGGACATATATTGGAATTATTTGGAACCGAAGTTCTAGGCGGTATTACCATAGGTTTGCTGCTGGGTTTCATTACTTACAAATTAATGAAGGCCATAGATGATTATGATATTGAGGTGATTATAACACTGGCCGCTGTTATGGGAGGTACGGCGATTGCTCACCATTATCATTTTTCTGCACCACTTGCCATGGTTACAATGGGACTTTTGGTGGGTAATGATACGGTTCGCGCATCCACAATGTCTGAAATTACCGAGACTTACGTGGATAAGTTTTGGGAACTAATAGATATTCTTTTAAATACAATCTTATTCGTTCTTATTGGCATGGAAATGCTTGTTCTTACGTTGAAGGGCAATTATGTAATAGCAGGTCTCATAGCCATCCCGATGGTTTTGATCTGTCGTTATGCATCTTTATTAATACCAGTTCAGTTCTTTAAGCGAAAACTGGATTTTGTGCCCAAAACCAATTTGATCATGACATGGGGCGGACTTCGTGGTGGAATTTCTATTGCACTTGCTCTAAGTTTGACTTCTGAAATGCATCGCGAACTTTTCCTGGTGATAACCTATTTCATTGTAGTATTTTCGATACTGGTCCAGGGTCTTACCATAGGAAAACTGGTAGAAAAGCTTGGTGTGAAGTCAGATTAATGAACCTAAAGTAACTTCAGAAGAAATTTATTTGAAAATTAGGACGTCTTATAACGAGAGAATTGGGAAAATGTTAAATTTTCGACTTATCCTCTTTGATAATTTATCCTAAAATGAGATGTTTTCATCTTAAAATGAGTTAATTGTAAAAGCTTCAACAAAGCCTTAACTCTTTATTGACAGGCTTTTGCGAGATCTGTATGTAATTTCACACAAACAAAATTACTACTTACAGATCATGAAGATTCAAAAATTTCTACTAGGTTCAATAATCCTTTTAAGCGGATTTACTGGTTGTAATCCGAAGCCGCAGGTTGCCGAATCTGAGCCGGCTGCCGTGACCGAAATGAGGAATCCGATTATTTATAAAGAACCTAAAACATTCCGAAAAGAAATAGCTTATACCATCGATTCTCTGAAAACGAGAGAAGATATTGACAGTTTAGTCGCTTCCTATAGCAAAGAGGAACTGAATTCCATTTTGGCTTTGAACCGATTGGAAAGAAACAGGTTGAGACCTAACACGGAATTAGTTGTGCCTAATTGTGCCGCTTCAGATTTTCTTGCATATAGCCCAATGCCGGCAAATGTCGATTTTATGGAATGTGTGCCTAAGGCTGTTTTAATTTCTCAGAGAGTTCAGGCCTTCGGCTTATATGAAAACGGAAAACTGGTGAAATGGGGTCCAGTTAGTACCGGTAAACGTTCCACAAAAACACCAAACGGTTTGAATTACGGGAACTATAAAGCGAAAAGAAAGATTAGTACCGTAGATGACAGCTGGATCATGCCCTATTATTTTAATTTTATGAATAACGAAGGTATTGGAACACACCAGTATGCTTTACCCGGTTATCCTGCCAGCCATGGCTGTGTAAGGATGTATATGGATGATGCCAAATATATTTATAACTGGGCCAGCATGTGGAGCTTAGATAATGGTCATATTGCGAAAAACGGAACTCCTTTCATCGTATATGGTGAATATGATTATTCTCAAACAAAGCCCTGGTACCGTTTAGCTGAAAATATGAAAGCTAATGATATCACTCAGGATGAGATCGATACCTTAAAAGACTATTTCTGGAATTATCAACATGACTCCAAAAATTTTGATGCTAAAGAATTGGACTCTCAAGAAGCCATTGCTTCCAAGTAGTTTTGGTAAATTTGATAAAATAACTTACATGAAAAAATTCAATCAATTTCTCCTCCTTATATTTTGTTTAATAGGTATGACTCTATGGAGTCAGGAGACTACTATAATGATCCGTGCTAAAGCGAAGGATGCCAAATTTATAGGGAGTTCTATTGGAGGCGCAAAGATCATTGTAAAAGATGCCATAACTGGTGAAATTTTAGATCAGGGAATTACTTCCGGAGGCACAGGTAATACAGATCTTATTATGAAAACTGCGCAGGAGAGGGGAAAGGAATTGAGCGATGCAAATACTGCTGGTTTTACAGCCAAGCTGAATATTTCTGAACCTACCTTTGTGGATATTGAAGCTTTTGCGCCAATAAATAAGAAACAGGCTAGAGTAAAGGCTTCCACACAAACCTGGATTATTCCCGGAAAAAATATTGACGGAGACGGAATCATCTTAGAAATTCCAGGATTTGTGATAGATATCCTGGCTCCGCAGACACATGAAGGACTTGATTCTAATGCAGTTGATATAAAAGCAAATATCGTCATGATGTGTGGTTGCCCGGTTTCTGATGGCGGAATTTGGAATTCAGAAAATTTCCAAATAAGGGCCATTGCCAGAACTAATGGTAAAAAAGTGAAAGAGATTGATTTGGAACAAACTGAAAAATCCAGCACTTTTTCGGGTCAGATGAATTTAGAAAGTGGTATTTACGAAATATTAGTATATGCTTTCGATCCCGCAACTGGTAATACCGGATTAGATAAAACGAATATTATTATTCGCTAGTTCCGTTCAACAAACCCAATTTTTCGATTGTTTTCAGAACCCCATTTTCGTTATTATTATAATCTGTCACGAAGTTACTGGCTTCTAGGATTTCCTGGTGAGCATTTTTCATAGCATAACTATACTTAGCCACTTTCATCATCTCCAAATCATTCAAATAATCTCCAAAAACCAAAGTTTCTTCTTCTGAAATTTTCATTTCTTCCTGAACGCCTTTAATAGCATCTCCCTTATTTGCATCAAGTGCTGTTATATCGATAAAGATCTTTGCTGCGATCGCCACTTTGTATCTGTCAGTATAATTTACAAAATGTGGATAGGTGTGATCTTCCACTCCGTCAAAGTTGCAAAGAGTTACCTTCAGGTATGTATCGTCAACTTTGGTCAGGTCTTCTACAACCTCCAGTCGCTCATAAAATTTCGAAACTTCATTGATAAATCTTTCCTCAGTATTCTCTACATAGGCCGAATTTTTTCCACAGAGGACTAGGTGAGTTTGATCGAGTTTGCGGCCCATTTTTATAAAATCGATGGCAGCCTCTCTTTCAATAGGATTTACGTAAAGTTCCTTTCCCTTATACGATACATAAGTGCCGTTTTCCGCGAAAAACATGATACGATCTTTAATCTGATCAA
>CAXPUM010000110.1:0-31953 GCA_964220295.1 Flavobacteriaceae bacterium | reverse complement strand
AAACCTATATGTATTCGTCCGGAAACTGGCGATAACCTAACCTATTGAATTAGATATGAGAAAAATAGTAATGATAACTGTAATGGGGTTTATCATCTTTTCATGTTCTTCCCTACCAAAAGATTTCACTTATATTGACATTGATAACAAGGAAATTTCAAAATCAAAATTCCGAAAGAAGAGATCAACTAACAAGTATTTAGACATTCAGATAGATTCGTTAAAACAGAAAAAATTAATTGAAAGAACAAAAACAGGAAAACTTGAAAATGTAAAAATCTATCGTTCCTTAATTTCAAATAAATCTTCCGAAAAAATAGATAAAGATCAGCCTTTAGTGATTATTTATTATCCTGGAAAAGATCCTTGTAATTCAAGTGGAACAGCTACAAAGCAATTCCTCGAGACCTGGTATAGAACCTTAGAAGATGGAATTCAGCAACTAAATGCTAATGCTCCCATTTATCTTTACAAGGAGAAAGCAGGTTTAGAAAAATATGAAGGAATAATCAATTGGTATAAAGATCCTAACGGCATCACCGAAAAATTGTTTTTTCAATATCATTATCCTTGCTTAAGTTTTGTGGTTATTTCCTCTACTGGAGAATATGTTTCCTATTTTGGAGAATTTAGTAAAGAATATGTCTGGAATGCCATTAATCTAATTTCGAAGTAGGATATAAGTTCCAATAATCTATTTTAACCGTATTAGTCGGAATATTATTAAAAAACAGGAAAGAATATTTATCAAGTTCGCAACCAAATTCCCGCAATTAAAATTAAATAGAAAAATTACTGACAGTTAAAAGAAATTCCAAAAATGAAAAAACTGATAATTCCATTATTTCTAACATTTGCATTTCACAGCTGTTTAAATGATACTCAAACTAAAGTAAATTATGAGGATGAAAATTTAAAAGACTCTTTAATCATAGATTCTACTTTGACTAAAATTAGTGACTTACCCATACAAATTGATAGTGTTGATTATCTGATCTATCCTATTGGCAACGCTAAAATTTCGAGCAATTCAAGAGGATCGTTTTATTTAGGATCGGGGGGTTCCGGCTCTTCAAGCTTTTCGGTTTCGAATTCTAGTTATGGAAATAATAGCGGAATTTTCTACAATCTGAAATTTCAAAAAGTCCATTCAGATTCATTAATTGCATTAACCGACAAAACCCTTAGAATAAACTCTTTCACTTTTCTAAGAGAAATTTTTGAAAGCACAGGAAGGAAATTTCTTTTATATCAAATCCACGATAGAGATACGAATAAAGATCGAGTTATTGATAGAAACGACATAGAAACTTTATATATCAGTGAAATAGATGGGAGCAAATTTGAAAAGATCATTCCTGATTTTCAGGAATTAATTGATTGGAAAACAGTAAAAAAACAAAATCGCCTTTATTATAGAAGTATTGAGGATGTAGACAAAGATGGAGAATTCACAACTAAAGATAGCTTACACTATTTCTATATTGATTTGGGCAAACCGAACATGGATATTATAGAATTTAATCCTTTATAGGTTTGCAGTTTACTATGATTCAAGTTAAAGTCATTCATAATCGTAGATTAGAATAAATGCGCTACTAATTGTAAAAATTGCCCCTCTCTTTTCTCAGAGTGAAAAATAGTTCGCCATAAGGAATTCTAGCTAAATAATATTTTCATTGTTATCCTGATTCTTCTTTATCTGAAATAATAAAAAATCGCTCCAGGCGCTTATTCTTTTATTCGTTTTCTTCAATTGAAGAACGAGAGTAACAGCCAGAATCAAAACTACTGTACTGATAAATAATAGAAAGAAATCTGAAGATGACATTGCCCATATTTTTCGATAAAATTAGATTTCAGCTAAATACCATTTTCAACCATCAGCGTTAAAATTTTAATAATCGTATAAAATATTTGTTTTACGGTAAAACAAAATGGCTTAAAATTTATAAATATAGTCTAACTATCCTACAAATACCTGATAATCAATCATTAGAAAATTCAAAACTCAAATACCCCCTATCACTTCAATTCAGAATACATGAGTCAGTTAATCATTTGAATGAAAGCTGCTTGTTAACTGACAATAAGAATTGTATTAATTAGAAATGGCTACATAGAACTAAGATTTGGCTACCTCCTTCTCTTCCTTTGATCATAGATTTGCTTTAGACTTTTAAATACTAAATTATGAGAATTGTAGTAACGGGATCTCTAGGGAATATAAGTAAACCGCTCACAAAACTTTTGACAGCGAAGCCGAATCAGGTTGTTGTCATAAGCAGCAATAGAGACAGGGTTGAGGACATTGAAAAACTAGGAGCTGCTGCGGCGATTGGCAGCATTGAGGATGTTTCATTTTTAACAGAAACGTTTAAGGGTGCAGACGCAGTATATCTAATGATTCCGCCGAATTTCGAGGAATTTAATAGTCTGGAATACTACAAAAGAATCGCAGAAAGTTACAAAAATGCGATTGAAAATTCAGGTGTTGAACGAATCGTATTTCTAAGCAGCTGGGGAGCGCATCTCGACCACGGAACGGGAACCATCCTGGGTTCCCATCATGCTGAACTTATTTTAAATCAGTTGGAAAATGTACCTAAAACCTACATCCGGCCCGTATCGTTCTATTACAATCTGCTCAATTATATTCCCATGATCAAAAACGCTGGAATCATCGGTTCAAATTTTAAGCGTGACGATAAAATAGCCTGGGTCCATACGGAAGATATCGCTCAGGCGATAAGCGAAGAATTAATGACAAGAACCTATGACATAAAAAAAATCAGATATATCGCCAGTGATGAGAAAACCGCAGCAGAAACCGCCCATATTCTAGGAAAAGCGATTGAGCTCCCAAATCTTGAGTGGGTTTCATTTTCAAATGCTGAAGTTGAAAAGAACTTGACGGAAAGAGGACTTCCGAAGAAATTCGCTAAAGATCTGGTTGCGATCAATGCTTCCATAAGTTCGGGAAGACTGGGTGAAGATTACGAGAAAAACAAACCTGAATTAGGAATTATAAAAATGGCAGATTACGCAACGGAATTCGCTAAAGCTTATCATAAACAATAAGATATAATTATGGAAAATAAAATTTCTCCAATTACTTACCCCGAAAAAAATAAAACGAGCGAATTTAAGGATATGAAGGGATGGCATGTCGCCATACGAACCACCGAATACCAAGAGCTTATCGTCTGGTACCAGAAAAATCTGGACTTTAGGTTGATTAAAGAATTTAAAGCAGGAGAAATGCGACTGGCACTTATCGCACCTCCGGGAGACAATAATTTCATCCTTGAAGTATTGGGAATAAATGATGATCCAGAATTTTCCTCAGAAGTAAAAGTGGGTTACGATCATATATGTTTTAACGTGGCGAATTTAGATGCTATACTGCATGCCTTAAAACTTCGGGATATTGAAATTGTTAGAACATTTGAAGTTCCGGTTATTGGGAAACGAGTAGCGTTTATTAATGATCCTTTTGGAAACAAAATCGAGTTCTGTGAAGAATTGAATGTATAAAATAATCAAGATGCAAAAGAAAACTCCAAAAAAATGGAAAATGATGGTGTTGAGCTGGATATGCATTTATCCGTTATTGAATATTATTTCATTTTTAATAATGCCTTATCTTTCAGATCTTCATCAGTTAGCGAGAACGCTGGTATCCACCATTATTTTGGTACCTTTAATGGTACTCTTATTAAGTATCTTGCAAAAAAGATTCAGTAATTGGCTCGTTAAATAAGCTAGTAATCTAACAGATGGAAAAGCAGAAATTAAGACATTTCAAGACGATCAGTGAATTTCATCGTTCCAGAAGTTTACTGCCACCGGAACACCCTTTAATCAGCGTTGTGAATGTTCAGGATATCAAGCATTATAATGAACCTATTAATATGGTGCTCGACTACTACTCCATTTCTTTAAAAAGGAATTTCAATGGCAGGTTCAGTTATGGTCAAAGCGAATATGATTTTAATGAAGGCTTGATGTATTTTATATCACCGAACCAGGTTTTTAAAATTGAACATTCCAAAGACGAGCTAATACGACAACAAGGTTGGTTATTGCTAATTCATCCGGACTTTTTCTGGAAAACCCCGTTAGCAAAGAAAATCAAACAATTTGATTTTTTTGATTATGCCGTAAACGAAGCCCTGTTTTTATCAGATAAGGAGGAACGAGTCATCAACGCTATTATTGAGAACATCAAACACGAATACCACAACAATATTGACAAATTCAGTCAGGGAATTATAGTTTCTCAAATTGAGACTTTATTAAATTATGCTGAACGATTTTACCAAAGGCAGTTTATTACCCGCAAAATTGATAATCATAAGATTTTAGATGCGGTAGAACAGGAACTGGACAATTACTTCAAAAATGAGGATTTGATTAGAAGAGGACTTCCCACTGTTCAATTTATTTCAGAAAAACTGAATATTTCTCCGAATTATTTAAGCAGTTTACTAAAGTCATTAACGGGTCAAAGCACTCAACAGCATATTCACGATAAATTGATCAGCGAAGCTAAACAGAAATTATCAACTTCTAATCAAAGCATCAGCGAAATTGCTTATGAATTGGGCTTTGAACATTCGCAATCTTTCAGTAAATTATTTAAAGGTAAAACTGACTTCACCCCATCCCAGTTCCGAAATTCATTTAATTAAAAAAATACATCAGGTTTCTAATTTTTCAGAGAGATAGGTCATTTTCCAATGCAGACTTTAGTCTAAAGAATTGGGCTTTTGTAAAAATATCCTTTTCCAACATTAGTCTACAGTAATTCCGGGTTTATACAAAACACCACACTTTTGAAGTGAAAAATTTTCATTTCATCCTAAACGGTCAGCCGAGTTCGCAAGAAAATAGTAAATTGAAAATGAATATTTATCAGTCAATAATTACATAGACTTTTACGAATTACAATACCGAAAATTTTTTAAATAAAACTGACCAGATCATTTTGCGCAAAACGAAACAGAAAAAATTAAGTTTATTACTTCTTATATCAATTTTAGTCCAATCATGTTCCTTATTTAATCCTGGGTTAGAAACATCTGCAAGTCCCGAGAATTCAAAAATCATTACGTCAGATATTGCTCATTTTTATCAAGCTTTTGAATTAGCAACGAATGATTCTACAAAAGCTGAGAAAATTTTCAATCAATACTATTTTAAAAATGGATCTAAGGGATTAAGAGACTTTTACAAAACCAAAATCCAATCAAAAGAGGAATTCACAGAATTCGTCCTTGCTTTTAAAGATTATTACCATTCTATCAAAAAGGATGTTTCCGATTTAGAGGGTTTAGAAAAAGAGATCGATCGCAATTTTGAGCAATTTCAAAACCTCTACCCGCAAGCTAAATTTCCTGATGTCTATTTTCTAATTGGAAAGTTTCAATCTAATGGAACCATTTCTAAGAAAGGTTTATTGATTGGAACAGAAATGTTTTCAAAAACTACTAATTCAGATACAACTAACTGGAACGAAGATATACTGAGAATTAGCCTGGAAAGAAAACATATCCCAATAACTGTAAGTCATGAATTAGTGCACTTTAATCAAGATAATATGCATGATGGTAATACGTTGCTTTGGAAAAGTATTCGAGAAGGTTCGGCTGAGTTTATCACCGAATTGATAACCGGAGAAACTGATGCTGATTATACAAAATTCAACGGCAGAGAAAGAGATATCTGGAATGATTTTCAACAAGAAAAAAATAAAAGAATTTGGAGATCATGGCAGCAAGAAAGTGAAAAAAGGCCGAGAAATGCAGGATATTGGATGGGCTACACCATTTGCAAGGCTTATTATGAACAAATTCAAGATCCTAAAAAAACAGTACAGGATATTTTGAGCATACAGGATTATTCGGAATTTCTTCGCCAAAGTAAGGTCGAGCAATACATCCAAAACAAATTCGGAAAATAATCTAGCATAATTCCTTATTCAATATCAACCAGAATAGCCGGTTAAATTTGAATTTTTGAGCATTCTTTTCAAAATCTTTCAAAATCTTTCAAAATCTTTCAAAATTACTCATTTTGGTTACAATATGGCTTGAAACAGCAACAACACCCTCTTAGAAATCCCTCAACTTTGTAAAGAATAAAAACAATAACTATGAAATACAAAGTTTTAGGAAACACAGGATTAAAAGTTTCAACACTCTGCTTGGGAACTATGAATTATGGAGGAAAAGGTTTTTTCAACCATATGGGAAATTTAGGTCAGCAGGAAGTTGACAAACAACTAAAAACTGTAATTGACGCAGGAGTAAATTTTATCGATACAGCTAATATTTATTCTGAAGGACTTTCAGAGAAAATGATTGGAAAAGCCATTAAGAATCTTTCCATTAAAAGAGATGACCTTGTTCTGGCAACGAAAGTAAGAGGCAGTATGGGATCTGGTGAAAATGACAGAGGTCTCTCGCGCAAACATATCATTCAGCAGGTTGATGATAGTTTAAAAAGACTGGGTACAGATTATATAGATCTCTACCAATTACACACCTCAGACCCTTTAACGCCTATTGAAGAAACTTTAAGGGCCTTAGATGATCTAGTGCGCATGGGGAAAGTTCGCTACATTGGAGCTAGTAATTTTATGGCTTGGCATTTTATGAAAGCATTGGCACATTCCACTTATAACAACTTGGAAAAATTTGCTTCTTTACAGGCCAATTATTCGCTTGATAACCGGGATTTAGAGCGTGAAATGGTACCTTTACTAAACGATCAAAAAGTAGGTTTAATGGTCTGGAGCCCGCTAAGTGGCGGACTTTTAACCGGAAAATACAAGCGAGACGGGAATAATGAAAAAGGACGTTTGAACGATTTCCCGTTTGAACCCTTTCATAAAGAACGCGCTTTTGATGTTTTAGACGTGCTGTTTCCTATGGCAGAGAAAAAAGGTTTTTCAGTTGCCCAGTTGGCTTTAGCGTGGCTGCTGCTGCAACCCGTAGTTTCCAGCGTCATAATCGGTGCAACGAAGATGTCACAGCTTCAGGATAATCTAAAAGCGGTTGATATTGAATTTACGGCAGATGAATTACAGCAGTTGGACGAAGTGAGCAAATTACCTATGGAATATCCAAAAAACGTGGTAGAGACAATGACTGCAGATAGAAGTAACGGACAGGATTTTTTATCTTAAAAATTATGAAGAAGAACAGTAACCCAAAAATCATCAATTCGATCACTGAATTGCATCGTATTCTAAATATTGAGAGTCCTACAAATCCGTTAATAACGCTCATAGATCATTCTCAAGAGATGCCCCAGCCAGATTTTGAAAATGATAAGATGGTTCTAAACTTCTACAATGTTACAATGAAAAGAAGTTTTAAGGGACAGTTGAAATACGGCAAAAGCCATTATGATTTTGACGAAGGAACGATGTCTTTCCTTGCTCCAAATCAGGTTTTATGGATTGATGAACAAGGTGAAAGAAATGATGATGGCTGGTCGTTACTGTTTCATTCAGATTTGATAGCCAATTATAATTTAGCCAAAAACATAAAGAATTATGGCTTCTTTTCGTACGAGGTAAATGAAGCCTTACACCTTTCCGAGAAAGAGGAGCAGAAAATTGAAAATCTGGTTCAAAATATTCAACAGGAGATCAATTCAGGCATTGATATATATAGCCAAGATGTGATTGTTGCCAACCTGGAACTATTGCTAAATTATTGTAATCGATTTTATGGTAGGCAATTCATCACAAGAAAAATGGCGAGCAATGATCTGCTAGTCAATTTCGAAAATGTCCTGGAAAAATTTTTCGATAAAAACACCGAAGAAAATTTACCAACCGTTAAAAGCATTGCAGATGAATTGAACGTTTCTCCAAGTTATTTAAGTGATATGTTGCGAACAATCACTGGACAAAATACGCAGCAACATATTCACTCTAAACTTATCGAAAAGGCAAAGGAATATTTAACCACCACCACACAATCTGTTAGTGAAATCGCTTTCCAACTTGGTTTTGAACACCCGCAATCTTTCAATAGATTGTTTAAAAATAAAATGAAGGTAACACCCTTGCAATTTCGGTCTTCCTTTAATGAATAATTTGGCTATTAGCCAAAATGAATATGGACTTTATAAGCTCCTGCAAATTTCTGAAGAGGAATATCAGGAATTTAGAATGTTTTGGAAAAATGAGTTCTCGTTAGAATAATGATGATAAAATTTTATTAGACCAACAATGGAAAAACACCTTTTCTGAAGATTGAATCATGAAGAATATTTTATATCTGATACTTTTCGTTTCAATCCAGGCTCATTGTCAAAAGGTTAAAGGTTACCTGTATGATGAAAAAGGTACTGTGGCAGATTTTCCAGTATTCAACAAAACTCAAAATATTTATTCCAGTTTAGATTCAGCCGGCTATTTTGAAATCCAGGCAAAAATCGGTGATTCCATAGTTTTGGAATCTATCACTCATAAACCGATGATTTTTCCAATTACAAAGAATAAGATGGAGAAAGAATTCGTGATTGAATTAGAATCTATTTCTCTTGATGAGATAGTCATTAATTCAGAAAAATTCCAAAGTAAAACTTTCAGTAAAAAATTGCAGGAAAAAATCCAGCACTGTATGAACCTTCAAGAGGAAATGGCGGATATTTACTTTATTACCTGTTCAAGCTCTTCAGTAAAAAAGAAAAATCCACTATCACCAATCAGAAATTTCTGGATTTGAATGATTTTATTCAGCTATTTAAAAAATGATGATATTCTGAATAAGGAATTTTTAATTGATGAATTGAAAATACCCGAGAAGCATCACAATTTATTTTTCGATTACTTAAGTTCTAAAACGATAAGTGAGGAATATCTGAAAGTTGAACGAAAATTAGAACTCATAGAACTTATAATAAAATATGCCGAAGAATTCAAATCTAAAAATTCTTGGATATATAATGAGTAAGCTACTTTAAAATACCTTTGTCATCAAGTTGAGCTAAATTCTGGATTTTCGTAGTAAAAGTGTAGTTTTATAAACCAAAAATGAAATGCCTATATGGCCAAATCTTCTTAGTTAAATCGTAAGGCTTTTTTCAAAACTTAAAGAAATTTTTATCGATTCCAATCTCAATAAACCTGTAAAGAAAGATAACCGAATAGATTTATTGGATGTATATCGAGGGTTCGCAGTTTTTGGGATTTTCGTGGTAAACATCGTGATAATGAATTCCACTTTTCTCAATCAGGATGAATTTGCCAAACAATGGACGTCGAACCTTGACCTGGTCTCAGAGAAAATATTACAGCTGTTCTTTTACACTAAGTTCTTTCCTATTTTCTCACTTCTTTTCGGTCTCGGAATGGCCATGCAAGCGCTCAAGCTGAAAGAAAGGAATCAAATTTCGTTTTCATTCTTTGCGAGAAGAATGTTCATTTTATTCATCATCGGGGTATTTCATATCCTATTCCTTTGGTCGGGCGATGTTTTAAATCTGTATGCTTTGTTGGGCTTATTAGTGATGCCTTTATTTTACCGATCTAATAAAATGCTTCTGGTTCTTTCCTGTTTCTTTTTATTATTTCCTTTTTACGATCAATTATTTTCCTTGTTTTATGGATTATTGAATTACCATCCCGGAAGCTATTTAAAGAATTATGATGCTGCGGAAGTCAACAGAATTATCAGCTCAGGAACCTATTTGGAAGGAATAAAACTTCGAATTTCCGAATACCTCGAGAATATTCCGATGCTTTTTGGGTTCCTGGGTCCTATTGCTTTATCGATGTTTATTTTAGGAATTTACCTGGGTAAAAACAAAGTCTATGAATCGCTTGATGTATTTATCAGGAAAATAAAAACACCGATGCTCATCCTTACGATTTTAACCAATATCTATCGAGTGGTATTTTTATTTATTCTTCCGAAGTATCCATTCTATCAAGATGAAAGCATACGCCCTTACCTCATTAAATTGATGGTTATTTCAGATGTTTTTATGGGACTTTTCTATTTGTGGATCATAGGTTGGTTATGGTACCACACCAAATTCAGAATTGTGCTGAATCCGTTAAAATATATTGGAAGAATGGCGCTGACAAATTACATGATGCAGAGCTTTATTGGATTGATCTTATTTTCTTCTATTGGCTTGGCACTATACGAAACAATGAGTCCTTCAGAAACTTTGCTAACGGCTTTGGTTGTTTGCTGTTTCCAATTAATTTTCAGTAGAATTTGGCTGATCTTCTTCAAATATGGATTCCTGGAATGGATATGGCGCTGTTTTACCTATCAACAGGTTTTACCTATTAAAAGGTCTTAAAAATGTATTCCTACTTTCAGGATAATTTTTCTCAAAAAAGATTAGCAGCTTCTACATTCATTCGATTTTAGCAATAAGATTTTGATAAAAAAAGCCACTTTAAAAAGTGGCTTTTCTATTTTAAAAATTGCTCTAATTATTCCTCCTTTCGGGTGGAAAACGAATATTGAACTCCGAAAACGCCCAATACCTTATTTTTCATTTGGATTCCGTTTACGTCCTGGTATAACGGTAGTTTTACTTCTGCTCCAAATCGTAAATTCTTCAATGAACCTTTCGAAATGTAGAGGTTGCTACCAAAACCAATATCTAACTGGCTTCTTCCAGAATTGATTGAGTTGAAAAGGGGCATCATCATCGGGTTCAGTCTTTCATCAGCACCGTCAATTTCCTGAACATCAAAATAACTCAAACTGGTTGAGAAGCTCAACAGTTCAGACACCTTAACCGCACCCCAGACTACAGCGTCAAACCGATTCCCTAAAGAATAACTTTCACTGTTTTCTCCAATCCTGAATTTATATTTAGGCTGGAAACCCCAGGAAAGTAGATCTGACTGACCTAAATAGGTAAGCCCTAATGAAGGATCAAAAGTTCCACTTCCCATTTGCATGGGATAAGCTAACACGGCATTCTCCATCATTGGAGTATGATCTCTTTCAGAAATACTTCCAACAGGCAGAGATATGCCTAAGTTGGCATGTAAAGATTGCCTTTTTTGATTTAGGATTTTAATCAGCCCAGAAATAGCAATGTCTCCAAATCCAGATGATTCCGTAGAAAATTTGGATCCCATCTTAGTTTTTAGATCCATATCATTAGAAATGTAATTTGTCATCGCCATTAAAGTAAGCCTGTTAGAAACAGCATACATCGCTCCGAACATGTGCATATTCATTTGCATTTCCTGAGGAGAAGCCATATAATTTTCAAATACGCTCTCATCTTCAATGTCATTTTTAGCTTGTAGCAAACCTTTCATATACATAGGCATGAACCTGTAAGAGAACATCACCTCTCCTTTCCCATGATAATGGTCTCCCATAATTGAAACAGGTGCATGTCCATCAGGTCTTCCTGAACTCCATTGATCTTGTGCGATACCTGAATTCATGCACAAGAAGATTAGTCCCATAAGCGGGATCAATTTTTTCATTTAATATTTTTTTGAATTAATAATGTATAAAACCGGCAATTTTGGTTTATACACGCGGTGGAGGAAGATTGGGCTCTATCGAAACTTTTTCAAAAGGATTTATTTTGAAAAAGATATTTTCAGTCTGATCACTTAAGACAAAATATAAATGATAATCCCATGATCTTTCAAGGTAAACCGGTACCAGCTTAAACTCGTAATTAACTAAAGCCTTTTTGGTGGGATTATTCAGCTCATTATTTTCCGAAAATTCTTTCTTTAAATAACATTTACCATCACAATGCATTTCTGGTTTATCCCTGTTAATACAAAGAACATTTACAATGTAATCGTAATTCAAGAAATAATCATAAACAGGAAAAACTGGCCGAAAAATACTGCTCAAAAAAAGACTTACAGTAAGTACACTAAACCAGATCTTCATCTTCTTTAATTTCGTTGCAAAGATAAGTCTCCTATGATAACAAGCCAGGCGATTCAAAAATTTTATCATAGAAAAATTGAGTTACCATGGCGGTATTTTAATACGTGGTTTATAGATTGTAAACCATACCGTTAAGCTGAAAAGAATATTTTCATTCAGCGCTATTTCTGAATCTTTTCATCAGATTATCATTCGCAACCTAAGGCTGCTTTCTATAAATCCTTCAACTCCTGCTGATTTCAAGTTTAGTTTTGTACTTTTAGAAAAAGTTTATTCCTGATATGAATACAAGTTTGAGCGTGGATATTCAAAAAGATATTGATAATATTTCCCAAATCGCTTCAATTCCTTCCATGCTAAACGTAATTTGCCAGACTACAGGAATGAGGTTTGCTGCAATAGCAAGGGTTACCGAAGAAAAATGGGTAACCTGCATCTCACAGGACGAAATTAATTTTGGCCTGAATCCTGGTGACGAATTAGAATTAGAGACCACTCTTTGCAACGAAATCAGGCAGCACTCCAATGCCGTTATCATAGACAATGTACCGGAAAGTCAGAAGTATTGCGATCACCATACACCGGCTAAGTATGGTTTTAAAAGCTATATTTCCTATCCGATTTATCGCAAGAATGGTCATTTCTTCGGAACACTGTGCGCGATAGACCCGGAGCCTGCCAAACTTGAAAACAAACAGACCAAGGATCTATTTCAACTTTACACTGAATTGATTTCTTTTCATTTAGATTCTGTCGAGGAATTAAATGACACTAAAGAATTGCTGAAAGAAGAACAGAAGAATGCCAAACTCCGTGAAACTTTTATCGGAATTCTAGGACATGATTTGCGCAATCCGCTAATGAGCACCAGGCTCTGTGCCGATATTTTATTACAGAAAGATATCAATGAAGATGCTAAGAAATACGTCAGCTCCATTAAATCTAGTTCCTTTAGAATGCAGGAATTAATTGATAATCTCCTGGATTTCACTAAAAGTGAATTGGGAGAGGGAATAACTTTAGACCTGGAACAAAATAACGAGAAATTAGAAAAAGCTATAGAGCAAGTAATTCAGGAGGTAAAAAATACAGATGCCACACATGAGATTATTCCATCAATCAATTTAACAAAGAAGGTAAATTGTGATATCGATAGAGTTGGTCAATTATTATCTAACCTTCTCAGTAATGCCGTGAAACATGGTTTCTCTTCTACTCCTATTTATATCACGGCCAAAAATTCTGAAGATCTTTTCATTCTTGAGGTAACAAATGCTTCAGATACTATCCCAGAGAAAACTTTCAAAGATATTTTTAAACCTTTTACAACTTCTCATTCTGATAATAAAAAAGATGGACTGGGTCTTGGACTTTATATAGCTTCTGAAATTGCCAAGGCACATAATGGCAAATTAGAGGTTACATCGGCAGAAGATCAAACCAGTTTTAAGTTTAGTATGCCTATTTAAATCAATTGCTTAATTACCTACTTAAAATGAAAATTGACTAATCAATACAATATTAGATATATAGGTTAAAGTATTTTGGTAAAATGATCATTTTAGGAAAGTAAATTCTAAAGCCATAAATATTTTAATAAAATTATTATTTTAGCTGAGTACCTCTTAAAGAATAGACGTAATCCGGTTTCAAACAATTGCAGCAAAAATTAATCCAAGCCTTTTTCGACATCAGGAGTGAGTTGAATAAATAAATTCCTCTAAATACTTAAAGGCTGTAATTTTCAGTTGCTCTTTGGGGTAATTTCATTCTAACAAACAAGATTGGTAAAGTAAAAATTAAAAATATGCTTGGGATATTATTACTCTATTGGATTGGAAAATATTACTATCAACTAGCTGAGAAACACGGGAAAAGCAGATGGGGATTTGCCATTTTCGGAATAGTCATTTATTATATCGGAGTTTTTACGTTTGGTTTCTTTGTCGGTGTTTTAATAGAAATTATTTCCCCTGGATATTGGGACAATTTAAATGAGATGGTTCTAGGCCTACTTATGCTTCCTTTCGGAATCCTATCTACATTTATTGCTTATAAATATTTGGAAAGAACCTGGGATAAAAGAGCATTAGATATTTATATTGATCCCATAGACTTGCAGGAAAAAAAGGAGCCATTTCAGTAATTGTAGCATATATTTGTTTAAAATTTTTTAGAACTGGTCAATTAAATTTAAAAAATCTGATGAAAATATATTGTTTGCTTATTTGCTTCTTAAGCCTCATGGGCTGTAATGAAAACGGTTCCAAACAACAAGAAGAGCTTCAGCTAAATAATCAAACAACAGATCCTACATTTGAAAAGGCAAACCCTGAAACATTAGACTTAACGATACACCAACTATTTATAGACTCCACTAAAAATTCAAAATTTCAGAATAAACTTAGATCATGGAATTCTTCTACTGAAGAGGAAATAAAGCAAAAAGTACCTCATTTTACGCAAAATTTCTCTTCTGATATTCCTAAGCGGTGGGTTACAATTCAAAAATATAAAGATCAATTTTACAATTATGATCGATGTGATGGTAGTGATCCTCGACTGGAAATTTTAGGGAATGCGCTTATTTTTGAAGGTATTCATGAAAAAAGGATTGAGGAAATTAAAAAAATAAAGCCAGTTAATAAAGGCTGGACCATTACAACTAAAAACAACACGCTACAAATAGAAAGAATTAATAATAATATCTATATTTTAAAATTCTGCGGAACCAATTCTACAAAAAGCTATATCACCCCTTTCTCCAACATTGATCAGTTTGAATTACTAGTGAATAACTGTGGCAATGATAAGGTAGATGAATTTGGAAATTTTCAACAACCCGATTAAAAAAGATCTTTTTCGTATTAAGTGTTTGGATATTGTATTAGATAATCGAAACCGTTAGAGTTAATTTTACTATATTCCGTTTAAGCCTAATTTAGATTTAAGAAATATCTGTTTATGTTCTTATCTCATTTTGTAGGCAACCAAAAAATCCAAAGGAAGAACGAAATTTTAAAATTATAAACACTCAATAAAATGCGCCTGCTAATCATTTTTTCATTCATTGGTCTTATAAATGTTCAAGCTCAAAACGAGCAGAAAATTAACCCGAATAACGCCGGAACGACTATTTCACCAAACTATCAGCCAGAAGACTGGAGAAATCTTTCAAACCAGGGAAAGTACTTAGAAGCGGCATCAGAACTCTTATATTTGGTCCAGTTAGATTCGAGTAGAAATGCTCATAGCGATTATTGGCATATCGGGCAATTATATGCCGACGACAATCAATATCATAAAGCAATTTTCTACTTAAAAAAATCCATGGAGGGAAAAACTGAAGAAGATGATGAACAATTTTGGTGGTATTATAAAGGTACATTGGCTTTTTTAGAAAGGGATAAGGATCAATTGAAAAAATATACAGAGTTACTTCAAAAAAATCATACACCTTATTATTTGAATAATGCTAAGACATTAAACAGGCTCCTGACACATTTTGATAAAAGTTATGAGAAGGCAATAAGATCAAAGCCATAAAATTTAAAAGATGCGAAAAATTCATCACCTCCTATTTTTATTAATGCTTTCAATGATTGCAACAGATTCATGGAGTCAAGCCTACGAAAGCAAAAAAAGTTCTGTTTACATTAATATTCTGATAACTGCAGATAAAACTATTTATGTCGAAAACGATAAAACTGATTTAACTAAGATTGAATCGAAGATTTCAGAACTACTGAAAAAGGTAAAATTTCAGCCAGATCGTGAAATTATCGTCCAAATCTATGCTGATCAAACTTTAAAGATGGAACTACTGACGGATCTAAGTAGCGAACTTTATCAAATGAATTTAGAAAATATGCAGGTCAGGAGATATTTACTTAACACTATGAATTTTGAATTGGATGGTGAAAATTGGCTAAAAAAAATTGAGAATATTCCGAAAAACCAAGGTTAATTCAACAAAAGTAAAATCCTATAAACAACAGTATTTTTTAATCTAGAAAATCAAAATTATTTCCATGATCAAACGTATTCTTCTACTAGTCTTATTGTTGAACGCTTCGATGGTCTTCTCACAAAAGGATGAACCAGCATGGTACCAGATGGAAAGAGATCAAGAATTTCTGAAAATGGCATCTTATTTACTATATAAAGTGCAGTCAGATTCAAGCAGGAATCCACATGCCGACTATCTGCATATTGCAAGAGCTTACGGCTATCTCGGGGACTATGAAAAAGCAATTTTTTATTGGAAAAAATGCAAACAGGTGACTGATGGTTTTGACGATCAGTTCGAATGGTATTACCAGGGAACCCTAGCATTCTTTGAAAGAGATAAGGAAAAATTAAAGAAGTATCTTGATAAATTAGAGGCTGAGCATACCGAATATTACAAGAACAATTACAACACCTTAAAATCTCTTTATCAAAATTTTGATAAAAGCTATTTAGAAGCTTCACATTGGAGAACCTCTGAATCTTAGACCTTCAGCTTCCAATATACCTTGACTTGAAAAGAATTATATGAATAACTAATTTGAATTCATACGAAATCCGATCATCAAATTAGCAATGTTTTCTTTTCCATAGTTTTCTAACTTGCTAAAAAAAGCGATGAAAGAATCTATTGCTATCGATATGGATGGTGTAATGGCCAACGTTGAAAAACATTTTGTTGATTGGTACAACGAAAGACATCAGGAAAATGTCTCTATTCAGGATATTCAGGGCAAATCTGAAGCCAATGCCTTCCCAGAGCCAGGTATCATAAAGAAATATGCCAGTACAGAAGATTTTTTCAGAACTGCCCCAGTTATGACCGGTGCTGTGGATGCGGTAAAAAAACTAAATGAACATTTCGAGGTCTACGTAGTTTCTGCAGCAATGGAGTTTCCACAAAGTCTCGTAGAAAAAAGAGAATGGTTAAAGGAACATTTTCCTTTCATAAATTGGCGACAGATAGTTTTCTGCGGAAGCAAAAATGTGATCAAGGCCGATTATATGATCGATGATCATCCTAAGAATCTCGATCCTTTTAAAGGCAAGAAAATCCTTTTTGAAGCCTTTCATAATCTGGAAGTCAACAAATTTCAAAGAGTAAAAAATTGGAAAGACGTGCTAGATTATTTTGAGCTCTGATTTTCAGTAAATTTAGATTATGACAGATGCTTATAAAATTCCGGCAGCCACCCGTATTGGTCACGTGCACCTGAAAGTTTCAGAATTGCAACGATCACTAGATTTCTATTGTGGCCTCTTGGGCTTTGAAATTACTACGAAAATGGGGGAAGATGCCGCATTTATTTCTGCCGGCGGATACCACCACCATATAGGATTGAATACCTGGTATAGTAAAAACTCCGAAGCTCCCGCGATGAACAAAACAGGCTTATTTCATACGGCGATCGCCTACCCCAGCCGTAAAGATCTTGCAAAAATTCTGCAACGACTTTCAGAAATCGATTATCCATTGACCGGTGCGGCAGATCATGGAGTTTCTGAAGCGATTTATTTGAACGATCCAGACGAAAATGGTGTAGAGCTGTACTGGGATCGACCAAAAGATCAGTGGCCCATCAACCCTGATGGCAGTTTAAAAATGTATACGAGACCATTAGACTTCCAGAATCTACTCAATGAGCTTTAAATGGACGAAGAATTAAAAAATATCATTTTTATTTTTAACCGTTATGCCCAGACATATGAGGAAAAATATCAGGATATAAATCGCTATCAATCTTCGCTAGACCTATTACTCGGTAAACTATCGGAAAAGTCACAGGTTTTGGAGCTTGGTTGTGGGCCTGGGAATATTACCCAATATCTGAATCATAAACGGCCAGATTTAGAACTCGTGGCCACCGATCTGGCTGAGGATATGCTGGAAATTGCTCAAAAAAAATTACCCTCGGTTAATTTTGAAATTTTCAATTTTAAAGAATTAGATTCTTATCCTATCACATTTGATGCTCTGGTAGCCGCTTTCTGCCTTCCCTATTTAGATCATTCTGAAACCGCTGTACTGCTTCATTCGGCATATGAAAAAATGAATGAAAACGGCTTGCTTTATATCAGTACCATGGAAGGCAAACACAAACTTTCCGGTATTCAGAAATCCAGTTCGAAAAATGAGGAAATGATGATCTATTTTTATGAGGAAAACTGGTTAATTGAACAAATAGAAAGAGTCGGTTTCCGAGTAAAATATTCTGAACTGATTCCGCAACCGGTAATTTCAAAATCAACCGGACAGGACGTGGTGATCATCGCACAAAAATGACAATTCTGTTAATTCTTTAACATATTTTCTTATTTTAGTTTTTTCAATACGATCTCAAACCTATGGAATCAACCAAACCAATTATCCGGGAGGACATTAAAGCAGGTCTTTCCACATTCATCA
Organism: Flavobacteriaceae bacterium; assembly: GCA_964220295.1. GTDB lineage: Bacteria > Bacteroidota > Bacteroidia > Flavobacteriales > Flavobacteriaceae > Christiangramia. Next base: position 13,623 of record CAXPUM010000110.1, on the reverse strand, counting down.
ACCGTGTATATAACTGGATGGCCCTGGCATTAATGATCACAGGACTTACAGCTTATACCGTTGCTTCTTCTGAAAGTCTGGTCTATGCCATCATATCAAATCAGATTCTTTTTTATGGTCTTCTGATTGGCGAAATCCTTTTGGTAGGATACATTTCTGGAGCAATCAATAAATTAAGTTCGTCCATGGCTACGATGCTTTTCATGCTTTATTCCATTATGAACGGTCTCACCCTATCGATCATTTTTTTGGTATATACTGCAGAGTCTCTTGCCGGAACGTTCTTTATTTGCGCTGGAACATTTGCAGCCATGAGCATTTACGGCTATTACACAAAAAAAGACCTTACTAAGATCGGTAATCTGGCATTTATGTTTTTGATCGGAATTATTATTGCTTCGATCGCTAACATTTTCATGAAGAGCGAAATGCTTTACTGGATCATCACCTACCTTGGTGTCGCGATCTTTATAGGGCTAATCGCTTATGACACTCAGAAGTTAAAAAGAATGTATCACGCGGGATTCGATGAAGAGGAAACAGAAAAAAAAGGAGCGATTATGGGCGCTTTGAGCTTATACCTCGATTTTATTAACCTGTTTCTTTTCTTGCTCAGAATCTTCGGAAGAAGAAAATAACAAATTATGGAAGTCGTAAACAAACCTAATAATTTAGACACCTTCAGAATATTATTTATCATAAAGGGTATTGTTACCTTCCTATTTTCAGTATTCCCTCTATTTTACGTTTTTCTAGGTGCAACTATGTTCAATGCTCCACATGTGCAAGGTATGGATAACGATGTTAGCTGGATTGGTAACTTTATGGTGCTTATTGGCATTTTTGTTTTCCTATTACTTGCAGCTGGCGGAATTCTAACTATCATAGCTGGAAAATATATAGGAAATGCCGAAAAATATACCTTTGTACTGGTGGTATCCATACTCAACTGCCTCACAGGCATCTTGGGAATTCTGCTCGGAATCTTTGCAATTATAGAAATTACCAAACCGCATGTGAAGGAATTATTTAACAGGAATAAAGTATAGTTTAAAAAAATATAGTTGTATGCTATAGCCATGAGAGCAACCAAAAAAGACTTTTCATATTTCGGCATACAACTAATGCTGCTTATCGCCTATTTCTTTCCAATAGATTGGGCAGATTTTGAGACTTCACTGTTGATCAAGGCAATCGGCCTAGTAATGATCTTGATAGGTTTCGCTACTTCGATCATTGCCATTCTTCAGTTGAATAAAAAACTGTCACCCTTTCCTACCCCTGCAAGAAATTCGAAATTGAGAACACGCGGGATCTATCGTTTTATAAGGCATCCCATTTACACCGGACTCATCCTTATGTTTTTCGGTTACGGAATACTTTCTGGTTCGGTCTGGAAGCTGGTATTTGCCTTATTGATCACTATTTTCTTTTATATCAAGACCGTTTACGAAGAAGACCTGCTGGTGGAAGAATTCGACAAATATGAGGCTTACAAGAAAAAGACGGGACGCCTATTTCCGAAGATTAGAAGAAAGAAAAAAGCCTGATCTTTCAATCAGGCTCTTCTTATTTTTCAGTAGCTGGGTCAACAAGTCCTTTTAAGAGCACTTCCCGAATCCCTTCCAGGTTGTCACTAAAAGCCATCATTTGCGATAAAAGCTGAGCCATTTCATTCTGGCTCCCCAGACCCTTTAGTTTGTTATTCTTCTGAAAGGTTTCTTTAATAGATTTCCAACGCACCGTTTCTTCTTCTGTGATCGTTCCATGTAGTTCTTTGAACTTTAATAAATTTGCTTCTGCAGCTGCTGTAAGGGTTTGTGATTCATTCTCATAATGAGAAAGCAATAATGTATTCAGTTCTTTATCATCCATTATAGGAACTACTTTGGAAACAAGTTTATTCATATCACGGTAAGAGCCCTGGAGTTTGAAAGCCGGTTCTGTACGATATTCATCTTCCATACCTGCCGATTTAATGTAATTTTCATTAACCTTCAAAACGGTATCTCTTACCGCAAGAATTTTTTCCAGTACTAATCTATAATCCTGTAATTCCTGGTTGGTATGATTGCCCTGCAATTCCCCTGCATCGGTATTATTCTCCACCCTGTTCAACAACGTGTATACATCCTCAAAATTTTTCGAACTTAATTGGTGAAGTACCGGATTGGAGGTTAATGAATTTTCAATTAGACTGAGTTTGAAAAGATTCGCGGTATCCCCAATGATATCTCCCAGGTTATAGATATCTGCCCGGTTTGCCAGCATATCAGGAATTCTGAATTTCTCCCCACTTTCAGTATAAGGGTTACCAGCCATGATCACACAGAATTTCTTGCCACGCAGATCATATGTTTTTGGCTTCCCGTTAAAAATTCCTTCAATCCTTCTGGTACCATCGGCAAGCGAAATGAACTTCTGCAAAAATTCAGGATTACAATGCTGAATATCATCCAGGTAAAGCATGACATTATTTCCCATTTCAAAGGCCAGGTTTAACTTCTTCAATTCTTCCCTTGAGGCAGAATTAGTTGCGGAAGCCGGATCTACCGAAGTAATAGTATGACCAATCGCCGGGCCGTTGATCTTCATGAAAATCAAACCAAGCCTATTGGCGATATACTCCATGAGCGTAGTTTTACCATAACCCGGTGGCGAAATTAAGAGTAACATTCCCATCCTGTCTGTTCGGCGATTTTCTCCAACGCTACCAAGCTGTTTTGCCAGGTTCTCACCGAAAAGGGGAAAGTATACCTGGTCAATTAACTTGTTACGAACAAAAGATGTCAAAACCTGCGGTTTGAATTCATGAAGTTTCAATCCTTCTTTTAATTCTTCTGTTACCTGATGTTTCATTTTTTTGAACGCATGGAAACGTGGAACCGAAATATTGAAGTACTGTTGCAATTCCTTCACAAAATCATGGTACTTAAAATGAAATTCCCCATTATCTATAAGTTGGTGATCTCCTTTAAGATCCTTTATAATCTCTTCAGGACTTATATTGATGCTTTTTCCATCACTTTCCGGAAATAATATCAGGCATACTGCTTCATTAATATAATTGGTTGACGCTGTTAAGGAATTGGATCGAATAAAAGCTTTGAGCCATTGCTGAACCAGCTTGATCTTTGCTGAAAAACTGGAAAGGCTTTCAATACTATTTGAGAATTGGTTTTCAGCTTTTTCCTTTTTCAGCATTATTCTGAAATCATCGGCAAGATTACGAGCAATTTTACTTACAGTAAAATGGTCATCGCTTTGTAATTCCTCGAAAAGATAATGTGCTGAAATCATGGCGTCTTCTTCGGAAAATAATTGAGATGCCTGACCAAATTCAGAAAGACCGTTAAATAGCTCCTCGATAAGGAAATCATACTCTTTCGTATTCGGGAAATATTTCAATACATGTCCTGAAGCTTTTATTGAATTATTGAAATTTTCTTTCAGCTTATTATCCAACTGCTCCCAGAAATATCTCGCATACGCCCGGTTATTAGGAGCATAAATTAGAATACCAAGTTCCTGATGCTTTTCTACCAGTACTTTTAGAATTTTCGAAGCATCTACATCGTGCACACCTTTTAAATAACCTTCCGAATAATTGCTGGAAGCCTCTACCTGAGCAAGTTTTAAAAATCCTTTCTCACCCAGATCCTTCAAATTGCTAAAATCCTGATCTTTAAAGATTTTAAATGCTAGGAAAGATGCCCGGTAAATTTTTTCATTTTCAGATATGAATTCCTGGTTCCAAAATTCTTCGGAATCTTTTAGCACATCGTTCTTAAGCGGTTCATAGAATTCTGTTCCGCTTAAATGATAATAAAGTTCTTTATTTTTCAGAACAATGCTCAGATCAAGCTCTTGCTTATTTACTCCGAATTTATGATTACCAAGCTTGATCACATTTTCACCGTCTTCATACAGGTCCTGCTTGTCTTTCAGTTTTCTTAGAGTATCTTCTTTGCTTGTTTTTAGAGCCGTTTCTATTTCTTCAGCATTTCCGGTGTCATCCAGTTCACGCAATTGCGCCACGAGATCTCTCAGCTTATTTACCATGAGGTCTGAAGCGTAATAACCGTTAATTTCAGATACAGATTGAAGGCTTTCGGCTTTTTTTGAAATGCTATTCAGAATTCTTTCCGAAGCAGTTTGAAGGGCAATAGCCTTTTTATTGCGTTTTTCATTGATCGCATTTTTCTTGCTTTCAAAAGCGTTATAAATCTCCTCTCGCTTTTCAATAATTTGGGAGATAAAATTTTCAAAATCTGCAAACCTCCCTTCCAGCTCTTCCAGCTGAATACTGACTTTCGTCTGAAATTCATCACATTTTTCAGGCGTATTGGCAATATCCAGGTAATTGATAATGCTTTGGTTGATCAGTTTTAGCTGTGCGGAAAAATCGGCTTTCGCTTCCTTGGTTCCCAGGTTTTTCTTTTTGCTTTTTATGGAAGCTTTCAGCTGATTGATTGTGGCGAAAATCAGAGAAATATTATCAATGATTTTGGTGGAATGTGACGTATCCTCTATTTCGAGATTTGAAACGATATCAATAAGCATTTCAAGATCTCCCGTAATTCGATTAATTTCATCTTCTAGCTTTTTAGCTTCAACAACCTTGGCTATTTTCTCAAGTTCCTGCTGCTTTTGCTGGACTTTCTCGTGATAAGGCTGCAAGGCTTTATCGTCTAATAAAAATTCCACACAACGCCTGGAAATTGTAGCATTGTACTGCACGATCTGCTCTTCCAGTTCCTTGATTTTCTCAGCATTGGTATAGCGCACCTCGTATAAACCAATAACCTCTCCACGGAGTGCTCTTAATCCTGAAAGTAACGCCACAAAATCATCAATAGATTTAAACGAGGTTCCTTTAATTTTGGCAAACAACTCAGTGGCCTTCTCGGTTACCTCAGTCGTTTGTTTTGCCGAATTTTTCTTCAGCTGAACAACTTTCTGAAATTCATCTATCGCTGCGTTGGCTGCCTTATTGATCTCTTTTAATGGAATGCTTAACTGCGATGTCTCTTCTTCATTCAGCCAGTAATAGGCATCTAAAATATTCTTGGAAGCTTTGGCAATATCAGAATATAAACCGTCGTAATTATCTTCTTTATTGAGCAGCGTGATAAGCTCGGTCATTTCAGCCATCGCTTTCACAATGTCTTTATTGCCGATTTTATACAGCATCGAATCCTGATGCTCAGACGGCATGATATCACCTTCCAGATAAGGTGTTTGCCAGATCTGGATCATATGGTGCTTGGTCTGTTCCTCTTCCGCTTTAAAATAGCAGAGTTCTCCATCTGCCAGTATCGTAAATCCACCACAGGTGATCGGAGTTTTTATTTCCTGCTCGATCATGTTGTAATCCATGAGGATATATAATCCCTTATCTGGAGCATAGAACTTGAAAAGGTAATCTTCCCCATTCGGAGAGTTGACCACTCCCTGGTACTTTAAATTATCAATTTCATTTTCAAATAGATGAAATTCTCCTGTTTGAAGATAATAACCATTGGGAAACATGATCCCCTGCTCATCTGGTAAAAGAACTGCAGCATATTCAATAGAATCGATTTTCTGAACTTCCTGGACTTTATGATTGTAAATAAAGAACCTGGCATCTTCCTGGAAAGGTTTGATCTCCAGCGCAATCAGGTTTCCAATTTCAGCAAAACGAATTTGGCCATCATCAAGAGTCTGATCCTTATACTCAACCGGTTCTGAATAAACTCCTTTTCCGTCATCGGTATTATCTTCGATTTTAATGGTCAGATCTCCGCCTACGGTTTCAACAAAAATTTTATCTAAAATTGCAACATGTGGATGCTGACCATAGCGTTGCATATCCCTGGTAGCATTTTGCCATTTAAATTGGTGCTGTTCGGGAAACTTGTACTCATGCTCGCTACGATTATCTATATATTCTAAACTTCCATCTTTAATGAGCCATTTGAAGGTTTTTATGTCGGTGACACTTTCGCTCAACTGGAAAACCATATGAAGGTAATTCCCGATAATGGCAAATTTTGAAAAAATGGTATTTCGATAATATTTATAAAGGTTCTCGAAATCTGTTTGAAAGGTCGCATCCTTGATGAGCTCTAAGGACTGCGCTTCAAAATGCTGGTCGTTGTAATGATATATACTGAAAACGTCATTCAACGAAATTTCCGTTCTCAAACCAAAGTGGACGTTATAACCAAAAATACAGGTATTGCCAAATGATACGATATCTCGCGCAATGCAATTATTTTCTGTACTAATTCGGTTATTCGCAATCAGTTGCGTTTCCAGGGATCCAAAAACTGTTTTTCTGGAATCGTTTAGTTTATTTAACCTCTTCTGAAGATCAGATTTATGGTTTTCAAGGCGCTTACGAATAATCTCATAAGTCCCTTCATCAAGCGCTTGTTTTTTGGCAATATTTTCTTCGTTCTGATTCATTTACAGGTAAATCGGAATTAATGTTGGCCGAAAGCCAATTAGGAAAAGTTAGATAGGGCTGCAAATCTCCTGCAGCCCATTATATTACTTGATTTTTAACGTAGCAAGTTTCTGATCTGAAAGTCCTAAACCTTTTGCCAGATTGAACAAATTGCCAATCATGGTTTGTTCATTTCTATCATTAGAGCGATCTTTCAGTTCCATCAATAGGCCGGCAATGGTGAAATTCTTGATATCTTCGGAAGATATTCCGTATTTCTCAGAGAATTCTCTCACTTTAGTCAGTAAATTCCCTTTAATATCATCACTTCCCAGAATGGAGTCTTTCAGATCCTTGATATTCGAACTGCTCTGTACCAGCCTGTCAAATCCTTTACCTCTGGTGATCTGCCCGATGATCTGATCGAAGAACATGGTTTCTCCACCAACAATATCAATTTTAGCTGCTTTTAATGCGTCGCTAATCACTGAAGCCTGCGCATCTGCAATTTCCTTCTGAATATTGATATGTGCCAGCTCTACCTTAAGATCTTTGTCCAAACGAAGTTTGAATTCCTCGTGTTCTTTACCAACCCCGTCCAGTTTCTTCATGGCAGCAGCTTTTTCTTCAATACCTGCAGCATCTGCAAGAGCTTTTTCTTTGATCACCTCAGCAGCAGCTTTTCCTTCTTTCCTGCTGGCTTCTGCCTTAGCTTCGATTCCGGCAGCTTCGGCTTTTGCTTTCTTCTCAATAATATTCGCTTCCACAAGACCTTGTCTTTCGTTGGCATCAGCCTTCGCATGCATCACTTCTGCTTCAGAAAGACCGATAGTGGCTTCTTCCTTAGCTTTTGCTTCAGCAATTGTTTTTCTGGCTTCCGCTTCTTTTTCACTGGCCTCTTTCTGAGCCTGAGCTTCGATGTTGAGTTCTTCAGCTTTTTGCTTGGCAGCCTCTTTCTGAGCCTCCGCAGCCTTAATGGTTTTAATTAACTCTTCCTGAGCAGCAGCTTCAGCAATGGTGATTTTCACCTGCTTATCACGATCGGCAGTTTTGAATGCCTGGATATCTTTCATGTTTTCCTGCTCTTCCACCACGCCTTTCTCGAGCATTACGCGATCTTTAATCACATCCTGGATGTTTTTCTTCTCTACTTCCAGTACTTTCTCTTTTTCGATCTGAGCCAGCGTAACGATTCGCTCTCTTTCGGTAACTTCCAATAAACGATCTTTTTCTACTCTTTCAGATTCGATCGCTTCGGTACGTTCTTTATTCTTGGCCGCGACAATGATCTGTCTGTTCATATTTTCTTCGGCAACCTTCACTTTTTCTTCCGTGGCTATTCTTGCCGTTTCAGCTTTTAATCTTTCTTCTTCTGAAACTTTGCTGATCTCGGCTCCTTCACGAGCTTTGATATTAGCGACTTCACGTTTTTGCGCTTCTTCCTTTTCGGCAAGTTGTTTATCAAGCTCAAGAATCGCTTCACGGGCTTCTACATCCTGCTTTCTGATGGTTTTTTCCTCATCTCTTTTGATCAGGTTGGCCTTCATATTCTGTACGGCAGTCAGCTCGGTAATTTTTTTGATACCTTCGGCATCCAGGATATTATCAGCCTTTAAATGAGTGATAGGTGTCTGTTCCAGAAAATCAATGGCACAATCTTCCAGCGTATAACCATTCAGATCGGTTCCGATAATATTAACGATCTCATCCCTAAATTCTCGGCGAGCTTCGTATAATTCAATAAAATCGAACTTTTTCCCTACGGTTTTCAATGCTTCGGAAAACTTTGCCTCGAAAAGGTCTTCCAGGGTTTCGATACGAGAAGCTCGGTCTACACCAATGGTTTGGGCCACTCTTTTAATAAAAGATACATCGTTATTCACCCGGACGAAAAATGCCACTTTAATGTCGGCTCTCATGTTATCTCTACAGATAAGGCCTTCATGTGCCAATCGTTCGATCTGGATTTTCTTAACTGAAATATCCATTACTTCCACTTTGTGAAAGACCGGTACTACGTATAATCCCTTATCTGTAGCGACTTTCGTACCTCCAAAACCCGTTCGCACGATGGCGCGACCCTGTGGTACTTTTTTATAAAACATTGCGATGATTGAAAAGTATACGATGATTAAGAATAATACGATCCCTAATCCAATTCCGATAATTGGTAAAATTTGATCCATGTTGATTAAGTTTTAGTCCTGATAAGACTGGACAAAAAAATAGTTCTTATCAGCAGATTGTTTGATGATTAATATTTTTTCGTGGTAGTTAATGGCCTGCCCGTTTAATGATTTGACGTATACTGATAAAGAATCTCCATCAATATGAACTTCCGCATTTCCCATTTTTTCGCCAGAAATATTAGACATTAGAATGCCTTTTCGGCCAACGAAATCTTTAGCTTCATCACCATCTTTATTTAGATTCCTGAAGAAACTTTTGAAAGGTGTAGTGAAAATCTTAGTAATGAACAGCGCCGGAATAAAAACGGCCAACATAATGACAAATCCGAAGACATTGTCAAAACTGTGGGTCATCGCAGTCGCTAAGACGGTCGTGAACCACCAGAGAAATATGAAACAGGTAAAAGTGAACATAAATGGCAGACCCACAAAGTTGAAATAGATCAAAACTATTTGCCACCATTTTAATGGCTGGATACGCTTCCCTACAACCTGATCTTTATTAAGCTCGGCGTTAGAAACATCCTGAAAGTCCATATTTGCACCATCTGTTGCGATTTCGGCCTCCATCTCTGCATCTATATCGATATCCATATCAAGGTCGAAATCTATTCCGCTGATCATGGTTAACAACCAGTAAACGATCAAGAGAATTAACAGAACGGTCAACGTAAGATTGACTTCTGAAAATAGTACTTCAAATAAACCTGTCAAGATTTCTAGTTTTTATCGTTTTTTTCCAGGCCCAATTGATCTTTTAATTTATCCAGATCACTATCAGCCTTTGCTTCAGTTGAATTCGCCGCCTTTTCCAGCTCATCATCAATAGACTTACTAGCATTGGCAATATCTCCATAAGCTTCGGCAAGCGCTTCTTCCTGAGCTACTTTTTCCTTCATGCGTTCCAGCATGGAAACCGTACTGCTACTGTCAATTTCAGCCATTTGTTTATTCAGGCTTTTGGTCGCGTTACTAACTTTCACACGAGCCTTTAGCGTTTTTAATTCATTCTCCCAATTACTGATATTTGACTTGATCGTTTGAATATTCTGTTCCAGCTGGCTCACGTTATCATTAAACTTTTTCGTTTCTGCTTCAGCTCTTTCCACATGTTTCTGAGCTTCTTCTTTTTTAACCAGTGCCTCTTTGGCAAGACGATCTGCTTCAGCAGCATCCATTTCGCCACGCTGACCTTTTTTCAGAATAAGAACGGCCTTTTGGTGATAATCTTCTTTTTTATCCAGGTATTCTTCCTGATCGCTTCGGGATCGAATAGCCAAAGCCTTTACCTGCGCAAGGGCTTCCAGATTTTTGTCAAGATCCAGTTTCAGGTCTCTTATCCCCTGTTCTGTTAATTTGATTGGATCTTCCATTTTATCTATTGCTGAATTTGCTTCAGCTTCACCTATTTTAAAGAGTCTTTTAAATATGTTCATAACGGTATAGTTTAATATTTTGAAAATTCAATTATTTTATCTGAATATTCACTCATCAATAGACTGAGAGAATTCAGCGAACCTTCCAGTTCATTCAAATCCAGGTTTTCAATTTGTAGGGTGTCCCGAAATATTACTTTCTCACCCGAGTCATCCAGCACGAAGGCTCCATGTATGATGTCGCGGTTCTTCTGAAGCAGACTTTTAAAAACTTTTTCAGACTGGTTATTAATTCGGAAGAGAAATTGTTCCATTATAAGTATTGGCGGCGCCACACCCAGAATTAAATTTTTGAAACCAGCATTCTCTTTTTGTATCACCAAAATACCTTCTTCTTCGTTCTCAAACGTAATATCTAGGTTGAGCTGAAGCAAAAAATTCCTGGTTACTTGGAAGTAGTTTTGCATTATAATTAATGATTAGGTTAAGATTGATTTTCAGTTTTTAATAATACGAAAATTCGGTTAAGATTTTAAGGTATTATTAACATCATTATTAAAGTAAATATAAAAGCAATCATAATTTTATGGTTTAAGTGAAGAGCATTTTGTACCGCTCTATAATTTTTAGTAATTAAATCGTATATTAGCTAATAATCTTAGTTAAAGATACTAATAAAATTATTAATTGCAAATTATTTTAGCTAAATGTCGTGTTTTGGTAAGAATATTAGAAAGATTAGAAATGTAAAAAAACTTAGTCAGCAATCTTTTGCGGAGTTATTTGACTTGAAGCGTGCCACATTAGGGGCTTACGAGGAAGAAAGAAGCGAGCCAAGGCTAGAAACGATCATCAAGATTGCTAATCATTTTAGCATTAGTATTGATGATTTGCTCACTCAGGAACTCACCATCAATAAACTTTTAAAATACAAAGAGGATCTGCCATTTTCCAGTAGTCATTATAATGAGCGGCTTTCAGATGTTCCCTGCATTTTCCCACAATTGGAACTGGAATACATTAAAAAATATGAGGATTCGCAGTTTATAAAAGAGCTGCCGCAGCTCAAACTTCCTTTACCTGCTAGTAAAAAAAGAAGAGCTTTCGTAATATCCAATTCTGAAATGACCATAAAAAATAATGGCATATTTCCTAATGACATGGTGGTTGGTGAATGGCTGGATAAAGAAAAGCTGGAAGAAATCAATGCGGGGGCTGTTGTACTGGTAATTACAGCAAACAGATTTATCCTACGGAAACTGACAATCGAGAAGGACAGTATAAAGCTAAAAGCTTCCAGCTCTGGCTTCGACCCTATAGAAATAACTTTAAAAGATATACTGGAAATATGGGAGGTTAAGCACGTATTTCTGAATCATATACCAAATATAGAAACTGATCTGAAGGGAAAACTTTCCTACCTGGAACAGGAAATCAAAAACCTAAAACAGTATCTCTAATTATTAAGTATTTATAATTTTCTCGCGATGTTTAAAACCCCACTTTGCGAGTTCATCAATGATTGGAAGGAGTTCCCTACCGTAATCTGTTAGTTCATATTCAACAGTTATTGGCCTGGTATCCATAACGATTCGATTAACCAAAAGATTTGTTTCCATTTCTTTCAGTTCCCGACTCAGCATTTTTCCAGAAATTCCTTCTACACTTTCTAAAATATCAGAATAGCGTTTCCTTCCGAAATAAAGCGCGGCTACGATATGCATTTTCCATTTACCACCTATCACATACATCGTATCTGATATTGCTCTGATTTTCAAACTACAGTCGGTTAGATCATTTTTAGTCTTATTTCCCATACGTTACCGAATTACCTCTATGTTACAATTACTTTTAGATACTTTGTGACAAATATAAACCAAAGATTTAGAAATTTGTAGTTGATAATTAATATTACTATAAAATGGATTTAATAGATGTTTTAAACTGGAGGTATGCCGTTAAAAGTTTGATGACAAAAAAGTCTCGGCAGCTCGTATTAATGAAATCGTAAAATCAATAAGTCTATCTGCATCATCAACCGGAATGCAACCCTATAGATTGTTTTTAATAGATGATGAGCAAATAAGAAAAGAGCTGGCTTCCGATTCTTTTAATGCTCAGATAGTGGAAGCTTCTCATCTACTAGTGTTTGCTGCATTTGATTCAATTAATAAACAGCGAATAGATGATATGATCAGCCTTATGGCCAAGCAAAGAGAAGTTCCGGAAAGGCAGTTAGCAGATTATAAGAAAAATCTGGAAACTTATCTTCTTGCCAGAACCGATGAAGAAAACCATACCTGGTCCGCCAAACAGGCATATATAGCCTTAGGAACTGGATTGATTGCGGCTGCCAATTTAGAAGTTGATGCTACACCTATGGAAGGTTTTAATTCCAAAAAGCTCGATACACTATTAAATCTACAGGAAATGGGATTAAAAAGCGTTGTGCTTCTTGCCCTGGGTTATCGTGATGAAGAAAAGGATTTTCTGGCCACTCAAAAAAAAGTTCGATTACCAATATCTGAATTTCTTACTAAAATTTAAATTTGAAAAACACTTCCGGATTTAAGAATTAGTTATGCTAGTTTCTGAAATCTAGAGGTGTATATATTTTTAACTTTAAATAATTTACTGAAAGAATCTAGACGCTCAAACCCCAATTGAGAGGTGAATTTCCTTACCGTAACTCTGCAGTCTAAGCCAATAGTTGCCGTCTATCAATTTTTTATCAGTACTGATTACAAAAATTTAATTGTGAGCTTCAGCGGCAAAAATCTGCGCTAGGCTTTTCATTATGCCTAGTGATCATCCCGTTGCAACAATTCTCAGTTTGTTATAAAAACTAAAATCCAACGTCCGAAAACCATCTAGAAAAGGTTTTAAATATCCTAATGAAATTTGGCAAATTTCATCGTGGAAAACTGAAGAATAAAATGAAAAGGGTTGCTTTTGCAACCCTATATCAGTCGGGATGACAGAACTAGGTTTTGATTCCAAACACTCCGTGAATCCAATCACTTAGAGCTTTTTTCAAAAATAGGTAACCGAATAGGTAACTTTTACTTCAATACTACTTTCAAATATCTAATTTAATTAGAATTATTTTGTTTTGCAATCTAATTAAATTAGTGACGAATATGAAAATGTAACACGCGTAAAATAAATGATACGATAACCTGCGTTTATCCAGATAAAAGATAGTGGATAAATTAAATTATATTGCAGTTATAACGAGTTAAATGCAATTTGCCAGTCCAGGAAGCTTTTCAGCTAGCAACCCAAAGACTGCTACGAATTAAAATCGGTGAATTTTAAGATTGATTGGTCAGTTTAACCCTGGTCGTTTGCCTGCGAGTAGGCTAGTAGAAAGCAGGATTGCTTTCGGTACGAAGCGGAATCGCTTTGCAAACGCAACGGGAAGTTACAAGCTAAAAAGATGAAAAGAAATTAGGAATTTCACCTATTTTAAGTGCACTAGTGTTGGGCGATCCGTTAGCAAACGACTCGTTATCCCAAGGATAACGCGCATGTCTAACGGTGCTAGCAATAAAAACATAGACCGTCCTGTCAAACTACGCGAGCTTCGCGTCGCTGCACTTAACTGCGGCTATACGCAATACGC
>CAXPUM010000109.1:0-11177 GCA_964220295.1 Flavobacteriaceae bacterium | reverse complement strand
CTGATATTGCCGCTCAGTATCCAGACAAGATCCTGGCGATCTATTTGCGAAGCGTAAGCCATAAAAAGCAAATGCAGCGGGTGCGAAGTCTAATCGATAATTTTGATACTGTGCCGGTATTAATGGTTGAAAAATCTCAGGATGCTGTGGACCATGCCAGGGAAAATGGCTGGATAAAATAAAAAATCCCGGCATGACCGGGATTCTTAATAATTATATTTTCAGTTTAGCTCGGGTCGATACTTGTTCCCACAGCTGCACGCTGATTCTTAGGTGATTTTCTTGGCATCGTAGCAAAGATATGATCCCATAGCGGAGAGGATACTCCAAACGCTCTGTCCGGCTCACGATAGTGATGAATGCTATGGTGGTGCCATAAAGTTTTCAGAAAGTTATTTGGCACTTTAAAGGCGTGTACCGAATAATGCACTGCTAGATAACCAGCATAACCAATTAAGAAACCGGCTAAAAATCCGAATACGTAATCGCCTAATACCGCCCGGTAAATAATAAATAAAACGGTAGCTACCACTAAACTCAGCACTGGAGGCATAGCCAGCCTGGATTTGTCTTTTGGATAATCATGGTGCACCCCATGCATCGTGTAAGAAATCTTTTGTTTTCTTGGTGTGGTTGCCGGGATGTGATATAAATATCGGTGCATCACGTACTCCACAAGGGTGAAAAAGAACAGCCCACCAAAGAACAAAGCGACCATAACCGGTGCTTCAAATCCTTTCTCAAAGATTCCGTAGTAAACCAAAGCCACTGAGATCACTCCGAAAATTATTAGGGGGAGGGAAATGTGGGTATGGGTTAATTTTTCAAGGACCGGGTTGTCAAACAACTTCGGTGATCCCTTATGTTTAGGTCTTTTTAGTTTTGTAGATTCCATAATTCTCTGCTTTTAAAAAAGTCCATGCAACTCTCCGTCAATCCTGTTAATTATATCGCCCAGATCTTCCGGATTGTCTACAAAGTTAATATTATCAACATCAATAATCAGCAAGTTTCCTTTGTCGTAATTGTGAACCCAAGCTTCATATCGCTCATTCAGCCGGCTAAGATAGTCTATAGAAATGGAATTTTCATAATCCCGACCCCTACTATGTATTTGCGAAACCAGGTTTGGAATGCTGCTACGAAGGTAGATCAAAAGATCCGGTCCCTGTACTACGCTCTCCATCAGGTCAAAAAGCGACTTATAATTTTCAAAATCCCTGTTCGTCATCAATCCCATCGCATGAAGGTTCGGCGCAAAAATATAAGCATCTTCATAAATGGTTCGATCCTGAATGATCTTTTTACCACTTTCACGAATCTGCAAAATTTGTCGGAACCTGCTATTTAGGAAATAGATCTGTAAGTTGAACGACCATCGCTCCATTTTGTTGTAAAAGTCTTCGAGGTATGGATTCTCAAGAACATCTTCGAATTGCGGTTCCCATTTGTAGTGTTTAGCTAATAATTTGGTCAACGTGGTCTTTCCCGCACCGATGTTTCCTGCGATGGCTACGTGCATAATTTAGAGATTTCTTTGGCTGCTTTCTTTTGAGGTGTAAAGATAAAAGAATTGAGTTAATATGAAGTTGATTTCGGTTTGAGCTGAATAAAATTTTTGCTGAAAAAATGCTTTTATCTTTTTTGTTCCGGCCGTATTTATCTGCTGAAAATATCCTGAAGGCAGGGAGCACATTCAGAAAAAGTCCATAGGCAATCAATGAGATCGGTTAACATATGGAAAAAAAGCCCGATACAGATCAGCCTGATAATTTTGTGCTTGATGAAGATCATTCCCAGAACGTAGGCGGTAATTGCCAGCTCCGTGTGTAAAGGATGAAATCCTATTCCGCAGCGATGAGGATCAAAAATAGGATTGGCAAAAATATGATCGATATCTACCAACATCGTTGCTGCAAGAATCAGCCAGTATTTCAGCCAATTTTTCCGGTCATAGAAATAGGCTATAAAGCCAATGGCTAAAAAATGGAGGGAGTAATGTACAATTTGCTGAAGCACCTATTCTTCGTCTTTTTCTTCAGAATGTTGATTCTTATCTGGCTGGAGTAATTTATTTAATTTTCTTTCCAGTGCAATGTAGCGCGAAATCCCAACAACCAGAAAAAGTATGCAGAAAAACAGGGATAGGTATCCTACCCACTGAATGCTGATACCCTGGTATTCTTTTATCTGAAGTAATGCAATTCCACCTATTAAAAGATAAAGCGATGCTTTTATATAGGAGAGAACGGTTCGCTCATTAGCCAGTTTGGTGCGCTCCAAAGCGAGGTGTTCTCGCAACAATTTCTCATCGATAATGCGAGTTTTGAAGGGATTATGTAATCGAACTTTTCTTTTCATTCTTAAAAAGGAAAAAACATGGGAATCAAAAATGAAGCTGCTGCCCAGATGATAAAGTTAAGAGGAGTTCCGAACTTTAAAAAATCTCTGAAGCGATAATTTCCTGGAGCGTAAACCATTGTATTTACAGGATAACTTACCGGGGTCATAAATGTAAGGGAGCAGGCAAACATTACCCCGATCAAGAAGGGTTTTTCGCTTACCTCCATCGCGCCTGCCAGGCTTATTACAATTGGTGTCATCAGTGCTGCCGCTGCTTTGCTGGATAAAACGTTGGTAGATAAAAATGTGATAAGGAATATTAAACTTAAAGTCCATCGAGGATCAAGCCCCCCGAGAGATTCAAAAATATACTGAGAAATGATATCGGAACCACCCGTTTTTTCGAGTGCTTTTCCCATAGATAGCACGCCGGCCATCATAAAAATCACTTTCCACTCGATCGCTTCATAGGCTTCCTGTGGTTTTAAGATCGTTAAAGTTACCAGCAGTAAACTTCCAACCATGGCGCTGATCAAAATGGAGGTGATATTGAAAGCAGCTGCAGAAATTACTCCGATAACGATTAATAAGGCTGGAATGGCCTTTTTGTAATCCACTTTTTTACCCTGGTATTCGGAAAGTGTCACGATAAGTTTGTCATGCGTAAGAGCATTGATAGCTTTTTCTGAAGCGAATAGCAGCATCATGTCACCCTCTTTTAGCGTAACATGAGTGACATCCTCAGTGATCGTTTCTTTTCGATGCCGAATGGCCAAAACCGAAGCATAATAAACACTCCTGAAGTTTAATTCTTTTAAAGATTTGCCGGAAAGTTCCGATCCATACGGAATCATGACCTCGAAGATTTTCTTTTCTTCGTTCGGTCGCTGAGGTCGATTTTTGATCTTGGCGGGATCTGTTTCTAGAATATCTTCTTCATCTCCGATAAGTGCCACACCTTTTTTCACTTTTAACCTTGCAAGGTTTACAGGATCTACCAGGATTCTCAAAAGGTCTCCATTTCTAAGAACGGTTTCTCCGTTGATTTCATAAACTCTAGTATGTTTCCTTTTAATTCGAAGTATCTGGATTTTATTATCAATGATTAGATGTGACTTCGATATTGGAATATTAATATCCTCGCTGTCAGGAAGCAATTCGATTTCAGCCATATACCGCTCCGCTTCTTTTTTCAGTCCGGCACCTTCAGGCGGTGTTCTTTTTGGTAAGATGATCGGGCCGAGAATGAAAATATAGCCGAGGCCGATCGCCATAAGGCAAAGCGCAACAAGCGAAAATTCGAACATGCCGAAACCTTCCTGTCCCAGTTCTTCAGCATAACCGCTTACAAGAATATTCGTGGAGGTCCCGATTAGTGTACAGGTACCACCAAATAATGCTGAAAATGATATCGGGATCAATATTCTTGCAGGGCTTATTCCGGTTTCACGGCAAACCAGCAATGCCACGGGGATCAAAATGGCCACTACTGCCGAATCATTGATAAATGCTGAAAGTACCGCTGAAGTAATACATAAGGAAACCAGGGCAAAAAAATAATTCAGTCTTGCGATGCGAATTAATTTAGCGCTTAGACCATCAATAATACCCGATTTAAATATCGCAGCGCTCACTACAAACATGCAGCCCAGAGTGATTGTAGCGGGATGATTAAAACCAGAAAAACCCTCTTCCGGACTCAAAACGCCTGAAACTATAAAAAGAGCCATGATAAGAATAGAAGTCGTATCGATCGAGAAATAATCCCGTACGAACAGGATGATCCCGATGATAATGATCACGACCGTGAGGTATAGCTCCATTTTTTTGGTTGGTTAAAAAGGTTCAGTGCCTTATTAAAGATATCAATTCTTTTAATTTCCTGAGATTTATTTCTACTTTCAGAAATAATTTTATTGAGATCTATGGAGAATGATAATTTGCCTGAAGCCTGGCTTCGAGGACCTGTGGATGGGATCGATCCACTACTGCAACCAGTAGCGCATGCACTGATTCAGTCTAAAGAGGAGATAGAAAAATATACTCATGGTTTTCCAGATGAATTAATTTGGCAGCAACCGGCTGGCAGGGCTTCTGTGGCTTTTCATTTACAGCATATTGCCGGGGTGATAGACCGAATGCTTACTTATGCTCATGCTGAAAACTTAACTACTGAACAATTTGAATATCTGGATGCTGAAGGAAAAATGAATGAAACAATCAAACTGAAATTTTTAGAAGAAGCAGCGATTGAAAAAATAGAAGAAGCCATCTTACATTTATCAGAAATTTCACCTTCCATATTATTAGAAAAACGAACAGTTGGCAGGAAAAAACTTCCTTCTACGCTCATCGGATTATTATTTCATGCAGGAGAACATACCCAAAGGCATATTGGCCAGATGCTGGTGACGATTTCTGTCTTAAACGAACGATCTAAAAAGGAAGTTTAGCCAGATCAACATTTCCGCCGGAGATAATAACTCCTATTTTTTGATTCCTGAAACGATCTTTTTCCTTAAGGATGGCTGCAAGTGTGGTAGCGCTCGAAGGCTCTACAATGATCTTCATTCGCTGCCAGATTAAAGTCATTGCTTCCAAAATTTCAGTTTCTTCCACTCGAATAATTTCTGAAACATTTTTCAGAATAATAGGAAAATTAATGTCTCCCAATTGTGTTTTTAAACCGTCGGCAATAGTTTCTGCGGAATCATTTTCCTCAATCTTTCCGCTTTTCAGCGAACGCCAGGCATCATCGGCTTCCATTGGCTCTGCACCAATACATTTACAATTCTTTCCGAAGTGTTTTACGGCTAGAGCAGATCCGGCAATGAGTCCGCCACCGCCAACAGGGCACAGCACTGTTTCGATATCTGGCTGATCTTCCAATAATTCTAATGCGGCAGTACCCTGACCCAGAATGACATCGAGATCATTTGAAGGATGAATGAAGGCTGCACCTGTGTTTTGCTGAATTTTAGATGCGGTTTCCTCACGATCTTTTAGGGTTGAAGGACATTCGGTAATTTGACCATTATAAGTTCTAACGGCTGCTTTCTTCACTTCTGGAGCCGAATCTGGCATCACGATAAAGGCTGGGATTCCAATGCTTTTTGCAGCCAGAGAAAGGGCTTGCGCAAAATTTCCGGAGGAGTGTGTCACCACGCCATTTTGCCGTTTGTCTGCTGGTAAATTAAGAATGGCATTTGCCGCACCCCGCATCTTAAATGCGCCCATCTTCTGAAAATTCTCGCATTTAAAGAAAATTTCTGCTCCGACCATTCCGTTGATCAGGCTGGAAGTAAGAATCGGAGTACGGTGAATGTATGGTTCAATTCTTTGATGAACCGTTATCAATTCATTTTTACTAATTTCCATCAGAAGTTTTTCCGAAGATATAAAAATGATAAAATCTGAATTGTTGAATTTCTAATTTTCCTCAATAGGAATAGTAAGCATAGGAATATCTGATTTTTTCAGTAATTCTAAGGAAACATTTTCTTGCAAAAGATTATGGAGGAAACTGTGTTTATGAGTTCCCACTATAAGCAAGTCTACCTGAAGCTTCTTAGCCTCTTGCATCACCGTTTCTACGGTGCTACCCTGAATAAGTAAAGCTTCAGCTTCAGTTTTTTCACTGATGAAATTTTTACAAATTTCCTGTAAGTTATGATGTTCCTCGCGGTATTCTTCCGCTTTAATATCACGGATGTATTGAGGTCCCGGCTCATATCCCACAAAATCAGGCTCCGGATCGGTCACGTGCACAACCCATATTTTTGAACCATACTTTTCAGCTAAATTATCAGCATATACCATCAACTCGCCAATACTGTCATTAAAATCGACAGCGACCATGATATTTTTAAAAACCTCCATGATTTGATATTTTGATCAATAACCTTTTTCTATAGCAACCTCATTTTTCAGCTCCTTCTCATCCATCATCCGGTCATAATTCTCAATAATTTGTGGAATAACCGATTCCGGATTGGTTAAACTGGCGATATGCGGAGTTATATTAATGCTGTCATGTTCCCAGAAAGGATGATCTTTTGGTAGCGGTTCTTCCCGAAATACATCTAGAGATGCACCGCTCAAATGGCCATTATCAATCATCTCTAAAAGATCATGCTCTACCAAATGGCCTCCTCTCGCTACATTGATCACGTAGGCGCCTTCCGGAAGCATATCAAAAAGGTCAGCATTCAGAATATTTTCAGTGTCTTCAGTTAATGGTAGTAAACAAACCAGCACTTCAGAATTCGACAGGAAATCTTCCAGTCCGTCTTTTCCATGGAATGAAGTAACATTTTCGCATTCCTTCTCGGTTCTGGACCATCCGTATACTTTGAAAAAGTTCTTGTGCAGTTTTTCGGCTACGGCATTACCTAGAACTCCCATTCCCATAATCCCGACTTTCGTATCCTGGGGTCTTTTATATTGAAAACGTTCCCATTCTTTTTCTTTCT
Source organism: Flavobacteriaceae bacterium (assembly GCA_964220295.1). GTDB lineage: Bacteria > Bacteroidota > Bacteroidia > Flavobacteriales > Flavobacteriaceae > Christiangramia. The sequence goes on along the minus strand of CAXPUM010000109.1, from coordinate 4,362 downwards.
GAGCTTTGACGTAATAATGCAAACCTCTAATGTGATTCATGACCTGGCTCAAAACAAAATCGCTCATGTCTTCGGTCAACGTATCGTCTATAATACGAGTTACTTTGACATTTTCTGGCAATTCAGGATCACTTACGATATGGTCCACACCGGCGCCCATACTGGCAATAACTTTTAGATTTGGGTAATTTTTAAAGAGGCCACGCGGATGGTTCCAGGTCAATGCGAACTCTACATCTTCTTTTTGATGATCTTCAGGGTAGGCGTAGCATTCAATCGCGGCATCACTTTTTCTAATAGTTTCAATCCAGTTTTCCGGATCTTTTCCCGGGCATACAATCAATAACGACATAAATTTTCTTTTTCATTTTAACTTACAAAGGCACTGTATCCAGTAATGGCACGGCCTACAATAAGTGAGTTGATTTCTTTAGTTCCTTCATAGCTATAGATCGCCTCTGCATCGGCAACAAATCTCGCTACATCATATTCAAGCAGAATTCCGTTTCCACCCATAACTTCTCGCGCCTGGCTTACCGTATCCCGCATTCTCAGGCTACAATAAACTTTCGCAAGACTGGCATGTTCATCTTTTAGTAATCCCTGGTCCTGCATTTCAGATAACCTGAAACATAATGTTTGCATGGAGGTAAGATTAGATAACATTTCTACAAGATGATTTTGTACCAGCTGGTAGGAGGCAATAGGTCTTCCAAATTGTTCTCTTTTCTTGGTGTATTTCAAGGCACTCTCATAGGCTCCACGAGCGCAGCCAACTGCCTGCCACGCCACACCGGCACGGGTCATTCTTAAGACATTGGCGGTATCTTTAAAAGAATTGGCATTTTGAAGGCGATCACTTTCCGGTACTTTACAATCGGTTAGTGTAATGATCGCATTCTGAACAATTCTTAGTGCCATCTTATCCTGGATTTTTTCAGTTTCAAATCCCGGATTTTCCTTCTTTACCAGAAATCCTTTAACCTGATTACTGTCTTCATCACGCGCCCAAATGATCGTGACATCAGCAAACGTGGCATTACCGATCCATTTTTTCTGACCATTCAGAATCCAGTTCTCACCATCAAATTTACAGGTGGTTTCCAGTCCGCCGGCTGCTCCAGAACCAACATTTGGTTCGGTTAAACCGAAAGCGCCGATCTTTTCCATTTTCTGCATTTTCGGAAGCCATTCCTGTTTTTGTTCTTCACTTCCGCAGAGGTAAATAGACCCCATGGCCAGCCCGCTATGCACTCCGAAAAAGGTAGAAGTCGAAACGTCTACACGTGCAATTTCCTGGGCGATGATACCTTCCATTAGAAACGGAAGATTTGGACAACCGTAACCTTCATAAGGCACCCCGACAATATTTAATTTTTTGAATTTATCGATGATCTCGAATGGAAACTGGTCTTTTTTCCAGTATTCATTAACCAAAGGGCGGATCTCATCTTCCATGAAGTTTCTTACTTTGATCTGTAAGTCGCGTTGTTCCTTGGTTAATTTAAGATCTAGGTTGTAAAAATCCCCATCGATGGGAGGCAGGTCATGTTGCCCTTTTTTGTTCTTTGTTTTTAACATTTTCATCAATCCGACTAATTGCCGGTCATCGAGTGTGCCCAAAGTCTTCATGGCTTCAGACAGATCGATTTTCTGATTGATTTTTGCCAGTTGATCCATATCAACCGACTGTAGTAGCTTAACGGTGTTTCTGATTTTTTTAAATAAAGACATTGGAAACCTGCTTGGTGAGTTTTAAAATTAGGGATTTAAAGGGCGCACCGTTGTTAAGGTTTTCCGAAGAAATGATAAAAAAAGCCGCTCGAAAGCGGCTTTATTGAATTTATTAATCGTTTAGGGGAATCGAATCTTTAACCTTGTCTACATAATCCAGTTTTTCCCAGGTAAACAATTCTACTTCTTTCGTGATCTTTCCGCTATATGGGCTCTCGAAAATTTTTGAAACAATTCTTGGTTCTTTTCCCATATGACCGTAAGCAGCCGTCTCGCGGTAGATCGGATTTCGAAGCTTTAGCCTGTCTTCAATTGCCGCAGGACGCATATCAAAGATCTCACGAACTTTTTTGGCAATTTCACCATCGCTGAGGTCGGTATTTTTCTTTCCGTAAGTAAAAACTGAAATCGATGTGGGTTCCACCACCCCAATTGCATAAGAAACCTGTACTAAAACTTCCGGAGCAACTCCCGCAGCTACCAGGTTTTTCGCAATATGACGGGAAGCATAAGCCGCAGAACGGTCTACTTTAGAAGGATCTTTTCCTGAAAATGCGCCACCACCATGAGCTCCTTTTCCGCCATAGGTGTCTACAATAATTTTTCTTCCGGTAAGGCCGGCATCTCCGTGAGGTCCACCAATCACAAATTTCCCGGTTGGGTTAATGTGATAAACGATATCATCATTGAATAATTCCTGAACGTAATCTGGCAACTGCTCCTTTACACGCGGAATCAGAATTTCCACGATATCCTTTTTGATCTTCTTTAGCATCGCGTCATCATCGCCGTCAAAATCATCATGCTGAGTGGAAACTACGATCGCCACGATTCGTTGAGGTACGTTATCATCGCTGTATTCAATGGTTACCTGGCTTTTAGAATCGGGTCTTAAATACTCAATTTCTTTTCCTTCGCGGCGAAGTTTTGCCAGTTCGATCAGGATCTTATGAGAGATATCCAGCGCCAGTGGCATGTAATTTTCGGTTTCATTGGTCGCGTAACCAAACATCATTCCCTGATCTCCAGCTCCCTGTTCTTCCTTATTTCCGCGGTCTACACCCTGGTAAATATCCTGCGATTGCTCATGGATCAGAGAGATCACCCCACAAGAATCGCCGCTAAATTTATAAGCACCTTTAGTATAACCAATATCATTGATCACATCGCGAGCAATATTTTGTACGTCTAGATACGTATTGCTTCGAACTTCCCCGGCAAGTACGACCTGCCCGGTAGTTACTAATGTTTCACAGGCAACTTTCGATTCTTCATCAAATGCCAGGAAATTATCTAAAAGTGTGTCGCTGATCTGGTCAGCAATTTTATCCGGATGTCCTTCAGAAACACTTTCCGAAGTAAATAAATAAGCCATTCAACTACCTTTTTTAAGATTTTACGAATGGAGAAATTTGACGGGTGCGGCTAATGAGAAGTTCAATACTACTGCTTTAGCATTTTGAATACACCTTGGCGTATTTAGGGTTGCAATCAGTCAAATCTGTCCCTTTCAATAATTCGTTACAAATGTAAAAAAATAAGCGCGATAGCAAATTAGTTTAACGCCATTTTATTCTTCATCCAAAATTCGCTCTTTCTCATTCAACAGTATTGCAAGAATATTAAGTTTTTGGACGTTGCGCTTCGGCTTTTCAAGCCTCGCACCGGGCTTTCGCGGCTCGCTTTTTTCGCTGCGCTCCAAAAAGCTCATACAATCCGCTCAATCCCTAACGCAAATTTTTTACATGTCTGGTATAAAATACGTCACCCTGAACTTGATTCAGGGTTTTTCTTAAATACAATAGAAAAAATATCAATTTTTAATTCTGGATTCTCAAAAAACAGGTAGATAAAATAAGATTTCCGTAAATCTTTTACAATCGCTTGGAAATTAAAAAAGTCCGTCGTTATCTTTGTACCGAATCAATTAAGATAATGATCAGAACAATTTGTAATATGATGATGTGCATGATGTGGAAACCTTCCGCAGCGCATCTTATTGCATAATTCTGAAAAGATATATTTTGCAAAAAGCCGCTGCCAACCGCAGCGGCTTTTTTTGTTCATCAATTTAAAATAATAGAAAATGAAAAATTTGGTAATCGTAAAAATGATAATGTGTAGCATGATGATGTGTATGCGCAGCATGAGTCGCTATTGCCAAAACTTGAGATAATTTAGTTGTAAAGTTCAATTCGCAAGTCTCCCTGGTAATAGCAAAACAAGGGAGACTTTTTTTTTATCACTGAATTAAACTTTATAAAACAAAATCATGAGTACTCAAAAATTTTCAACACAGGCATTACACGCAGGACACGATACAAAATTAAATGGCGGAACTCGCGCCGTGCCGATTTATCAAACAAGTTCCTACGTTTTTAATGACAGCGATCATGCTGCCGATCTATTTTCTCTGGCTAAACCGGGATTTATTTATACCCGATTGAATAACCCTACGAATGATATCCTGGAACAGCGCTTAGCTGCGATCGAAGGCGGAATTGGAGCAGTTGTAACCGCTTCAGGAACTGCTGCAATAAACACGGCTTTACTAACCTTGCTAAGAGCCGGTGATCATATCGTCGCATCCAGCAGCCTTTATGGTGGAACCTATAATCTCCTTAAAAA
>CAXPUM010000108.1:0-73118 GCA_964220295.1 Flavobacteriaceae bacterium | reverse complement strand
AAACCCGGTCTTTATGAACTAACTGCGCAAACCCGAGGAGGTTTTGTTGCAAAATCGATGCTTGACGGAAAAAAGATCGCCGTGAACATGCGCCACAATGTGAGTGTTTTGAGCGAAATCGCTATTTACACATATACCGAGGAAGTGCCGCTTGGTGAAGTTTTTGAAAAGATAAAAGAGAAGGAAAATGGAGAAAAAGCGATCAGTCATAAATCTTCAAAAGCAGAGTTGGAAGATTATTTTGCTGAAGTTTTACCAGATTATGATGTAGATCGAGTTTATACCAGTGATATCAAAAAGATCGTTCAGTGGTACAATTTGCTGATCGAAAATGGCATGACCGATTTCTCGAAAGAAGAAAAGGCAGCAGACGATAAAAAATCTGCTGACGAAGAGGAGTAGCATTCTTAAAAATATAAAAAAAGCCGGAAATTGACTTCCGGCTTTTTTTATTTTAGAACTTTAAACCGAATATAAAAGCTCCGTTCCTGTTTCCACCAAAATCAGAAACGACATAATCCAATCTTAAAAACCGGTATTTTCCGAAGCCCAGATTATCAATTCCCACCGAATATTCCGAATAAGGGTCACCTCCGTCTCGGACCAATCGGTGTGCGCCCAGGATCAGATTAAAATTTAGTTTATTCAGTAAAGGTAATTTTCCTAAAGCCCAACCCTGGAAATCGTGCTCCGCATGGAATTCAGCATAATTCTGATTGGTGCTGAAATTATAATAGGGCATCAGGTTAAATTTTCCCACATAACTTCCAAAGCCTATTCGCGTTTGATTTCCATTGAAATGCTGATAATCCACCAGGCTGATTGCCTCAGCATTGTTAAAGAGTCCTCCATTTATCTGGTACTCAAATCTTCCTTTGTTTCCCACATTAAGATCCTGCCTGATCCTTGCTTTCCACTGGGAAAAATCATAGTTTTTGATATTGGAACCAAAGCCCTGTTCGTATCCCAAAGTGATTTCTGGATAATTTTCTGAAGAGACATTGTATTTTCCATTTGGATAATTCAGGTATTTCTGTCCAAAATTTATGGTGGTAGAAAGGTTTAATTTGAAGATAAAATGTTCCTGAAATGGTTTGCCCCCGAAATTATCAGGTTGAAGGGGATTGTTTGAAGTATACTCTACATCTTCACGATTAATAAAAACATGATCGGTATGGTTTACTAGCGCATTCCTGTTTTCCCAGCTAAGACCACCAAAAGCCCTGAGACCGGTGACAATCTCCTGCTCATAACCGGCGCTGATATAACTTTTTCCATATAATTTCCGATAATTTCTTTCAAAAAGGATGGTGGTAACGTCATTTAATAATGGGCTTATAGCCTCTCTATTATTGATATCTTCAATGCTGCTTCCTCCTTCAATTCTAAGGTATGGTTTTCTAAAATTGTTGAATTTTTTTAGAAACCCTCCGGAAATACGATAACGTTCCTCGTCCAGGCCATAACTCATATTGGAATAAACTCGCCAGAAATTCTGTTGATCTTTGCCAGTTCGCTGATTATAAGAGACATTCAGCTTTCCATTCCAGCCCTGAACTGTATTGAAATGGATACCGCCAATCGGTGCACTGATGCTGAAATTATTGTGCTTCCAGGAATTTTGATGGGTGTAGCCAAATAGGAGGTCGGTAATTTCAAATTTATTCTGGACGGCATCTACCGAGTCTTTATATTTTTTGGAACTTCGCACATCTTGAATACTGTCTTTTTTGACATAATCCTCAATTTCCTCGCTCGTTAAAGGTACTGGCCGCTGTTCTTCCCAAAAGATCGAATCTTTCTCGTTAGCATTTTCAGAAAAACTCAGGATCTCTTTGCCAAAACTTTTCTTATTAAATCCAGGTTCAAAATTGTAATTACTGTAAACCGCAGTGAAACGACCATTTCCGCCAAAACCGAACATCTTAAAACTAAAATCTACACTTTGAGAAATCTGGATATACAATCCATTTTCTTCCGAAAATTTATAATTCTGCTTGAAGACTATTTCTTCAATTGGCGGTACTTGGATCGCTTTTCCCGTAGTGGTTAGATCCACGCCGTATATTTGCCAGAGGTCTTCCACGATATAGATATATCCTGAAAATACCCGGTCATTTTCCCGTTTTGGGAGTACTTCGATTTTATTGATCAGATTCCCGCGGTCGTCATAGAAAACACCACTCAATTTATAGCGATAATAATTAAAAGCGTATTCAGCTATTGGGGAAATCATCTGGCTGTTGATCTCAAGCGTATTCTCATAGAATGAAAAATAGGCTTCCTGCGCTGAGTTAAGGCTAAAGCCATTATCGTCACCACTAACTTTAGAAGCAATGATCTTCTCTTTGAAATCATCAGGTTTCTGGTAAGCAATTTCTGAAATGGTCTCGCTGAGGTAAACAATACCGCTTCGAGTAGAATCAAGACCACCGCCAAGATCCCCTATTTCCTGCCCGAGAATCTTTTCCGGGGCATTCTTGATGCGCCAGAGTCCGCGGGAGTAGAAATCAGCAGTGAAAGATTCGAGTTTATCTCCATTTTTCTGGCGGTTATTAATCGCCGACCGAATAATCCTGTTGGCCGGATTTTCATCGCTGTTAACCGTGACTTCAGCTAAAGAAGTATTTTCGGCTTGCAAACTAACGTTTACCTCTAGCGGAAAGCTGTTAGGCTGAATTGGCTTCTTAAGCGTTTTGTATCCTAAAAACTGGACAACAAGAACATATTTACCGGGTTTGGATAATTTCAGTTCATATAAACCTTCATCGTTGGTAGTGGTTCCGGTCTGTCCGCTTTCCGTATAAATATTTACGTAGGGCAGGGGAGTCCCTTTTTCGTCGGTCACTTTGCCAGTGACTTGTGAATGAATTGGCAGTGAGCTGATGAAAATCAGCAAAAATAGTAATCGGTTAGGCATGGTTAGAGTTAGATTTCTACCATAACGCAGGTTTTTTAGAATTATTTGTATTCTTTCTGAATTCTGTCCAATCGGCGTTTGCTTTCGCGGTTTTTGATGGTTTCCCGTTTGTCATAAAGCTTTTTACCTTTTGCCAGTGTGATCTGTAATTTTGCCAGCCCGCGATCATTGATAAACAGTCGTAGCGGAATAATGGTCAATCCGGAATTGGTCACTTCTTTTTCCAATTTCCGAAGTTCCCGCCGCTGCAATAATAATTTCCTGGAACTCTTAGGATCATGAGTGAAATGAGAAGCATGAGAATATTCTTCAACATGCATATTAATCACGAACAATTCATGATTACTGAATTCGCAAAAACTTTCGGCAATACTGGCCTTTCCCTCACGAATCGCTTTGATCTCTGTTCCCGCCAGTTTAATTCCAGCAGTATACTTATCAAGAAATTCATAATTGAATTTTGCCTTTCGGTTTTTGATGTTGATGGTATTCTTCATAGAAGGCAAAAATACAAGCTTTAAAACAATATTATATTAAAGGCTTTTTAAAAAATGGACGATCATATTCAAATGAGTATCTTTGTGCGCCAAAATTGACTCATGAAATACCTTTGTTACCTCATTATTGTGCTGATCGCAGTTTCGTGTTCCCAACCCGAAGAGCCTACTGCCGAAGAGATCGTGAATAAAGCGATCGACGCATCTGGTGGCGAAAAATATAAGTATGCGACCATAAGCTTTAATTTTCGCAATCTAGGTTATAAAAGTTCTCGAAATGGTGGGGAATATTTACTGGAGCGATTTCAGCAGGATTCTTCGGAAAATAGGATTACCGATAAACTTTCTAATAAAGGATTCGAGCGATTGATAAATGACAGTCTTGTTACGCTTCCAGATTCAACAAAACAGAAGTATTCCAATTCGGTTAATTCAGTTCATTATTTTGTACAGTTGCCATATGGTCTTAATGCCAAAGCTGCCAATAAAGAGTTAGTGGGTAAGGACACGATCAACGGTAAGGAATATTACGAAATAAAGGTACATTTTGATGCAAAAGGTGGTGGTACTGATCATGAAGATGAGTATTTATACTGGATTGGTACCAAAGATTACCATGTAGATTACCTGGCGTATAATTTTGAGGTGAACGAGGGTGGTGTAAGATTTAGAAAAGCATACAATGCTAGGACTATCGGCGGAATTCGTTTTGTTGATTACGAAAACTACCAGTATAAAGATATCCACGTGGATCTTACCAAGCTTGATAGTTTGTACACAGCAGGGAAGTTGCAGAAAGTTTCAGAAATTAAGACGGAAGATATTGAAGTGATCCACGATTAATTATGGTATTCTACAGAATCTTCCATGCTGCCATCATCGTAGATCTTCACAATATATAAGGCCCCATTTTCATCATCATCGATATCTTCATATTTAGACTGCTGAAGAACGGCATTCACAAACTGCGGAGTGGTATTGCTATGTCCCACAACCAGGACTTTCTTGCCTTTCGTGGCTTCCTGAAATTCTTTGCTATAAAGATTTTTGGAGTCGTAATTCTGAATTCTCACATTATTCTTAGCCGCAGTTGGCTGAGCCGTTTGCATCGTTCGCGCATATGGCGTACTATATACCGCATCCAGATCGATTTCCTTTAAAATATTGGCCCAGTTTGCAGCTCTCTCTTTTCCTTTTTCGGTTAATTGCGGATCACGATCAGAAGAGTTAGAACGGTCTTTTTCAGCATGACGGATCAGGTAATAAGTCGTTTCGGCTTCTTTTTGCTGAAATTCTGCAGGAGTACTGCTGAAAAGGATGCTAAGAATAAGAATTATAAATTTACTCATCAGGATGCTTTTTATGGGCTAATGAATGGATAATGTGAAATTACTGATTTAAATTTTTAAAATTGATGGTGAACAGTAAAACCTGTGTCACTTGTTTGGCAAAGCTATTGAAATTATTATCTGAAATCAGCATTAATGAACGTTCACCGTTAATCTCTGGACCAAAGCACATTCCTTCAATATTATCAATGATTCCGCTTTTTAACTGGTCTTTAATATCCTTAAAATTAAAAATTAGAGATTTTTGAGCTTTTTGATACCGCTCTTTTTTAAGGTTTTTAAAATCTAATGTATTAGTTGCCCCAGAGGCATTAACGCTGAAGATCTTTACCGTGTTTCCATTAGAACCGTAACCAGCAGAGTAAGCTCTTTCCAGCACTAAGAACTGATCTGGAGCATATTCCAGTAATTCGGTAACTCCATTTACTGCAAAGTAATTAATCGGTAATTTGGAAATCCCATCCAATTTATAGACAAATTGCTTCAGTGCGATGCCAGTATTTTTATCGTATTTGGTCATTCTCACGTGAGAATGAGTTGGGTAAAGTTTCGGCTTTGCTCCATCTTTTTCCAAAGGTAATTCCGTTGCTACCCAGTAGCCGGAGCCATCATAGCTTTTACAGATTCCTTCAAAAACGCCGTTATTTCTAGGCTTTTGATCTCCCTGGGCTATGAAATATTCAGGAATTTCAAAACTTGAGGTGATTTTTCCGCTTTTAGAAACGGTGTAAATTCCAGGGTCACTACCATTTTCGATGTATCCTTCACTTGTTACGATAAATTCATCATCTGAAATATGCCTGATAGCTTCCAGATCGAATACCTGATTTGGGAAATCATTTTTCTGCAATTCGATCATATCATCAAAATATACAGAATCGATCTTTCGATCATTGATTTCAATTTTTCCGGAGTAAATTCTTGGATTCGATGATTGGTCGCAAACAAAGTAATATGCTCCGTTGTCGTAATCTATTCCAGAGAGCCCGCCAACTCTTTCATTTTGATAATCCAGATTCCCTGGAATGATATATTCATCCTGAAACTTTAAAGCTATATCGTTAGAATGGACTTTGTTGCTAACGGCACAAGAGATCAGATTTACGGAAAGTATGAAAATGAGGAGTTTACGAATCATAGCGGTTTTTCTGAATTCAAAAATAACAATTGTTTAAGACAAATATGGGAGTTTCTTGGCACTGCCTGCCGATGTCAATAGATACCTTTATACTATTAACACCTAAAACCAATGTTATGAATAATGATCAGATTGAAGGAAAATGGAAACAAATTCGTGGTGAGTTTAAACAGAAATATGGTAGACTTACCGATGATGATGTAACTTATTCCGAAGGGAAGTTTGATGAAATGCTTGGAAAGCTGCAGGAAAAAACCGGGCAGTCTAAAGAAGAGCTGAAACGTGAGATCGATAAATGGTAATTATTCCATAAATTGAAAAGAAAAGCGGCAGAGAAATCTGCCGCTTTTTTTATCTATCCTTTTTCAGCTGAAAATTAATTTTCAGTCAATTCTTCCTGATTTCTAAAAACCAGTTCATCATCAAACTCGTCCAGCAATATGATACTGTCTGTGCTGATCTGTCCTCCAAGGATTTCTTTTGAAAGCTTATTTAGGACTTCTCTCTGAACCACCCGTTTTACCGGTCTGGCTCCAAATGAAGGATCAAATCCTTTAGAAGAAAGATAGTTGATGGCTTCTTCTGTGGCATCCAGAACGATATGTTGCTTAGCCAGCATTTTTTTCACTCCTTTCAGTTGTAGCTGAACGATCTGGCGAATATCTTTTTGAGTCAATGGACTAAACATTACAATATCATCAATTCTGTTCAGGAATTCCGGTCTGACACTTTTCTTCAACAATCCGAGCACTTCTTCCTTCGCAGCTTCCATTGCTGTATCCAGGTCTTTAATATTCTCAAATTTATCCTGAATAATTTGGCTACCCATATTAGAGGTCATGATGATGATCGTATTTTTAAAGTCTGCCACACGCCCTTTATTATCAGTCAATCTACCTTCATCCAGAACCTGAAGCAGGATATTAAAGGTATCAGGATGTGCCTTTTCGATCTCATCCAGCAGTACTACAGAATACGGTTTTCTTCTAACAGCTTCGGTTAACTGTCCGCCTTCATCATAACCAACATATCCCGGAGGTGCACCAACCAGACGACTTACCGAATGTCTTTCCTGGTATTCGCTCATGTCGATACGGGTCATGGCCGATTCGTCATCGAATAGATATTCTGCCAAAGCTTTAGCCAATTCAGTTTTACCAACACCGGTTGTTCCAAGGAATAAAAAGGAGCCAATAGGCCTGTTTTGATCCTGTAGTCCAGCGCGGCTTCTACGAATCGCATCACTTACCGCTATGATCGCTTCATCCTGCCCCACAACCCTTTTGTGAAGATCGTGCTCCAGGTTCAGCAACTTTTCTCGCTCACTTTGCAGCATTTTAGTCACAGGAATACCGGTCCATTTCGCTACAACTTCAGCAATATCTTCGTTGGTCACCTCTTCCTGAATTAGGGATTTTCCATCCTGATTATCGGCAACCTGCTGCTGCAATTTTTCCAATTTTTCCTGGGCCTCTTTCACTTTTCCGTAGCGTATTTCGGCTACTTTACCATAATCGCCTTCACGCTCAGCACGTTCTGCTTCCAGTTTATAGTTTTCAATATCCGATTTTAAATTCTGGATATTATCTACTACTTCTTTTTCACTCATCCAGCGTGCGTGCAGATCATTTCGCTCTTCCTTTAAATTGGCCAGGTCAGCACGCAAGGATTTCAATTTATTCTCATCCTTTTCGCGTTTAATGGCTTCGATCTCAATCTCCAACTGCATGATTTTACGATCCAGCACATCCAGTTCTTCTGGTTTTGAGTTGATCTCCATTCTTAATTTGGAGGCAGCCTCATCCATCAAATCAATTGCTTTATCGGGTAAGAATCGATTGGTAATATAGCGCTGAGATAATTCCACAGCCGCAATAATTGCCTCGTCTTTGATTCTTACCTTATGATGGGTTTCGTATTTTTCCTTAATACCGCGTAAAATGGAGATCGCACTTTCAGTATCTGGTTCCTCAACGTTCACCTTCTGGAAACGTCGCTCCAGAGCTTTATCTTTCTCAAAATACTTCTGATATTCATCTAAAGTGGTAGCACCGATTGCACGAAGTTCTCCACGTGCCAGGGCAGGTTTCAGGATGTTCGCTGCGTCCATAGCTCCCTGACCACCACCGGCGCCAACCAGGGTATGGATTTCGTCAATAAAAAGCACGATGCTGCCATCACTCGAAGTGACTTCTTTGATCACAGCTTTCAGTCTTTCTTCAAATTCCCCTTTGTACTTAGCTCCGGCAATTAACGCCCCCATATCCAACGAATAGATTCGCTTGTCTTTCAGGTTTTCCGGAACATCACCATCAACAATACGATGCGCTAAACCTTCAGCGATAGCGGTTTTACCGGTACCAGGTTCACCAACCAGCATTGGATTGTTCTTCGTTCTTCGGGATAAAATCTGAAGTATTCTTCGTATTTCTTCATCACGACCAATTACAGGGTCCAGTTTGCCTTCTTCCGCTAATTGATTCAGGTTGCGTGCGTATTTATCTAAAGAATTATAAGTTTCTTCAGCACTTTGCGAAGTCACGCGATCTCCCTGCCTCAATTCTTCAATCGCTGCTTTCAAACCTTTTTCAGTTGCACCCTGATCTTTTAAAATTTGAGCGACTTTACTGGATGATTTGAAAATAGCCAGTACAAGATGTTCAATGGAAACATATTCGTCATTCATCTTTTTAGCGATGGAAGACGCTTCGTTTACGGTTTTTCCAGCTTCCCGGGAAAGCATGATATCGCCCCCGCTTACCTTTGGGAAATTCTCCAGAGTTTTATCGAGAATTTGTGTAAACAGGTTAACGTTAATGTTCAGTTTTTTCAGCAAAAATGGAGTTACATTTTCATCTACCATCATAATGGCCTTGAAAAGATGTTCGTTTTCTATTTGCTGATGGCCCATTTCCTGCGCAAGCTGCTGTGCTTGCTGGATAGCCTCTTGTGATTTTATAGTAAAATTATTGAAATTCATCAGTTCTTTTTTCAGCTTAAAAGCAATTCGTATACCATTAGAAAAAAATGACTTTTTGTCCGGTTTTATTAAAAAATTTAAGACAATTTGACATTTTTAATAAACTTTTGAAAAATAGCCGGATAATCTTTCTATTAAATTTACAGAGAATTACTTTTGCTGAAAAGAATTATATGGGATTATTCGGAAAGATATTTGGAAACGAGGAAGGAGAAAAGAAAGAGGCGAAATCTTCCATTAACTGGATCGACCTGAATGAGGTGAATCAGTTAGAAGAACTTGAAAAAGAATCTGAAGAAAAAACGGTTGTTATCCTGAAACATTCAACGAGTTGTGGGATTAGCCGAATGGTTTTAAGGATGTTCGAATCTGATTATGACCTTCCGGAAGATGCGGAGGTGAAAATGTACTTTCTGGATCTGATCGCGCATCGAGATGTTTCAAATGCGGTGGCCAATAAGTTTTCAGTAAAACACGAGAGTCCACAAATGATCATTTTGAAAAATAGGGAAGTGGTACACCATTCTTCTCATCAAAGTATCTCTGCAGACAAGGTCAAGGAGCTGGCTTAGTCAGCCTATTTTAAGCATAAAAAAAGCCCGGTATACCGGGCTTTTTACATTTATTTTTTCTTCGGTTGATAGACCGGAAGTAATTTTGCGCTGACCTCGCCAAAACCGATTCGATAGTTACCATTTTGACAATGCCCACGCATGATCACGGTATCATTATCTTCAATAAACTTTCGCTCACTGCCATCTTTCAATTTCAAAGGTTTACTGCCGCTCCAGGTAAGCTCAAGCATCGATCCGAAAGAGTCTTCAGAAGCTCCTGAGATTGTTCCGGAAGCCATCATGTCTCCAGAATTTACAGGGCAGCCATTTACGGTATGATGCGCCAACTGCTGGCTCATGTTCCAGTAAAGATATTTGAAGTTTGATTTTGTTATTTGCTGTTCTTCCCCACCTTCAGGCTGGATAGAAACTTCCAGATTAATATCGAAACTTTTTTTGCCAGAGTATTTAAGGTATGGCAATAATTCTTTTTCTGGTTTAGGGCTTTCGGTTCTGAAAGGCTCCAGTGCATCCATAGTTACGATCCACGGAGAAATAGAAGATGCAAAATTCTTAGCCAGGAACGGGCCTAATGGCACATATTCCCATTTCTGAATGTCTCGCGCGCTCCAATCATTAAAAATCACCATTCCAAAGATATAATCTTCCGCTTCATCAACCGGAATAGGCTCTCCTAGATGATTTGCATCGGTGGTGATAAAAGCCATCTCCAATTCAAAATCAACACGTTGTGATGGCCCGAAGACCGGGGTTTCAGAGTCGGCTGGTTTTGTTTGTCCCTGAGGGCGGTGTACTGGAATTCCTGAAGGAATGATGGAAGAGCTTCTACCATGATAACCTACCGGAATATGCAACCAGTTTGGAAGCAATGCATTATCAGGATCGCGAAACATGCTACCAATGTTCGTGGCGTGTTCTTTTGAAGAATAAAAATCGGTATAATCTCCAACCTGAACAGGCATTTGCATTTCGATCTCGTCCAGAGTGAAAAGTACTCTGTTACGGTGATCTTCATTATTCTTTAATTTGGTATTCTTTTCATCAAAAATTTCAGCGATACGGTTACGAACTAGTCTCCAGGTCTTTTTGCCGTCTGAAATAAAATCGTTTAAAGTATCCTGTAAAAATATATCGTCGGTTAACGGAATTCCGTCAAAATAACCAAGTTGGTGCAACGCTCCGAGATCTATCGCGTAATCTCCAATTCTTGTCCCGATCGTGATCACATCATCACGGGTAAGAAATACTCCAAAAGGAATATTTTGAATAGGAAAATCGGTATTCTCAGGAATGTCGAGCCAGGTTTTTCTATTCGGATCGTTAGCGGAAATGGACATAAAAAATGTTGGTTTTTTGTTAAAATCTAGTTGATTCAAATATATTATTTTCCTGTAATTAACCGAATGTATTTGTTACTTTTACCGAATATTTAACGAAAAAATTGAAATGCAGCGAGATACTCAAATATTCGATTTAATAGCTAAAGAAAAAGAGAGACAATTAAACGGTTTAGAGCTTATTGCCAGTGAAAATTTCGTAAGTGACCAAGTAATGGAAGCCGCAGGTTCGGTCCTTACTAATAAGTATGCAGAAGGTTATCCAGGAAAGCGTTATTATGGTGGATGCGAAGTGGTTGATGAGGTAGAGCAGCTCGCAATAGATCGTTTAAAAGAATTATTCAATGCCGAGTATGCCAACGTGCAGCCGCATTCCGGGTCACAGGCCAATACAGCAGTTTTTCATGCCTGTTTAAAACCGGGAGATAAATTCCTGGGGTTTGATCTTTCCCACGGAGGGCACTTAACTCATGGTTCTCCAGTGAATTTCTCGGGAAGGCTTTACGAGCCGGTTTTTTATGGCGTGAATAAAGAAACCGGAATGCTGGATTATGATGAGATCGAAAAAATCGCTAAGAAAGAAAAACCTAAAATGATCATCGCCGGGGCTTCAGCATATTCCCGGGAAATCGATTATAAAAGATTTAGAGAAATAGCAGACGCTGTTGGTGCAATTCTTTTCGCAGATATCGCACATCCTGCAGGATTGATCGCTAAAGGCCTGATTGGTGATCCTGTTCCACATTGTCATATCGTAACTTCTACAACCCATAAAACCTTACGCGGTCCACGCGGGGGAATCATTATTATGGGAGAAGATTTTGATAACCCTTTTGGCGAAAAACTGAAGAATGGGAATTTAAAGAAAATGTCTACTATGCTCAATTCCGGAATATTTCCAGGAAACCAGGGTGGACCATTGGAGCATATTATCGCGGCAAAAGCCATCGCTTTTGGAGAAGCTTTGACAGATGAATTTCTGCATTACACCGTTCAGGTAAAAAAGAATGCAGAGAAAATGGCAAAAGAGTTTGTCGCTAAAGGTTATGAAGTGATATCGGGAGGTACCGATAATCATATGATGTTAATCGATCTTCGTAATAAAGAGGTTAGCGGGAAAGAAGCTGAAGAAGCTTTAGGGAAAGCTGGAATTACCGTGAACAAAAACATGGTTCCCTTTGATGATAAGTCGCCATTTGTGACTTCCGGTATCAGGATTGGAACACCAGCGATTACCACACGTGGACTCAAGCAGGAAGATATGAGTAAAGTGGTAGGCCTGATAGATCGTGTAATCCAGAGTATTAATGATGAAGCTGAACTGGATGCCGTACATCAAGATGTAAAAGAAATGATGAAAGGAAAGCCGTTATTCCAATGGTAAAACTTCAATTCTTATAAATATAGAGGCCGCAATTAATGCGACCTTTTTTATTTTTCGAAAACGCGTTTCATAATTGGAGTTATTCGCGCCGGTCTCCTGGTTTTTGCATCTAGTAAGCACCAGGTAGTTTGAGCTTCTACCAAAACTTTACCGGTATCCCTGTTTTTAATGATCACATGTCTAATCGATGTAACATTGGTCGTTTCGCCAACGTAGGTTTGTATGAGTATGGAATCTCCGAGAATAGCCTCTTTTTTATAAGAAATCTCATGTTTCACTACAACCCAGAAATAGTCTTGTTTTTGATCTTCAGTGGCTCTGGCCTCCCAATGCGCTTCAGCAATATCCTGGACCCACTGTACGAACTGCACATTATTTACGTGTTGTTGCTTATCAAGATCAGATTCCTGCACTGCAAAATCCTGTTCGTAAATTTCCGGATTGTATGCCATTAGTTTTTAACTATTTTGACTTCGAATAACTTGTCCCAGTCCTTCCCGGTTACATATAGTTTGCCTTCTTCCTGATTGTAAGCTATTCCGTTTAGAACTTCATTTACAGGGTCAAGGTCTTTCTTGTTTCCAACACGATCCTGTAGACCTTTGAAATTGATGATAGCCTCTATTGCACCATTTTCAGGATTGATAATGCTCACACTCGGAAATTGGTAAGTGTTAGCATAGATTTTACCATCTACCCATTCCAATTCATTGAATTTAGAATACAGTTTTTTATCGGTAGCGATCTGGATATAGTTTTCTTCAGCTAAAGTTTCAGGATTTAGCAGCCAGATCTTTTCGGTTCCGTCACTTTTGTAAATTTTCTTCCCGTCGTTGCATAGTCCCCAGCCTTCTTTACTTTGGTTGTAGGCGAAAGTCCCGGTCTTCTTAAAATCTTTGAGATCATAGATAAAACCCATTTCACTTTGCCAGGTCAACTGAAAGATCTTATCGTTCAGGATCGTTAAACCTTCACCAAAATATTCATCTTCCAGTTTGATTTCCTGTTGGATCTCTCCGGTTTCTAAATCAACTTTCAATAATCGTGAGCGACCACGCTGGCCAGTACTTTCGTATAAATTGCCATCGTGAAATTCGAGTCCCTGGGTGTAGGAAGTATTGCTGTGAGGATATTCTTTTACTACTTCAAAAGAATAGACAGCCGGGGCTTTATCATTTAAAATTTTTATTTCCTTAGAAATCGTATCGCTTTCACCTTCGGAAAAAACAATGGCTTTAAATGGCCAATTTCCTAGTTTAGCATTGGCGAGTGCGAAACTGAAATCTTTACCCGAAGATTTTAAGGATTCATTTCCTAAAAAATAATTAACCGAATCGATCTGCCTGTTTTCTTTATTGACTAAGCTGCCTTTTAGCTGCTCGTTTAACTGAAAATTGGTTTTATTTCCTTCAAATTGTAAAGAAAAATCAGAATTATTTTTTCCGTTTTTACTTCCGCAGGAAAAAATGAAAAAGTTTAAAATAAAGAGAGCCAGCAGGTTAATAAATCGCTTCATGAATCTTACTAATTTTGACGGGCTAAATTAACCAATTCAGTCTAAAAATGCTTGCCTAAAGCTTTAAAGATTGTATATTTGCAGCGGCAAGTCCCACACAACCAGCTCCTGCTGAATCCCCCAGGGCGGGAACGCAGCAAGGGTAAGCGGTCGTAGCGGTGTGATGTGGGTCGCTTGCCATTTTTTGTTTCTGCATTTTCCTAAATTTATTGCATCTTTGTGCGGTATGGAAAACAGGCAATCTTCAGGCAAAGTAGTCTTTATTACCGGAGCTTCTTCCGGTATTGGAAAATCAATAGCAACTTACCTTTCACATAATAATTTTAAAGTTTACGGAACTAGTAGAAATCCGCAGAAATCATCTGTTTCCGCATTTAAAATGCTGCGGCTTGACGTAACTGATCCAACCAGCATCAAAGAAGCGATCCAGGAGGTAATGGAACAGGAGGGAAGGATTGATGTTCTGATTAACAATGCGGGAGTTGGGATAACCGGACCGATCGAAGAAACTCCTGAAAGTGAGATCAAAAAAGCTTTTGAAACGAATTATTTTGGTCCATTAAATGTCATTAAGAACGTTCTTCCTAGCATGAGAAAAAATAGTGGGGGTCTGATCATCAATATCACTTCTATAGCTGGTTATATGGGATTGCCTTACCGCGGAATTTATTCGGCTACAAAAGGTGCTCTGGAAATTACGGCTGAGGCTTATAGGATGGAACTTAAACAATTCAATATAAAAATGACCAATGTGGCGCCGGGTGACTTTGCGACCAATATTGCTTCCGGAAGATATCATGCGCCGGTCATTCCTGGTTCTCCATATGAAAAAGTTTATGGCAATACGTTGAAACTGATGAACCAGCATGTAGATGCTGGTAAAGACCCAGAACTGATGGCGAAGGCGATTTTGAAGGTGATCCATGAAAACGATCCGAAAGTACATTATAAGGTAGGAGAGTTTCTTCAGAAATTTTCAGTAAAACTAAAAGGTTTACTGCCAGATAAGATGTATGAAAAGATGCTGATGAAGCATTATAAATTGTAATTTTGCAACAACTTAATATAAACGCACAACTATGAAATTTTTTATCGATACGGCGAATCTCGAACAGATCAAAGAAGCTCAGGATCTAGGAGTTCTTGATGGGGTAACTACCAACCCGTCTTTGATGGCAAAAGAAGGGATCACCGGAAAAGACAATATTTATAAGCATTACAAAAGTATCTGTGATCTTGTTGACGGGGATGTAAGTGCTGAAGTAATCGCTACAGATTTCGATGGAATTGTAGACGAAGGGGAGCAATTGGCTGAGCTGCACGAACAAATTGTGGTGAAAGTACCAATGATCAAAGAAGGGGTAAAAGCCTTAAAATATTTTAGCGATCGCGGTATCAGAACGAACTGTACTCTGGTATTTTCTGCGGGACAGGCTTTGTTGGCGGCTAAAGCAGGAGCGACTTATGTATCGCCTTTCATCGGTCGTTTAGATGATATCTCAACAGATGGTTTGAACCTGATTGCTGAAATTCGACATATATATGATAATTATGAATTTGATACGCAAATTCTTGCGGCTTCTATTAGACACACCATGCACGTGATTGAATGTGCAAAGATCGGTGCTGATGTAATGACCGGACCGCTATCTTCAATTGAAGGATTATTGAAACATCCACTTACAGATATCGGATTAGAAAAGTTCCTAGCTGATCACAAGAAAGGAAATCAATAAAAAGAATAATAATATTAAATGAATCAGGTCGCTGGAAACAGCGGCCTTTTTATTTGTTCAGAAAAGCCAGAATGTCTTCCTCAAAATCGCTAAGAGAACTATAAGAAATATCACCTTTTTGAATTATGGCGTCTTTGTTCAGGAAGATAACCTTGGTTAGGTAATTTTTGTACATTTCGTTACTCACCGTTCTATTGGCGATCTGGTATTCATAATCTTTATTGTAGCCAAAACTTTCAATTACACGAAGCCAGTTCTCGTAATTCCCGCCATTGATATTGATCATATTAAAATCGATTTCCGGGTACTTCTTTCTCAATTCCTGTACCATACCGTGCAGCCATTTATGATGACCTACAGCATACATAGACCAGCTCATATTGATGGTTGGTCTGTCAATGATCTCTTTATAGCTCTTGATCTCACCGTCTGTATTGATAATAACCTTATCTGCCATGGAGCTTCCTACAAAATAAGTTCTCTGTACTTTTGCCATTCTTTCGGCATAATCTAAATGAGAATAATCAATATCCTTTAATAAATTAATAATGGAATCAATACGAGTATCTGTTTCAGCCATGATGATACTTTGCGTGGCCAGGCGGTCAATAAACTTGTTTTTTAATTCCTGATTATCTGAAAGCGAATCAATCAGTTCAATTCTTCTTTCCAGGTTACTGAATCCATTTAAATTGAAACAATCTTTTGTTTTACAATCTTCAATAGATTTGGATCTCAAATAATCATCCAGAAAATTGGTATAGATGTATAAATTCTCAATATCCTGATCGTTGAAACTAATGCTGTCGCGATACGTATTGAAATCCTTCGGAATTTCAGCAGCGATCTTCGGATTATATTTATTTAAAAGGAAAGAATAGCGCTCGCGAAGATCATAAAATTCATAATTCACACTCTCTCTGGCAAGTTTGAGATAATCTTCAGAAAGTTCATTCTTCTTTTCCAAATTATTAAGATCATCCAGTCTTTCATGCCGAATAGAATCGGTTATATGCGCAAATTTTTCAGGCTTGATTTTATAATACTTGAGAATAAGATCGTTATTGTCTCTATTCTGCAGATAAATATCCAGTAAGAAATTGCTTTTTTCAGCACCATCGCCACTAAAGTTAAGGGAACGGTCAAAATCAAGAGTATTCAGCCAGATCACAATACTGTCTCCGGGCTCCAGGTACATAATCTGATTTTCTGGTGCGTGCTTAAAAGTGTAGATTCCACTATCCAGGCTATCATATTCCTTTCCGAACTGGTTTTGTTCATCCAGATACAAGGTATCGATAATATTATCTTCTTTAGAAAGAACTACATAATCAGTTTCGGGATTGTTGATTTGCCCACCTACGAAAATGCGATCTGCTCTCTCAGAATCATCATTACAAGACGAGAGCAGGGTAAGTGCAATAAGAATAAGCCAGTTGTATTTCATTTAGGTGTACCGGGAATCGATTGGCTGTTTCAACAAGCAAATATAGACGCTGCGGTATGCGTCGCGTGTTAAGCACGCGTTAAAACGAATTTTTAAAACGTTAATCTTTCTCTAGAAGATTGATTATAACTACTTTTGCACAAATTTTAATATTCGAGTTTTATGCTTTCAGTTTCAAATCTTTCCGTACAGTTTGGGAAAAGAGTTTTGTTTGATGAAGTAAATGTCACATTTACTCAGGGTAACTGTTATGGAATTATCGGGGCTAACGGTGCTGGTAAATCTACTTTCCTAAAGATTTTATCAGGAAAATCAGACCCGACTTCTGGTCATATTCATCTAGAGCCAGGCAAGAGAATGTCTGTGTTGGAGCAGGATCACAATGTATATGATGAATATCCGGTACTGGAAACCGTGATGAGAGGGAATAAGCCCCTTTTCAAAGTTAAGACTGAAATGGACGCGCTTTACGCCGATTATTCCGATGAAAATGCCGACCGTATTGGAGAGCTTCAGGTGCAGTTCGAAGAAATGAATGGCTGGAATGCTGAAAGTGACGCGGCAGCCATGCTTTCTAACCTGGGTATCAAAGAAGAATATCATTATTCCCAAATGAAAGACCTGGATGGAAAACAAAAGGTACGTGTGCTTTTAGCACAGGCCCTTTTTGGAAGTCCAGATGTGTTGATTATGGATGAGCCTACTAACGACCTGGATTACGAGACAATCAACTGGTTGGAAAATTTCCTGGCGAATTACGATAATACGGTGATTGTGGTATCTCACGACCGTCACTTTTTGGATGCGGTTTGTACCCATATTTCAGATATTGACTTCGGAAAAATTAATCACTTCAGCGGTAACTATACTTTCTGGTATGAATCTTCACAATTAGCTGCCAGACAACGAGCTCAGCAGAATAAAAAAGCAGAAGAGAAGAAGAAAGAACTTCAGGAATTTATTCAGCGTTTTAGTGCGAACGTAGCGAAAAGCAAGCAGGCGACTTCCAGAAAGAAAATGATCGATAAGCTGAACATTGAAGAAATTAAACCTTCCAGCCGTCGCTATCCTGCTATTATTTTTGAAAGAGAGCGCGAAGCTGGTGACCAGATCCTTAATGTAGAAGGCCTGGAAGCAAGCATTGAAGGGGAAACTTTGTTTAAAAATATAGATATCAACCTGGCGAAAGGAGATAAAGTAGTGGTCTTTTCAAAAGATTCCAGGGCTACAACCGCTTTCTATGAAATCATCAACGGAAAGCAGGACGCAGTAAAAGGAAAATATCAGTGGGGTGTAACCACTTCGCAATCCTATCTGCCTGCAGATAATTCGGAGTATTTTGAGAATGATCTGACTTTAGTCGACTGGCTGAGACAATGGGCTAAAACTGAAGAAGAAAGAGAAGAAGTCTACATCCGCGGATTCCTTGGAAAAATGCTTTTCAGCGGGGAAGAAGCTTTGAAAACCTGTAAAGTACTTTCAGGAGGAGAAAAAGTTCGTTGTATGTTAAGTCGAATGATGATGATCAGGGCTAACGTGGTGATGCTCGATGAGCCTACCAACCACCTGGATCTGGAATCTATTACAGCATTCAACAATAGTTTAAAGAATTTCAAAGGAACGGTTCTTTTCACCACGCATGATCATGAATTCGCTCAAACAGTAGCGAACAGAGTGATCGAGCTGACGCCAAAAGGAGTGATTGATAGATACCTTACTTTTGATGATTATATGAGCGATAAGAGCATAAAAGAGCAACGTGAAAAAATGTATGCTGTCGAAGCATAATTTTGAAACTGAAATAAATCAAAAAGCCTGAAGATTTTCTTCAGGCTTTTTTTGGCTAATTAAACAACTATTTTCTAAAAGATTCCTCCTCCGCCGGAATCGTCTCCGTCACGCTGTTTTCTTTTTAAGGCTCTATTCTTGCCACCACCAAAGCGATAAGAGAAACCTAGATATACGGTTTGGGTTTCATTATTAAACACACCATTCTGGTCAAAAGGTCTTCCGCCATTCACTCTAAATTTCTGAGTATCGAAAACATCATTGAAATTCAGGCTGATGGTAGCTTTATCATCTTCCAGAAACGAATAGCGAGCGCCTACATTTACAAAGTAGAAATCATCAATATTTAGCTGAAGATCTTTTTGCTTGCTGCGATACAATCCGAATAAAGAGAAAGCAAGCGCATCTGTAGCTTTGAAATTATGACTGCTTCGGAAAGTCCAGGCAGTGTTATTTACTGAAATGATCTCTGTTCCCACGGCTCCTTCAATCGTATTGTTATAGATTTCCAATCCGGAATTGGTGCTCCACCAGTCGAAAAATTTATAGTTCAGAGAGAATTCCGTTCCGTAGGAATCGTTATTGCCGTAATTGGTAAAAGTGAGTAACAAAGATCCTGGTTCGTTCGGTACTTCCTGGAAAACCTGGCTGATCTGATTAATGGTTTTCCTGTAAAACACTCCGCTGGCAAGGCTTCCTTTTTTTCCAAGTTTTCGAGTATAATTCAGTTCAAGGGAGTTAGTGAACTGAGGATCAAGCTCCGGATTTCCGGCCACGGTCAATCGTGGAGAAGAAACCTGTCTTATAGGGTTGATCTGGCTGAAACCTGGACGGTCTACTCTTCGGCTATAGCTCAATTGAAAAGTGTTCTGCTCACTTTGATTGTAACTTACGAAAGCGCTGGGATAAACCGTTAAGTAATCATCTTCATAGACATCTTCGCCATTATAATTGGCATTTACGGCATAGCTCTCCAGGCGCGCTCCAAACTGGTAGCTCCATTTTTCGAAATTCTGGCCAAAAGTTGAATAAAAGCTGTAAATATCTCGCTGGTACTCATACATGGCATCGTTCATCTGGGGATTTCCCGCATCGTAATCGTTGTTCGTAGTAAGCAATCTTGCTTCGGCACCAACTTCCAGTTTGGAGACTTCGCTTAACGGATTCACATAATCGATATTACCAGTAAAATTTTGGCGATTTTCATCTACACGGTCTATATAAGAATTAAAGCCGAAATTGTTCTCTTCAAAGTCTACGGCAGTGGTTTCAGATTCATCGAAATTATTGAAATCCAATTCTACCTGTAGGTCGTGACCCTCATCATTAAAATCATGGTCAAAAAGGAAATTGTAACTGCTGTTCACATTGTCAAAATTTCCGTCAAGATTTTGTCTGAAGCTTCTGGAAGAATCCCCAAAATCGGTAAATTCCAGATAAGCTAATGGCCCGCCATCATAAAGATTCTGATTGGTGTATAGAGAAAATGTATTTTTTTCATCTGCATAAAAATCTAAACCGATTTTATACAGGTAGGATTCTCGCCTGTTTTCAGCCTTAAAATGCTGCTGACTGTTAGATTCCGGTAAATTGATGGTTCCTTCATTTAATCTGCGACCAAAATTACCTCCAAAGTTTCCGTAGAAATTAAATTTGCCGGTGCGGTAATTCATATCCAGCGAACCGTTAAAACGGGTGTTTTCACCTTGTGTTAATCCGGTATTCAGATTCCCGTTGAATCCCTGGTTAGCATTTTTATGCAGGACGATATTAATGATCCCGCTCATTCCTTCCGGGTTGTATTTTGCAGAAGGGTTGGTAATAAGTTCAATGCTTTTAATAGATGTTGAAGGAATTTGTTTTAGAAGCTGCGCCGGATCCATATTGGTAGGTTTGCCGTCTACTAGGATTCGCACATTGCTGTTTCCACGAAGAGAAATGTTCCCATCCTGATCAACGTTTACTGAAGGTACGTTTTGCATCAGCTCGGAGGCACTCGCCCCAGTGGTCATCAAATCTTTACCGACATTGATAATTTTGCGATCTACTCGTTGTTCTATAGTCGTTCTTTCAGCAACTACAACAGTTTCATCGAGCATGTTTACATCGGGCTCTAAAGCCACTGTCCCAAGTTCGATTTTGGAATTGTTTCGGTCTAAATGTACTTCTTTAGAAAAAGTCTTGTAGCCAATGAACTGGATTTTAAACACGTAGTCACCGCTTTTGATGTTTTCGATAGAGAAAGTACCATCGTCACCAGAGGTTATTCCGGTCACGAGGTTACCTTCCATATCATTAATAACAACAGTTGCGTACGGAATGGGTTCATTCAGCTCTTTGTCTATTACTGTGCCCGAGATTCGTCCAAAAGGGTCATTGAATGCTGAGCATAGTGTACTAATAAGCAATAACGTAGTTAAAAATAACTGTTTCATTTCTTGATTGATTTTAGATGATTTATGTTAAACAAGTTACTTTGCAATACCTAATAGATGAAAAAAGGCTTTCCGCAAATTCTTGTTTCTACTTATAAGACGATTCAAAAATGATCTTGTTACAGGAATTTTGAAAAAACCTGCATTCTTTTTACCAGAATGCAGGAATTAGCAAAATCATCTGTATTAACACTAACCATCAAAATTGATACAGAATGATCTTACAAGAACCGGTTCTCATACTATAGACTATTCAGAATTTAGATTGTTACACATTATTTTATTTAAATTTGAACTATGAAAAAGAAAACATTAGTACTGGGTGCTTCACTAAACCCATCCCGATATAGTCATCTCGCAATTAATAAACTGGTTAGTAAAGGCCAGCCAACCGTAGCTTTAGGTCTTCGGAAGGGAGAAGTATCAGGAATTGAGATTGAAACGGAAATGATCGATTTTGACGATGTTGATACGGTCACTCTTTATTTGAATGCGAAACGACAGGAAGAATATTACGATTATATCTTATCGCTCAAACCGAAACGGGTCATCTTTAATCCTGGAACAGAAAATCCTGAACTCTATAATCTGCTTAAAGAAAACGGAATTCATTTCGAGAATGCCTGTACCTTAGTGATGTTATCTACGAGCCAATATTAAACCGGAGAAAGTCAGTAATCCGTTTAAGATCAGGATAAAGAATCCAAATTCAAAACCAAACCACTGCAGGCTGTTGACACTAATAATGTAAGATAGAATAGGTGCCGCAATGGCAATTACAGGAACGATTTTATCGCGTACTTTCCATTTGGTAAACAGTCCGAAAGCGTAGAGTCCCAGCAACGGTCCGTATGTATAACCTGCAAATTGGAAAAGTTTGTTGATCACACTTTTATCGGCTATCGCGTAATTGAAAATGAGCATTACTACAATGAGGAGAAGGGAAAAAGCGATATGAATTCGTTTTCTCATTTTTACCTGTTTCTTCTCGTCATATTTTTTATCAATCTCAAGGATATCAATACTAAAGGATGTGGTGAGCGCGGTTAAAGCACTATCTGCACTGGAATAGGCAGCGGCGATCAATCCGAGTAAAAAGAAAATCGCTACCCCGATACCCAGCTTGCCACTCATGGCAATTGCTGGGAAAAGGTCATCTTTGGTTTCAGTTATTCCATTTACATCGGCATAATCTGTTAATAAAACACCTAAGGTCAGAAAGCATAAATTGGCAAAAACCAAAACAATGGTGAACCAGAACATATTCTTTTGAGCATCTTTCAGACTCCTGCAGGTAAGGTTTTTTTGCATCATATCCTGGTCCAATCCTGTCATCACGATCGCGATAAACGCTCCGGAAATGAATTGTTTTACAAAGTGGTCCTTACTTTTCCAATCATCAAAAAAGAAGATTTTTGAATACTTGCTTTCACTGAGGTAATTAAAAATGTTGCTGATCTGAAGGTCTTTTGAAATAAAATAAATCGTGATCCCAAGAGCCAGCAGCATGAAAAAAGTTTGTAGTGTATCTGTCCAGACAATGGTTTTTATACCACTTTTGAAGGTGTATAACCATATTAAAAGGATGGTGATGGTTACGGTAACATAATAGGGAATCCCCATCGAATCGAAAACGATCAGCTGCAAGACATTTGCAACCAGGAAAAGTCGAAAACTGGAGCCGACAACCCTGGAAAGCAGGAAAAATGAAGCACCGGTTTTATAGGAAGACATTCCAAATCGATCACCAAGATAACTATAAATCGATGTTAGGTTCATTTTATAGTAGAGCGGCAGTAAGACCTGGCCTATAACCGCATAGCCAACCGTATATCCCAGAACCACCTGGAAGTAACTAAAATTATCAGTTTCAACTGTCCCCGGAATAGAAATAAATGTGACACCACTTAAACTGGCACCAATCATTCCAAAGGCCACGAGGTACCAGGGCGCCTGGTTATTGGCTCTAAAGAACTCTGAGTTGCTTCCGCCTTTTCCGGAGAGGTAGGAAATCAACACTAATACGCCAAAATAGGCTGCAATAAGAATCAGTACTTGGTAAGGTTGCATAAACAGGTCTTATGGCCGGCAATTTACAAATTAAGCATCAGGTAATTTCATCAGCCAAAAAAATCATAAATTCGCGGGTATGGATTTTTCTTCAAAATTGCTGGAGCAGGCTGTAGATGAAATGTCGCAATTACCGGGAATTGGTAAAAGAACGGCTTTACGATTAGTCCTTCATTTGTTGCGACAACCTGGCTCTCAAACTCAGGAATTGGCAGATTCTCTTTTAAATCTTCGAAATAACATCAAGCTTTGCAAGAATTGTTTCAATATAAGTGACACGGAGCTATGCGATATTTGCGCTAATCCTTCCCGTATTTCAGAAATTGTGTGCGTGGTGGAAGACATTCGTGATGTGATGGCAATCGAAAACACCGGCCAGTATCGCGGCCATTACCACGTGCTAGGAGGTAAGATTAGTCCTATGGATGGAGTGGGGCCTTCGCAGTTAAACATTAAACCGCTTATTGAAAAGGTGCAGGCAGGAAAGATCGAAGAGATCATTTTTGCACTTAGCAGCACGCTTGAAGGCGATACCACAAATTTCTACATTTTTAAACAACTGGAAAATACGCCGGTTAAAACCTCTACGATCGCACGCGGGATTTCGGTTGGAGATGAACTGGAATATGCCGATGAGGTGACACTTGGGAGAAGTATCACCAATCGGGTGCCTTTTGAAAATAGCATGAAAGACCAGTAACCAGAAGGTTTAAAATTTCTTAAAGGTTTTCTATTCCCTCGTTGAAATTGTACTTTTAGAAAGAATTTAATGAGATATTTAGATAGTGAAAATTCAGTAAATTGAAGTTTTATTGATTTTTTAATATTTATATAGGTTAATTTTAATTAAATTCGCAAACCGAATAAAGAATATTATACCTCTATTAATAATATGGCAAAATTTGAATTGAAATTACCGAAAATGGGAGAAAGTGTTGCCGAGGCAACGATTACTTCCTGGTTAAAAGAAGTAGGTGATACTATCGAAATGGATGAACCTGTACTAGAGATCGCTACCGATAAAGTAGATAGCGAAGTCCCGAGTGAGGTTGATGGTAAATTGGTAGAAAAACTTTTCGAAGTAGATGACGTGGTAAAAGTTGGCCAGGTCATCGCGATTATTGAAGTAGATGGTGATGGAGATTCAGTTGATGCTGATGATGAGGTAGAGGAAAGTGAAGAAGCTCCGGAAACAACTAATGAGGTTGAAGAAACAGTAGAAGTGGCAAAATCGAATGCATCTGCTGAAAGTTCAGAAAATTATTCAGATTCTGATCGTTTTTATTCTCCGTTGGTCAAAAATATTGCGAAGGAAGAAGGCATTTCAGCTGAAGAACTGGAGAATGTAGAGGGGACTGGAAAAGATGGTCGCGTGACCAAACACGATATTTTATCATATGTTGAAAATCGTGGCAACAAGCAAACTTCTGCAAAACAACCTAAAGGGAAATCGATCGAGGATAAAGGAATGGCTCCTTCCGTAGAAAAAAGTGAAGAGCCAGTTGTGAGCGGTGAAGACCAGCTTATTGAAATGAGCCGCATGGGTAAAATGATAGCCCATCACATGCGAAAGAGTGTCGATACTTCGGCCCACGTTCAGTCATTTATTGAGGTGGATGTGACCAATATCTGGAACTGGAGAAATAAACATAAGGAGGCTTTCATGAAGCAGGAGGGTGAGAAGCTTACTTTTACGCCTATTTTTATGGAGGCGATTGCGAAAGCGATCAGAGATTTCCCAATGATCAATATTTCGGTGAACGAGGATGCTACCAAAGTGATCAAAAAGAAAGATATCAATCTAGGTATGGCGGCCGCCCTGCCTGATGGGAATTTGATCGTTCCGGTGATTAAAAATGCCGACAGGTTGAACCTGGTAGGTATGGCAAAAGCGGTTAATGACCTTGCTGGTCGTGCCAGAAAAAACAAACTGAAACCGGATGAGATCCAGGGTGGTACCTTTACGGTTACTAACGTGGGAACCTTCGGAAGTATCATGGGGACACCAATTATTAATCAGCCGCAGGTTGCGATCCTGGCACTTGGTGCTATTCGCAAAATGCCTGCAGTTATAGAAACTCCGGAAGGAGACTTTATTGGTATTCGCTACAAAATGATCCTGTCTCACAGCTATGATCACCGAGTAGTAAACGGCGCGCTTGGAGGTCAGTTCGTGCAACGTGTTGCTCAATACCTGGAAGATTTTGATAAAGACAGAGAGATTTAAAATCTCCTAATTATATAAAATAGAGCCACGTAATTACGTGGCTTTTTTATTTCTGAAGAGATCGTTTTTCAGAAGACTATTCAAAAAGTCAATTTATACTAACTTTACGGAAATTTTAAAATATGGATCTTAAACTCACCAGACCAATCTGTTTTTTTGACCTGGAGACAACTGGTACGAATATTACCAACGACCGAATTGTGGAAATCGCGGTTTTGAAGGTTTTTCCTAACGGAAATAAAGAAAGTCATACTTGGCTGGTGAATCCAGAAAGACCAATTCCTGCAGAAGTGGTGGCGATCCATGGGATTTCAGATGAAAAAGTGGCAAATGAGCCTACTTTTCAGCAACTGGCATCCAAAGTTCATGATCTTATAAAAGGCTGTGATCTTGGTGGGTATAACTCCAATCGTTTTGATATTCCGCTTTTGGTGGAAGAATTATTACGTGCTGGCATCGATTTCGAAATGAAAAACGTCGTAGCGGTAGATGTACAGACCATTTTTCATAAAAAAGAACAGCGAACCCTTTCAGCTGCCTATCAGTTCTACTGCGGTAAGGACCTGAAAGATGCTCACTCTGCTGCGGCAGATACCGAGGCGACCTATGAAGTTTTAAAATCGCAGTTAGATCGTTATGAAGATCTGGAAAATGATATGAAATGGCTGGCAGATTTTAGTGCTCGTAAGAAATTTGCAGATTTTGCCGGATTTATCCATTTTGATAAAAAAGGAAATGAGGTTTTTGGCTTCGGAAAATACAAAGGGAAAAACGTGGAAGAGGTTCTGGAACAGGAACCGGGTTATTTTGGCTGGATACAGAATGCCGATTTTCCGCTCTACACCAAAAAAGTTTTGACAGCCATTAAGCTCAGAAAGCTGAACAATAAACTTTCTTAATGCGATCAAGCATCATACTCTTTTTGCTTTTCAGCATGACGGCTTTTTCACAAAATACGCTGATCAAAGGCAGAGTTTTAAGTGCAAAGGATAATCAGCCACTGCCATATGTAAACCTATTAATGCAAAGAAGAGCACTGGGAACTTCCAGTGATAAGGATGGTTTTTACGCGGTAAAAGTTCCTGATAGCATTTTAAATGAAAAGATCAGGGTTTCGTACGTAGGCTATGAACAGAAGATATTGAGCCTTCAAGAACTGGCTAAAGGGCTCGTTTATTTGGAACCAAGAACCGAACCGCTCAATGAAGTTTATATTTCGAAAATTCTTGAAAATAAACACGTTACGATACGCCCGAATTGGAAAAAAGAAGTGATTGGAATTGGTAATTTGAATGGTGGTTTATATCCCTCCATCATCGCCAAAAAGATTGATAAGCCGGAAAAGATCGAAGGTGATTGCTTTCTTGAAGAACTTACCATTTACTTTTATCAAACAAGAGAGCAGCAGGATATTACTCCGAAATTTAGATTACATATTTATAGTGTTGCTGAAAATGGAGAACCAGAAAGAGAAATTCTAAGCGACTATATATTGGAAAAACCTCAAAATAAGTCGAAATTGGAAATAAATCTTTTAAGAGAGAAAATTCTCGTTCCGAAAAAAGGGGTTTTTATAGGCTTAGAACATCTTTTTATAAAAGAGAACCAGTTTAAAGAAATAAAGGATTATTATATTAATGATAGCCTTGTGGCCGAGGATTTTGAAACGATCAAATATGCGCCGATTTATCGCGGTAGTTTGCTATCAAAAGATTCGGCTGCCGGAATGTATTACTATGAGCCCGGCGGATGGGTTCGTATCGAAAACTGGGAATTGAGCACGGATTTCTTCGGAAACAGGATTCCGTCGCCAGTATTTAAATTAAAATTTACCAACTGATGAAAATTATTTGTGTTGGCCGCAACTATACCGAACATATCACCGAACTAGCTAATGAAAAGCCAGAGGAACCGGTTTTGTTTATGAAGCCAGATACTTCTGTTCTACTGAAAAAACAGCCATTTTTTATTCCAGATTTTTCAGAAGATGTCCATTATGAAGTAGAAGTGCTGGTGCGAATCAATAAGATCGGGAAGCATATTCAATCTAAATTTTCCCATAAATATTACGATGAAATTGGGCTTGGTATCGATTTTACCGCGAGAGATCTTCAGCAGAAACTAAAGGATAAAGGTTTGCCCTGGGAGAAAGCCAAAGGTTTTGACGGTGCAGCAGTTATCAGTCCAAAATGGATCAATAAAAAAGAACTGGGAAATGTTGATGATCTGGATTTTAGACTCGAAAAGAATGATGAGGTGGTTCAAAAATCCAATACCTCCCATATGTTGTGGAAAATTGACGAATTAATTGCCTATCTTTCGACGTATTTCACCCTGAAAATCGGGGATGTGATATTCACCGGAACCCCTGCTGGAGTAGGGCCGGTGAAAGCCGAAGATCAGTTAACAGGATTTTTGCAAAACAAAAAAATGTTTTCAATTAAAATAAAATAGTTTACATGAGTAGCTACAATCTTGATGAAGTGAGAGAAATGGCTGGCGGTGATGAAGAATTTATGGTCACTGTCGTAGAAACCTTTCTTGAAGAGATTCCACCAGATGTAGAGGCTATGAATGACGCGATAAGTAATGATAACCCAACTCTTGCTTATCAGTTTGCCCACAAAATGAAGCCTAACCTACAATTATTTGGTTTAAACCTTATGGAGCAGATCAAGGTGATCGAAGCCTGGTCCAAACACGGTCAGCGAAAAAGCGAAGTACCGGAAGCCGCTTCTACTATAAGTAAGAAAGTAGATGTTGCGGTAATTGCTCTAAAACGTGACTACAACCTTTAATGAATGCTGAAATTATTACCATTGGCGATGAGATTCTCATTGGCCAGATCGTAGATTCCAATTCGGCTTATATTTCAAAAGAACTGAACAAAATTGGTATTTCGGTTTACCAGATCACTTCCATTCAGGATGATCGGGAACACATACTTACCAGTTTAAAAGAAGCTTCACAACGAGCTGATATTATTCTGATAACCGGTGGTCTTGGGCCTACAAAAGATGATATTACCAAAAAATGCCTGCTGGAATATTTTAATGATACGCTGGTTAGGAATGAGCAGGTGTTGAGCCATATTGAGCATTTATTTGATAAATATATTGATACTCCAATTTCAGATTTAAACAGGGATCAGGCTTTGGTTCCTTCAAAAGCCACGGTGCTTCATAATGAATATGGTACGGCTCCGGGCATGTGGATGGAAAAGGATGAGAAAGTTTTTATTTCGATGCCGGGTGTACCCTACGAAATGAAAGCGCTGATGGAGCGGGAGGTGCTACCCAGATTATCTAATGCTTATTCCAGGCCCGCGATAATCCATAAGACGATCATGACTTATGGAATGGGTGAAAGTGCCATTGCTGAAAAGATTGAAGACTGGGAAAATAATTTGCCCAAATTTATTAAGCTGGCTTATTTGCCAAATCTTGGTCGCGTTCGCCTACGTTTAAGCGCTAAGGGAACTGATCGGAACTTTCTTAACGAAGCGATAGATGCAGAAGTGGAAAAGCTGCAGACATATATCGGCGATATCATGTATGGTTTCGAAGAAGATAGTTCGCTTGAGCAAATTATCGGGAAGGTCTTAAAAGAAAAAAATTGGAGCCTTTCTACTGCTGAAAGTTGCAGCGGTGGCCGGCTAGCTTCTTTATTCACCGAACATGCCGGTTCATCTCAGTTTTTCTTCGGAAGTTTGGTTTGTTATGCCACTACTTCAAAAGCGGAATTGCTTGGCGTTGAACAGGAATTGATCGATGAGTTTTCGGTAGTGAGCAGTGAAGTGGCAGAAGCGATGGCTGCAAATTCCAGAAAAAAGTTTCATACCGATTTTGCCATTTCTACAACTGGAAACGCAGGTCCTTCAAAAGGAGATAGTGATGCTGATCTGGGCACGGTTTTCATCGGAATTGCCACACCGTCAAATACTTATTCTCAGAAATTCAATTTTGGCAATCATCGTGAAAAAGTCATTGGTAAAACCGTGAGCAAAGCGATGGAAATGATCCTGAAGGCAATTCTTCAGGAAAAAGAATCGAAATAAATCTTCTTGCAAATTTATTAACTCCTGTGAGCGCAGTAAATTTGCGATGAAATGTTCAAAATATCAGCTGTAAATTTTTTTTCTGCAATTTGTTGTCCGTTAGGTAAAAAAATCGTTAATTTGCAGCCTGTTTTGAAATAACGAGAAAAGTATAGAGCAATGTCAAGAGTTTGTGAACTTACCGGGAAAAAAGCTATGGTTGGGAACAACGTTTCTCACGCGATGAACAAGACTAAGCGTAGATTTAACGCGAATCTTGTAAAGAAGCGTTTTTATATTCCTGAAGAAGACAGATGGGTAACTTTGAAAGTATCTACATCTGCACTTAAAGATATTAACAAGAAAGGTATCTCTGCCGTTATCAAAGAGGCTAGAGCTAAAGGATTCCTTAAGAAATAATCCGAATAAAAAACATTCACAATGGCAAAGAAAGGTAACAGAGTTCAGGTAATCCTTGAATGTACAGAACACAAAGCATCTGGACAGCCAGGTACTTCCAGATATATTACAACTAAGAATAAAAAGAACACACCGGACAGAATGGAGTTGAAAAAATTCAACCCTATTCTTAAGAAAATGACGGTGCATAAAGAAATTAAATAATATTGAGTCATGGCAAAGAAATCAGTAGCATCTATTCAGACAGGATCTAAGAGATTAACCAAAGCAATTAAAATGGTTAAATCTGAAAAGACCGGTGCCTATACTTTCGTAGAAGCGATCATGGCTCCGGAAGACGTAAACGACTTCCTTAATAAGAAATAATTATTCCGGAAGCGGAACAAACTTACTTTTAAAGAGCCGTTCAGATTTCTTCTGGACGGCTTTTTGTTTTTGTGTATATTTATGGCGCAATCAGAAGGTTTACAGCCTTCTTTGTTGTTTAAAACCTACCGAAAAGAATGAGTTTATTTAAAAAGATATTTTCAAAAGAAAAGAAAGAAAACCTTGATAAAGGTCTCGAGAAATCAAAGAGCAGTTTCTTTGATAAAATGAGTAAGGCCGTTGCCGGAAAATCTAAGGTAGATGAGGAAGTTCTGGATGACCTGGAAGATGTTTTGATCAGCAGTGATGTTGGTGTGGCTACTACCATTAAAGTGATTAACCGCATTGAAGAGCGTGTGGCTAGGGATAAGTACCTGGGAACCGATGAGCTGAATAAGATCCTTCGTGAGGAGATTGCCGCATTACTTTCTGAAACCAATTCTGGTGAATATGCTGAATTGACGATCCCTGCAGATAAGCGTCCTTATGTGATCATGGTTGTTGGAGTAAATGGCGTTGGGAAAACCACGACTATTGGTAAGCTTGCTCACCAGTTCAAAAGCCAGGGCAAAAAAGTGGTTCTCGGTGCAGCCGATACTTTTCGTGCCGCCGCGATCGATCAATTGCAGATTTGGGCAGATCGAACAGATGTACCCATCATTAAACAAAAAATGGGAAGCGATCCTGCTTCTGTAGCTTTTGATACTATCCAGCATGCGGTTAAAATGGATGCCGATGTGGTGTTGATCGATACCGCGGGTCGCCTTCATAATAAAGTGAATTTGATGAAGGAGCTTTCAAAAGTAAAACGCGTCATGCAGAAAACGGTTGCCGAAGCACCTCATGAAGTTTTATTGGTTTTAGATGGTTCTACCGGTCAAAATGCTTTTGAACAGGCAAAGCAGTTTACTGCTGCTACTGAAGTGACATCACTTGCGGTTACCAAATTAGATGGAACTGCAAAAGGCGGCGTGGTAATTGGAATTAGCGACCAGTTTAAAATACCGGTAAAATATATTGGCGTTGGAGAAGGTATTAATGACCTTCAGGTTTTCAATAAATTCGAATTTGTAGATTCTTTCTTTAAATAAGATCATGAAAAAACTTTTACTTCTTTTCCTGGCCGGTTGTCTACTCGGTTCTTGCAAGAATGATGAAAAATCAACTACAGTTTCCGAAGAACAAAAGGTTCAGGACCCAAGGGACACCATCAAAGAAATGGACTTTAAAGTTGTCGATTCAAAATACATTGATAATGACAGTCTTTGGAAGCCGTTTGAGAAAGAGCTGGACAGTATGACTTCCGAAGTTTATGAAGAGGTAAGAGGTTATGTTTTTGAAAAATCGATTCCTGAAATTCAGCAAGCTATTCATCAGGGAAAAATGACTTATGAGGAACTGGCTCTTTTTTATTTAACCAGGATTAGGGAATATGATCGGGATAATGATTTTTCGCTGAATTCGGTTATTTCGCTTAATCCGAATCTGATCGCTGAGGCTCGTAAAAAGGACCAGCAAATGAAAAAAGATTCCAGTCAGCATGCAATTTATGGAATCCCCGTTTTGTTGAAAGATAATATCGATACCAAAGGCATGCCTACCACGGCCGGTGCCGCGGCGTTACAGGATAATAATACGGAAGATGCTTTTATTGTTCAGCAATTGAAGAAAAACGGTGCGCTTATTCTGGGGAAAGCCAATTTGAGTGAATGGGCTTATTTCTTTTGCGGAGATTGTCCTAGTGGCTATTCTGCAGTAGGTGGTCAAACTCTGAATCCTTATGGAAGAAAGAAGTTTGATACCGGTGGATCCAGTAGTGGTAGTGGGGTTGCGGTTTCCGCAAATTTGGCCCCGGTTGCAGTAGGATCAGAAACTTCCGGTTCTATTTTATCGCCATCCAGCCAGAACTCAATTGTAGGCTTGAAACCTACCATTGGCTTATTGAGTCGAGGCGGTATAGTGCCTATTTCAAGTACCTTGGATACACCTGGACCAATGACCCGAACCGTTATTGATAATGCTATTTTACTTTCTGCCATGTCTGGGACAGATGCTCAGGATCCCGCTTCTGAAATGGCTAAGAAAGGTAGAACAGACTATACCATAATTAAACGAGCCGATCTTTCAGGAAAACGATTTGGAGCTATAAAGGGTCTTATGGATGACTCGTTATATGTTCGAGCGATCAATGACCTTAAAAAAGCTGGAGCAGAGATTGTAGAATATCAGGCTGAGGAAATTGATCTTCCAAATTTCACCCGTTTATTAAATCTCGATATGAAAAAGGATCTGCCTTCTTATTTTGAAAATTATGGAGGAGAACTGGATTACAGAAATGTTCAGGATGTAATGGATTACAATACTGAAGATACCTTAAAGCGTGCACCATATGGACAAAGATTATTTCAGGGAATTGTGAATGACTCAGCTAGTGAAGAAGATTTTGCAGCGATTAAGGACACTTTAAAAATGAATGGCACGCGATTCCTTGAAAAACCAATGAAGGAGCATAACCTAGATGGTATTTTATCTATTAATAACTATCATGCCGGTTATGCTGCCGTGGCACAATATCCAGCAATTACGATACCAATGGGATATACGAGAGTAGGCATGCCGAGAGGACTGACCATAATAGGGAAGCCTTTTTCAGAGCAAGATTTATTGAAATGGGCTTACGTTTTTGAACAAAATTCTAAAAGAAGAAAAACACCAGGAGATTACGATGAGTAAACTTTCAGAACGGTATCTCGTTACACTTAGTAAAATTATATTCTTCTATAGTATTTTCTATATCGTTATGAAGATCCTGGCAATATTTCAGGGAGCCTGGCTTTATGCAAATCTAATACTTTGTATTCCTTACCTGGTGTTTACAGCAGTAGGACTGTGGATCGTAAAAAAGGAGAGATATCACTGGGCTTATGTGATCGCCGGCATCATTGTGGTTAGCGTCATTCGTTATTTTGAAAAGGAATGGATGCTACAGCTGCATCAATATTTTCAATAACTGCCAACTTTTTATTTTCTGAATAATTAAATTTAGGTTTCTAAAAACATCCCTATGAAAAAAGTTTTACTGTTTTTCGTTTTCATTTCATTTTTTAACTACTCATTTGCGCAGGAAAACGCACGATGGTTACGTTATCCAAGTATTTCCCCGGATGGTTCAACGATTATTTTTGGCTATATGGGTAATTTATATCGGGTAAATGCTGATGGAGGCGTTGCAGTTCCCATTACCACAGGCGATGCGTATGACATGCGACCGGTTTGGAGCCATGATGGTAAAATGCTGGCTTTTTCTAGTGACCGCTATGGTAATTTCGATGTGTTCACGATTCCGTCAACCGGCGGCGAACCCATTAGACTCACGTTCAATAGCGCTAATGATTATGTATATGACTTTACGGTAGATAACGAAAAAGTTTTATTCGGAAGTGGAAGAAATGCTCCCGCTCAGAGTGTTCGTTTCCCCAGCCCGAATTTATTTAATAATCTGTATACTGTAGATGCCAAAGGTGGCAGGCCATCACTGGTAACTGCTGCAGGTGCAGAGGAGGCACATTACAACCAGGATGGTTCCAAAATCGTTTACCAGGATAGGAAGGGATATGAGGATGCTTTTCGTAAACACCATACTTCTGCTGTAACTAGAGATATCTGGGTTTTTGATATTGATAATAACAGCTATGAGCAGCTCAGTACTTTCGATGGAGAAAATCGGGAACCAGTTTTCAGCAAAAATGGAGATAGTGTTTATTTTTTGAACGAGCGAGATGGAACTCAGAATATTTATCAAATTTCAGCTACCGGCGGAAAAGAAAAACAGCTTACTTCATTTAAAGATTTTCCGGTTCGCAATATGAGCATTGCAGACAACGGAAAAATGGCTTTCACCTGGAAAGGTGATCTTTACACTTTAAAGGAGGGTGGTGAACCAGAAAAACTGACTATTAAGGTGATGGATGATGCCGGTTATGAGCCGGTAGAAAATATAGATATTAATACAGTAACCGAGTTTGCTGTTAGCCCGAATGATAAAGAAATTGCATTCGTAAACAGGGGCGAAGTTTTTGTAACTGGCGTAGACGATTCCAGAACCAAGCGAATTACCGATACTCCGGAACAGGAAAGAATGATCAGCTGGTCTAAAGATGGCAAAACCCTGCTTTTTTCGGGCGAACGAGAGGGGAGCTGGAATGTTTATAAAGTAGAGTTAGGAAGGCCCGAAGAAGAGTATTTTTATGCTTCGACTATTCTTAACACGGAATCCATATTAGCAACTGACGCCGAAGAATTTCAACCTGAATTTTCGCCAGATGGAAAAAAAGTAGCATTTATTGAAGAACGAAATATTCTGAAAGTCCTCGATCTTAACAGCAAAAAGAAAACGACCGTTTTTCCGGAAGGACGCAATTATTCCTATAGTGATGGAGACTGGTCTTATTCCTGGAGTCCAGATAGCCGATGGCTGCTGGTAGACGATCAGAGAGGGTATTTTTTCAGAACGAATACTGCTTTAATCAAAGCTGATGGAAGCGGAGAAATTTTCCATCCTATCAATAGCGGTTTTGGAGAAAGTAATCCGAAATGGGCTATGGACGGGAAAATGATGACTTATGAAAGCAGTCGCGAAGGTCGTAAATCACTGGCCAATCAGGGGAGTGTAGAAGTAGATATCTATGGAGTATTCTTCGATCAGGAAGCTTATGACAAATACGAACTGAGCAAAGAGGAATTTGCGCTGCTCACAGAGAAGGAGCAAAAAGAGAAAGAAAAGCAGGAAGAGGAAGAAAAAGAAGAGGCAGATAAAAAGAAATCTGAAAAGAAAAAGGATAAAGAAAAGGAAGTTAAGCCGTTAGAGCTGGATCTTCAGAATTTAGAACAGCGAACCGAAAAGCTGACTATTAATAGTTCCAGTATTAGTGATTATGTTTTGAACAAAGACGCTAGTAAAGTGTACTATCTGGCTTCCTTTGAGAAGGGTTATGACCTTTGGGTAACCGAACCTCGAACCAGAGAAACTAAAATTCTCGCGAAACTTGGCGGAACTCCAAGTGGAATTGAAATGAGTGAAGATGAAAAAACATTGTATCTAAGCAACAATGGTAAGCTTGTGAAGATCGATGCAGAAAAAGGTGATGTGACCAATATTCAGATTTCTGGAGATATGATGGTAAATTCTGAAGAAGAGCGTAAATACATGTTCAATCATATGTGGCGCCAGGTGACAAAAAAATTCTATGATCCCGAAATTCATGGAATTGATTGGCAAATGTATCATGATGAATACGCGAAGTTCTTACCACACATCAATAATAATTATGATTTTCAGCAATTATTAAGCGAATTATTAGGTGAATTGAATGCTTCCCATACCGGAGGTCGCTATTATCCTGACAATAAGGGCTTAAATACAGCCTCTTTAGGATTGCTGTACGATGAAAAATATGACGGTAAGGGAATCAGGGTTTCCGGAGTGATCCCAGGCGGACCAATGGATAAAGCAGATAATAAGATTAAGAAAGGTGATATCATACTCGCTATTAATGGGGAAGAAATTTCGGAGAATGAAAATTGGAATAAATACCTGCTGAATCTGGAAAATAAAAACACCCTACTACAAATAAAAAGCGGGGGCAACACTTATGAAAAAGTGGTTAAACCGATTAGTGTGGGTGAAGAAAGTGGTTTAATGTACCGCAGATGGGTGGATATGATGGAGCATAAGGTTGATTCACTAAGCGATGGTCAACTGGGATATCTGCATATTAAAGGTATGAACGATAGTAGTTTCAGGGATGTTTTTGAAAGCGCCTTGGGTAAAAACCTGGATAAAAAAGCTTTGGTAGTTGATACAAGGTTTAACGGCGGTGGCTGGCTTCATGATGATCTAAACACTTTTCTGAGTGGTGATGAATATTTGAAGTTTGCCCCACAGGGTTCAATTGTAAAAGGTGGCGAACCTTCTACAAGGTGGACTAAGCCGAGCATCGTAGTGATGAGCGAAGGGAATTATAGTGACGCATTCATATTCCCATATATTTATAAGCAAAATAATATTGGAAAACTCGTTGGAATGCCGGTTGCCGGAACAGGAACGGCCGTATGGTGGGAGCGCCAGATAAATCCACAGATTATTTTTGGTATTCCTATGGTAGCAACGATAGGAGCTGAAGGTGAACCAACCGAAAATATGCAGTTGGAGCCGGATATTTTGGTGCCATTACCTTATAAAGCTTTTCTGAATGGAGAGGATACTCAAATCCAGGCTGCAGTAAAAGAATTGGAAAAAGAAATCACAAAAGAGTAACAGTCTTAAAACCTTTCGGAAGCGGAAGGTTTTTTTTTATCAAATGATGTTTCTCTTTTCAGAATTTTGCTTCCTTTTGAATCCATTACTGTCATTTTTAGGCATTAAAGTTTAATCGGCTTAAAATTAGGTGTATAAAAATTACACCTTATCTTTGCACACCAAAATTTTTGCATGAGGACGAAATCGAGAAAGAAGAACCGTATCAACGTGGTAACGCTTGGCTGCAGTAAGAATGTTTACGATAGCGAGGTGTTGATGGGCCAATTAAAGGCTAATAACAAAGATGTGGTTCATGAGGAAGAAGGAAATATCGTGGTGATCAACACCTGCGGATTTATCGATAATGCGAAAGAGCAATCTGTTAATACGATTCTCGAATTCGTGGAGAGAAAACAGCAGGGTAGTGTAGATAAAGTTTTTGTGACCGGTTGTTTGAGTGAGCGTTATAAGCCCGATCTTCAGGAAGAAATCCCGGATGTAGATCAATATTTTGGTACTACCGAATTGCCTTCATTGCTTAAAGCACTCGAAGCCGATTATAAGCATGAATTAATAGGGGAGCGTCTTACTACTACTCCAAAAAACTACGCTTATTTAAAGATTGCTGAAGGTTGTGATCGTCCTTGCTCTTTTTGTGCCATCCCTTTGATGCGCGGTAAGCATAGAAGCACCCCAATTGAAAACCTGGTAAAAGAAGCTGAAAACCTTGCTTCTAATGGGGTAAAAGAACTGATCCTAATTGCTCAGGATCTTACCTATTACGGCTTGGACCTTTATAAGAAAAGAAATCTTGCAGAATTACTGGAAAATCTCGTTCAGGTTGAAGGAATTGAATGGATCAGGCTGCATTATGCCTTTCCAACCGGATTCCCAATGGATGTGCTGGAGGTGATGAAGCGGGAACCAAAAGTTTGTAATTATTTGGATATTCCTCTGCAGCATATTTCTGATGATCTTCTGAAGTCAATGCGTCGTGGAACTACTCATGAAAAAACCACCAATTTACTGAAGGAATTCCGTAATAGAGTGCCTGAAATGGCCATTAGAACCACCCTGATTGTTGGTTATCCCGGAGAAACGGAAGCTCATTTTGAAGAGCTGAAGGAATGGGTTCAAGAAATGAGATTTGAAAGACTTGGATGTTTTACTTATTCTCATGAAGAAAATACGCATGCTTACAACCTGGAAGACGATGTGCCAGATGAGATCAAGCAGGAGCGTGCCAATGAAATTATGGAAATCCAGTCACAGATCTCCTGGGAATTGAATCAGGAGAAAATTGGTCATACTTTCAAAGTGGTGATTGATCGTAAGGAAGGAAACTATTTTATAGGTCGAACCGAATTTGATTCGCCAGATGTAGATAATGAAGTATTGATCGAAGCTTCAGATATTTATTTGAAAACCGGTGAATACTATGATATCAAAATTACCGAAGCAGCCGACTTTGATCTTTATGGAGTTCCGGTCAATTCGAATGTAGAAAAACCGAAGCGTAAACCACTTAAAATTCGAACCGGAGAATAATTTTTGTATTTTGGTTTGAGTATTTCATGCTATTTTTCATGACTCGAATTGACAAAAATCTAAGCTT
This sequence comes from Flavobacteriaceae bacterium, assembly GCA_964220295.1. Taxonomy (GTDB): domain Bacteria; phylum Bacteroidota; class Bacteroidia; order Flavobacteriales; family Flavobacteriaceae; genus Christiangramia. The sequence goes on along the minus strand of CAXPUM010000108.1, from coordinate 34,984 downwards.
TTTCAAAAAGAACTACTGGGTTATTTTAGGTTTTGTCTGGCTTGCTCTGGCCATAGGAATGTTTTTCACCACAGATGCGGTTGAAGTCGGTTGGAATCGCAATTTCTTAATTCCAGCTTTATATCTTTTACCAGCAATACTTTATTTCATCACTGGCTATACGCAGGAAACTACGGAATATATAGAATGGAACGATGAAAAAATTGTGGTCAAACCTTATGGACGCAAAAAGAAGGAATATCAACGATCAGAATTAAGTCTTACCATTTCTAATAATCACTTATTAATAAAAGCTCCATCTGCATCGGGGACGATGGTGGAGCTAAACAATTATGATCCTGCTGATATTGCCAGGCTTCATAAAAACTTTGGGTCACCCGAAATGATTATGCAATAGTCACTTTTTCTTCTAAATAAACCTGTTGTACGGCATTCAGTATTTCAACGCCTTCATTTAAAGGTCTCTGAAATGCTTTACGCCCCATGATCAGCCCGGAACCTCCGGCACGCTTATTAATAACTGCCGTGCGAACCGCTTCTTTAGTATCAGATTCTCCCTCAGATCCGCCACCAGAATTTATCAGGCCAATTTTTCCCATATAGCAATTAGCAACCTGAAATCTACACAGGTCAATAGGATGATCCGTCGCCAGGCTTTCATACATTTCATCATCAAACTTTCCGAAGCCTACTTTCTGAAAACCGAAATTAGTATCTGGTAATTTCTGTTTAATAACATCTGCTTTTATAGTCACTCCAAGGTGATTCGCCTGTCCGGTTAAATCAGCTGCCGTATGGAAATCTTTGTTTTGAGTATTAAATCGTTCGTTTCGGGTATAACACCATAAAATGGTGGCCATTCCTAATGAATGTGCTTCTTCAAATGCTTCAGCAATCTGAATGATTTGTTTATTGCTTTCTTCAGACCCGAAATAGATAGTAGCCCCAATCGCCGTGGCTCCCATGTTCCAGGCTTCTTTTACCGTCCCATAGGGGATCTGGTCATATTTATTGGGATAGGTTAAAAGCTCGTTATGATTGGTTTTCACTATAAACGGAATGCGGTGAGCATATTTCCTGGCATGCATGCCTAAAGCTCCAAAAGTTGAAGCAACCCCGTTACAACCAGCTTCAATAGCTAATTTGATAATATTTTCAGGATCGAAATAGTCCTGATTTTTATAGAAAGAAAAGGCCGCCGAATGTTCAATACCCTGATCGATCGGCAGAATATTCAGGTAGCCGGTATGAGCCAGGTTCCCATGATCGTATAAATGGGATAAACTGCGTAGAACCTGAGGGTTTCTATCAGAATCCTGGAAATTTTCCACTACATCAAAAGATGGCTGGGTTAATCTGGTTCTGCTTATTTTTTCGCAAGTATGCTCCAGGTAGTAAGTCGCATCCTCACCTAATATTTTTTCAATTTTATCGTAATAGCTCATAATTTCGGTTTATGTACTGAAAATTAGAACTTAAGATTGATAACCTCTCTTATATGAATGGTAAATAAATTGTAAAGGGCGTTAAGTTTTTTCCTGTTTGTTCTTACGGTGATCTATATAAACATAGATTGCGTAGATCACAATTCCGGCGCCACCAATCCAATAAAGTCCATTTTTCAAGGTATCAGTGTCTTCGCCAAAATAGGCGATCGCAAAAGCCAGCGGAATGATCCCGGTTAGAGTGGCAAATATAAATTTTCTATACGTCATGCTCAGCATTCCCGCAATGATACTAATGGCATCATTCGAAAGAAATGGGGAAATCCTGAAAATAGCGATCGTCCAGAATCCATAATTTGAAACCCAATATTGAACTTTTTTGTTCTTCGACTCGCCAACGATACTTTCCAGGTGATCTTCTCCCAGGTATTTTCCGAGGTAATACGCGATAGTAGAAGCACAAAAAACTCCGGCGATAGAAATCAAAGCGCCCCCCCAGAATCCATAAGCCAGGACAGCCACGATCATGGGCAGCCAGGAAGGAAAAATAACCAGGAAAATTTGTAGAACCATTAAAATGATAATGGCAACGGGTCCCCAAAAGCCAAAACTTTCAAAATGATCCCTGATCTTCTGCTCATCCTTGCTCCACAAAATATTCCAAGTTTCATTGATAAAATCCTGGAAGGGTGGATAGGCAAAATACAAGATGATCAATCCGGCTAAAATTGATCCGGTTAAAATATAGGAGGCTTTCTTAGACAATTTTTTTGGTTTGTTTTCAAGATATTAAAAAGGCGGGAGATGAAACTCCCGCCTTGCATTAAAGCTTTTATAAAGTTTTCTAATTGTCTTCTGGATTAAGCAATACCGGCTCTCCGTATCCTAATTCAGATAATTTGTCTAATTGTGTTTCGGCATCACCAACGATCAGGTAATACATCTTATCTGGATTTACATATTTTTCTGCCAGTTCCTGAATATCAAGCAGACTCATACTATTCACTTTCTCCTCCTGATTTTTAATATAATCATAATCGTAACCATAATCACTGATCTCACTAAGCATGTTCAGTTTGGCGCCTAAAGTCTCAAACTTACGAGCGGTACTTTTAATCATGTAGCCTTTGGTGATTTCCAGGTCATCTCCTGTAAAAGTTGAGGGATAATCTTTCAGAATTTGTTTTACCAGTGCAGCTGCATCGTAGGTAATATTGGTTCGGACACCGCTCGAGATTACGAAAGGTCCTATATAGCTCTGGTCTGTAAACCTAGATCGGATACCATAAGTATATCCTTTTCCTTCGCGTAGTTCCTGGGTTAGCCTAGAGGCAAAACCGCCACCGCCAAGGCGATAATTCATCACTTCTGCCGGGTAGAAATCTTCATTGGTGGCCGAAAGAGCCGGAGCACCGAACATAAAAACCGATTGCTTGGCGCCCGGAACATCGTAGAAGTAAACTTTTGATTTTTCAGGATAATTCGGTTGTGGAATTTTAGGAAAATCCACGCTTACGGGAGACCAATTAGCTGAAATACCTCTCAGTGACTTATTTGCCAATTCCGGTGTAATATCTCCAGCCGCCATAAAAGTACTAACCGTTGGAGAAAAATTTGATTTATAATAATCCTTCAGATCCTGCAGTTTAATATGCTGAAGGGTTTCTGGTGTTCCCAATTCGTTGTAAGAAAGGATGCTGTTTTCACCATAGATCAGTTTCTTAAATTCATTTTCGGCAATAGCATCAGGATCACCTTTTTCCTGTTGCAATCTACTAACCACCTGTTTCTTCAGAAGATCGAATTCCTCCTCGTCCCATCTTGGTTCCAGCAAGATTTCTTTAACCAGTTCCACAGTTTCTTCGTAATTTCTGGCCAGCGTATTGCCGTATATCGAAATCTTTTCAGGCTGGGCGACCACATTGATATTCGCTCCAAGCATTTCGATTGCTTCTTCCAGTTCGGCCGGAGTTTTATTAGCAGTACCTTTAGTTAAAAGTTCAGCCAGAAGATTCGAAACCCCGGCTTTATCTTTACTTTCCAGTAACTGTCCGCCTTTAATATCCAAACTAAACTGTACCAAAGGCACTTCCTTATTAGTAATACCAAGAATTTTCATTCCAGATGGCATCAACCCATCCCAAACATCAGGGACATTTAACTCCGGAACTCCATGATAAGGTGGCTCTACAGTTCGGTCAAAGCTCGATGGGGTTCTTTCGTAAGAGGCAACCTGATTGGGGTCTATTTCATCTTCAGCTCCTTCAACGATCTTTTCCTCTACGACTTCCGCTTTTTCTGAATCCCGCAAAGCTAAATCCTGTTGTCCTTTCGGTACAAAACTGGTAGCAACATAGTGCTGATCTTTGATATATTTTCTGAAAACTCGCATTACATCTTCCGCGGAAACCTCCATCATTCTAGAAACTTCTTTATTAATGTAATTCGGGTCTTTGGCAAAGATCTCATACTGCGCTAACTGAAACCCTTTTCCCAGTACACTGCTGATGGAATTGTAAAACCTTGTTTCCAACCCGGCTTTGATCCTTTTCAGATCTTTCTGCGGAATTCCATTTTTGTCAAATTCGGCAAAAACTTGAGTTACCGCTTTCTGCACAGAATCGAGATCCTTACCGTCGTAGGCACGAATTTGGAGCATTAATTGCCCCGCTAGCTCCGAAGTGTAATCGTACATCTGCACTCCGCCGCTAAACTGATCTTCTTCGACTATTTTTTTATATAAAGGCGCATTTTTTCCGTCGGCCAGATAACTGGTTAAAATATCTAATGCATAAGAATCTGGATGATATGAATAAACCGATGGCCAGGTTAAGGTCAGTTCTGGAAGTTTGGCAAAATTATCCTCGTGATATAAACGTTTTGTTTCCTGCAAATTCACAGCCTGTTTTTGCATATCGAGAATATTCTCGCCTTTCGGAATTTCATCAAAGTATTTATGTACCCATTCTCTCGCCTGTTCTTTATCAAAATTCCCAGAAATCGTAAGAATAACGTTATTTGGGACATACCAGCGATTGTAGAAGTCTTTCACATCCTGTAAAGTCGCATTCTGAAGGTCTTCCAGACTGCCTATCACCTCCCAGGAATAAGGATGTCCTTCAGGATAGAGATTTCTGTCGATCACGTACATGGTGTGACCGTAAGGCCTGTTATCAACCCGCTGACGCTTCTCATTTTTCACCACCTGTTTTTCTTTAGCAAGCACAGGTTCGGTAACAGTATTTATAAAGTATCCTAATTTATCGGCTTCCGCCCAGATCATTTTTTCGAGGGCATCGTTTGGAACCGTCTGGAAATAATTCGTTCTATCCCGGCTGGTCGAGCCGTTGGCACCTGAGCCACCCACGCGGGCACTCAGCTTATCCAGCCCACCTTTACCCAGATTTTCCGATTCCAGGAAAAGTAAATGTTCGAATAAATGAGCAAAACCGGTTCGCCCTTCTTTTTCTCTCGCCGAACCCACGTGTGCGGTAAGCGCTACAGCTACGACGGGATCTGATTGATCCTGATGTAGAATAACTTTTAGTCCGTTTTCCAGATTGAAAGTTTCAAAATCTACTGCGAACTGTTGTTTTTCCTGCGCGTTGACGTTGACCGAAACCAGGAATAAGAATATGATTTGATAAGTATATTTCCAGATCTTCATATGATGTTAATTATAGGAGTATCCATTTTTATCAGTGAAAAATACGGCATTGGCAAAGAATAGTTTTCCATTTTGCCAAAAAGCTCGAAACAATGGGTTATCTACCAGGTATATAATACTTCCACGACCCATTGGTTGTTCCCCAAAAACGAGGGAATTTTTTAAGTTTTTAGCGGCTTCACTTCCGGCAAATCCAGATACGAATTCCGGTTCCTCGATATATGAAACATTAAAACCATCCTTTAAAAAGCTGTAACTCTCATTGCTTAATTTCAAACTAAAATACGTGTCATCATATCCAAATGCGAGTGGATGGGTATTATCCAGTTTAGTTTTGACGATGCTACCGGTGATCAGGTTTTTAATACTTTCACGCTCTCTATCGGCGTAAGGAATCAAATTGGTTTGAGTAGAATCTTCTGATTTTCGTTCATTTTTCGCGATACCAAAACCATCTTTCTTCATGAATGAACTGATCGCGTCTTCAATCACGATCAAGTTTCCGCCGCCTTTCACAAATTCAGAAATCTTGCCGAGGTTCGCTTCATTTAGAAACTGGGAATACCTCCCCGAAGGCATAACCAACACATCAAAATCGCTTAGTTCTACGGAAGAAAAATAGTCGGTATTTATTGGCGTGATTGGATATTCCAAATCCTGCTCAAAATAATACCACACTTCTCCAAAATTCAGGGAAGAAACTTCATCGCCTTTCAGTACCGCTACTTTTTGCGGATTAATGATCGAAATACTGGATGATCCAAAATCGGGACCATTGCTGGAAAATCCGGTTTCGGCATTAAACAACTTTCTATTGTGCTTGTTAGCCAGCTCAACAACTTTCTGGTCAAAATCTGATTTTTTCAGGTTATCAGATTTCATAATGATCAGGCTTCCAGCATTGAAACTTGTATTTTGGCTACTGAATTCTGTTTCGCTGAAACGTACTTTAATATCATTTTGAAGTAGATCTGCCAGAAAGGAAGCGTCTTCCATGCTGTCCCACTTTGAAATATATCCTACTCCGTTGGTGTTGGCCGAATTTGTAGTCCCTTCCTGAGAAAAGCTTTCGTTTGCTTCGATGATCCTGTCGCTGGCCGTGGTATTCAATCCGTAAGCATACGGCAGGCTCCAGGCCGTGATATCGTAAGTAAGGGAATCGGTTAATTTTGTTTGTGGTTCGAATAAAACTTTCACCATTTTACCTTTGGGCTGATTGGTGGAAACAATTAAGGTATTCGAATTAATTTCCGTCGAACTGTTTTTGGAATCGTTGTAATTATAGCCACTGATCTTTCCGGAATTTTTGAAGGAATACTTGATCTCGTGCTTATCCAGAAGCTCCGAAAGCTCTTTAAGTTTGTCTGAATTACCGGAAAGCGCGTAACTTTTATATTTAAAATTACTGCCTTCAAAATATTTTCGGAACTGACCAGCCAGTTCATCAGCATTTTTTGAGGCGACTTCTACGGTTGAAATTCCGGTAGTAAAATGATGGTCTAAACGATCTTTCAGTGTTAGAATATAACCTTCATCCGTTTGAACTCCAAGACCGGCAAGACCGTGACCCGCTTGTTCATAGGTCATTCCTATGGCTCCCATATAGGTAGGATAGGTGTCCCCGTAACTTGGATAGAGTAAATCGAAACGCTCACCGGTAAAATACAACCAGCCATTTTGATCAAAATATTTCGCATTGTTCTTCCCGATTCTGGTTTGAAAATCTTTCTGAAATGGGGTAATCACTTCATGAAAAGGCTCTGCTGCGGGAGCAAAATAATAAGGGTCGTTAATAAACTGCTCATGGAAATCTACATGGATATGTGGCATCCATTTATTGTAAACTTTCAGCCTTGCACGCGTTTCTACCTGAGTAGCCCAAGCCCAGTCCCGATTGAGGTCAAAAAGATAGTGGTTTGGTCTTCCTCCAGGCCACGGCTCGTGATGTTCCACGGCATCGCGGGAAGTAGTATATGGCTCGGTTTTTACCTGATTGTACCAGTTTACGTATCTGTCACGACCATCAGGGTTAACACAGGGATCTATGATTACTACGGTATTTTGTAGCCAATCGGCTTTCTTTGTGACCAGTGAATAAAGCGTTTTCATCGCCGCTTCGGTACTGGAAGCTTCATTTCCGTGAACATTATAACTCAGCCAAACAATTGCTTTGTCAGCCTGGGCGTCTGAGTTAATAGTGTTTTTTAAGTGATTCTCACGAATGTTTTCCAGGTTTTTAATGTTTTCTGTTGAAGAAACTGAAACATAGATCAAAGGTCTTCGCTCATTGGTTTTACCATACTCTTGAAAACTGATCATGGGAGAATTCTCTGCCATATATTCAAAATAATCTACAACATCTGCATGGCGGCTGAACTGTGAACCCAATTCATATCCTAAAAATTGCGAAGGAGACTTTAGGCTTTGCCCAATTACGGTAGAAATGAAAAAAACGAATAAGGGAAGAAGTAGTTTATTTTTCATCAAATATGCTTTAAATATCAGTAAATATAGTATGATGCGTGGAATTAACTTAATTTAAGGGCCTAAAAGTTATATCTTAAATATCTTTGCATCGTAAATGAAATTTATGCCAACTGACTGTCTTTCGTATAAGGATACTAACTATTTCTCTCAACTTATTCTGGATTACCTTGCGGAGAAGGAAGAACTTCAGAAGTTTTATAATCGCTTCCCTAAACTTGAAGAATTCGAGCATCAGATTGCTGAAAAGAAGGGAAATTATAACCAGGAATTTAGAGATACGCTTGTAAAAGTAATTTCTGATCAATACCAAAACCTGGAAAAATCGAATGATTTTCAGGAGAATCTAGAACTGCTCTGGGAAGAAAACACTTTTACCATTACTACCGGGCATCAGCTTAATTTATTTACCGGTCCTCTCTACTTTTTATATAAGATCATTTCTACCATTAATTTATGTAAAGAATTGTCAGAAAAGTATCCGGAATCTAATTTCGTTCCGATTTACTGGATGGCAACGGAAGACCATGATTTTGAAGAAATCAATTATTTCAATTTACACGGAAAAAAATTCAAGTGGAATAATGCCGATGAGCGAGCAGGTAATACGGCTGTAGGTTACCTTTCAACTGAAGGTTTAGAAGAAGTTTACGAACTTTTTTCAGCAGAAGTAGGAGGTGGAGAAAATGCCGAATTTTTAAAGAAGTTGTTCGCTGATGCGTATCTGAAGCACAAGAATCTAACAGATGCCACGCGGTATATTGCAAATTCACTTTTTGCGGAACAGGGTTTGGTGATCCTAGATGCGGAGGATTCCAGGTTAAAAGAATTTTTCAAGCCTCATGTTAAAAGTGAATTATTGCAGCAGGTCTCTCAAAAGGAAACATCCAAAACGACCAACGAATTAAATGAACTTGGATACAGCATCCAAGTAAATCCGCGTGAGATTAACTTATTTTACCTAACAAAAGATTTGCGGGAGCGTATCATTTTTCAGCTAAATCGCTATTTCGTTCACGAAACTGAAATAAGTTGGAGTCAGGAGGAAATTCTGAAAGAATTGGATGAGCATCCGGAACGGTTTAGCCCAAATGTGGTCATGCGCCCTCTTTATCAGGAAGTGATTTTACCTAATCTTTGTTATATAGGTGGTGGTGGCGAGCTTGCTTACTGGTTTGAGCTAAAGGCATATTTTGAGGCTGAAAAGATCACTTTCCCAATATTATTACTTAGGAATTCTGCGTTGTTGCAGACTAGCAAGCAAGATGACAAAAGGAAAAAACTGAATATTTCCATCAGGGAATTGTTCCTGAAGCAACATGAGCTGATTAATAGAAAGGTTCGTGAAATTTCAAATATAGATATCGATTTTAATCCGCAGAAGGAGCATTTGGTCCAGCAATTCCAGGGAATGTATGAGCTGGCTCAGCAAACAGATCCTACTTTTCTTAATGCTGTAAAGGCACAGGAAGTTAAACAACTTAAGGGCCTTGAAAACCTGGAAAAACGATTGCTTAAAGCTCAGAAACGAAAGCTCAAAGATGAGGTGGAGAGAATCGCTTTGCTTCAAAATGATCTGTTTCCGAATAAAAGTCTTCAGGAAAGGCAGGCTAATTTCTCCGAATTTTATTCAGAATATGGAAAACAATTAATAGAGGTTTTACTGAAAGAGCTTAAGCTATTAGACGCGAACTTTAAAATCATCACTTTTGGAAAAGAATAGAATGCATACTATAGATATGGATTTGGTTGAAATGACGCTGGACGTTATGAAATATGCCATTGATCGTATCTCAAATGTCACTCCTGAACTCGGTTCCCCAAAAAAAGAAGAAGATTTATTAAGAATTGTCGGCGAAACCATTACTCCAGAAGGTATAGGCGGGGAGAACGCATTTCAGCTTTTTCGCGATGTGCTCGTCAAGGCGACCGTACCGATCGATCATCCGCGACATTTGGCATTTGTACCTGCGGCCCCGACCAGGGCAGCGATCATGTTTGACCTGGTAACTTCAGCCTCCAGTATTCACGGTGCCTACTGGATGGAGGGAGCCGGTGGGATTTTTTGCGAAAACCAGGCGATGAAGTGGCTGGTTTCCTTAACCGGACTTCCCGATACAGCTTTTGGAGTTTTTACCAGTGGTGGGACCGCGGCCAATCTATCGGCTTTAGTGACTGCCAGGGAAGAATGGCGTGCTCAGAACCCGAAATTTGAGAGAGAAAGAGTCCTGTTACTCACTTCTAATGGCGCTCATAGTTCTATAAAATCCATGGCAAAAGTGATGGATGCTGATGTGCATTTAATTAATTCGGAAGATGAATATCTTTCAGGAGCCGATCTTGAAAAAACAATCGAACAGCTTTCCGAAGAAGGTCGAAACAGATTATTTGCCGTTGTAGCTACCGGCGGGACTACCAATGCCGGGATCATTGATGATCTGAAAACAATTTCTGAAGTATGCGAAAAATACAGGATCTGGCTTCATGTTGACTGTGCTTATGGAGGTGGTGCTTTGGCGGCAAATTCGGTCAGACATTTATTCAACGGAATTGAGAAGGCCGATAGTATTACCATCGATCCGCATAAATGGCTTTTTTCACCTTATGATTGTGGAGCGGTGATTTACAAAGATCTTGCTTTAGCCGAAAAAGCGCATTCTCAAAAAGGAGCCTATCTCGAAATTTTTAAAGACGAAGGTGCACAGGGATTCAATCCAGCAGACTATCAAATTCAGCTTACAAGAAGACTTAGAGGTATGCCTTTATGGTTTTCGTTAGCGATGCATGGCACGAATAAATACAAACAAGCGATAGAGCGCGGTATTGAATTGGCGAATATTGCTGCCAATAAGGTGAAGAACCATGAGTTACTTGAACTGGTGCGACCTGCAAGTCTTTCCGTAGTACTTTTTAAAAGAAAAGGATGGACGGCAGAAAATTATCGTGACTGGACTTATAAAAATCACCGTGATGGCTTTGCCTTGGTGACACCTTCCAGCTATAAAAATGAAAGTGTGATCCGTTTTTGCTTTATCAACCCAGATACAACTGAAGAGGATATCGATAAAATTTTAGAGACACTGGAATAATTAGTCTATTTCATATTCCAGACGCATGGTGATAGATGCAGTTTTCTTTTTGTCGTTGGTATTATAGGCTCCACTCCAACTGTAATCCTCACCGCTATTCTGCCCGGTTATCTGAAACACGCCCATATTAGCGCTTTTTAGATCGCCTAATTTCCCACCACTGTTCTCTGCGATTTTTTCAGCTCTAAGTCTGGCGTCTTCGGTAGCTTTGGATATCATTTCAAGTTTTAGATCTGTTAACTTGGAATAATAATATCTTGGAGGCTGGGAATTGAATTGAACACCTTTGTTAAGTAATTCGGTGATTTCACGAGAGACTTCTTCGATATTTTCCACATCGCTGCTTTCAATCTTCACGCTTTGAGTAAGTTCATAGCCTCTAAACACGCTGCCCACATAATTTCCATTCTGATACTGATTCTCCCGTTGTTCTGTGGTATTGACCGAATTAAAAACAATATTTTCTTCTTTGATCCCTTTTCCTAACAGGTAATTTTTTACTGTTTCCTTGTCTTCATTCAGCTGATTATAGGCCTGCTCCAAATTCGCATTATTCCGGCTGAACGTTCCTTCCCACACAATTAAGTCTGAAGTGAAATTTTCTGAGCCAGCTCCCGTGACAGAAATCACCCCATCAGGATTAGCTCTGGAAACATAGGCATGGCCGAGGAAATACGCGGCAATTACAATAGCGATGGAAAAAATCAGGGCACCGATAAATTTCATAAGATGAAGATTGATATGAATGATGAAATTAAACCATAATCCCGAGATATGGAAGAGGGTTTAAAAATAAAAGGGTAAAGAAAATAAAGTCTACGCGTATAAGATTTTTTTAACAGAAAACTGAAGTAAAAAGTAACGGAAAACTATAAAATCTTTTACTGAAATAAGACTTATTACGGGTGATCATTTCAAATTCAATTGAAAACCAAATAGGAGAGATTGAGTAGCCGCCTTTATGAAGCAAATTAATAAGCTCTTTTATTCAATTTTTGACTCAAATTTCTATTTTTGTGCATGCAAAATAACGTCCTCATCCTCGATTTTGGTTCTCAGTACACACAACTCATTGCACGACGGGTTAGAGAACTAAACATTTACTGTGAAATTTATCCATTTTCCAAAGTTCCAGAAGATTTATCCAGTTTCAAAGCGGTCATTCTTTCAGGTAGTCCGTTTTCTGTACGAGCAGAAAATGCACCACATCCGGATCTGTCTCAAATTAGGGGAAAATTGCCAATTTTAGCTGTTTGTTATGGCGCGCAATATCTTGCCCATTTTCATGGTGGAAAGGTAGAGCCGTCTGGAAGCCGCGAATATGGCCGGGCAAATCTTTCAGTTATTAAGGATGCGGAAGAATTATTCGAAGATATCAAGGAAAATTCACAGGTCTGGATGAGCCATAGCGATACGATCATCAAGCTGCCAGATAACGCGGTGCGGCTTGCCAGTACTTCAGATGTGCTGAATGCTGCGTATCGCATCGAAGGGGAGCAAACCTATGCTATCCAATTTCACCCGGAGGTATATCATTCAACAGACGGTAAACAGCTGCTGGAAAACTTTTTGGTAAAGATTGCAGGAACCGAACAAAGCTGGACTCCAGGTGCTTTTGTTGATCTTACCGTAGATGAGCTCAAGGAAAAGATCGGCGACAAAAAAGTGGTGCTTGGTCTGAGCGGAGGTGTTGATTCTACTGTTGCGGCCGTACTTCTGAACAAAGCTATTGGGGATAATCTTTATTGCATCTTTGTTAATAACGGTCTTCTTCGGAAGGATGAATTTGATAGCGTACTGCACCAGTATAAAGATATGGGGCTCAACGTAAAAGGGGTCGATGCTTCGGCACGTTTTTTGGAATCCCTGAAAGGCCTTTCCGATCCGGAATTAAAACGTAAAGCGATCGGGAACACGTTCATAGATGTTTTTGATGATGAAGCACACGCGATAAAAGGGGTAGTTTACCTGGCGCAGGGAACGATTTATCCAGATGTGATTGAATCGGTTTCTGTAAATGGTCCTTCAGTAACTATTAAATCGCATCACAATGTGGGCGGACTTCCGGAGAAGATGAAATTAAAAGTTGTAGAGCCCTTAAGGATGCTTTTCAAGGATGAAGTAAGACGAGTAGGGAAGGAGCTTGGGATCGATAAAGAATTGCTTGGCAGACATCCATTTCCTGGACCTGGCCTGGCGATTCGAATTCTTGGCGATATTACTGCCGAAAAGGTTCGTATACTTCAGGAAGTTGACCATATTTTTATCCAGGGTCTTCGCGATTGGATGCTATACGATAAGGTATGGCAGGCAGGAGCGATCTTACTTCCAATACAGTCGGTTGGAGTGATGGGTGATGAAAGAACTTATGAGCAGGTTGTAGCGCTTAGAGCAGTAGAATCTACAGACGGGATGACCGCCGACTGGGTGAATCTGCCTTATGAGTTTCTTCAGAAAACCTCTAATACAATAATTAACCGGGTCAAAGGCGTTAATAGAGTGGTGTATGACATCAGTTCCAAACCACCGGCAACCATCGAGTGGGAGTAGAAAGAAAAACCAAACAAAAAAAATCAGAATGAGATACCTATTTGTAATTTGTTTCCTTTTGGGAATATATTCAACTTCGGCTAAAGCCCAGGAGTATAAATATCATACGGTTCAGAAAGGAGAGACAGTTTTCAGTATTTCCCAAAAATACCATATCGATGAGGAAGACATTTACAAGTATAATCCAGATGCTAAAGAGGGAATAGGCGTAAATGAAAAGCTGGTGATCCCTGTAAGCAAAGATTCTTCTTCTACGGAAGCGACTTCGAAAACTCAGCCCGAATTTGTAGAACATAAGGTTGCTAAAAAAGAAACCTTATACAGTCTTTCCAAAGAGTATAACGTGAGTATTGATGATATTAAAAGATTCAATAAGCAGTTATACAGCAAGGAATTGCAAATGGGGGAGACTATCAGGATTCCGGTAGCTGGAACCACTACAACAGTCGCAGAAACAACTACTTCTCAGCCTGAGCCTGCAGAAACTAAAACTGAAACTCCTTCTCTTTCAATTCAGAATAAAAGCACTCGCGAACATATTGTGCTTCCAAAAGAGACAAAATACGGTATCGCTAGAAAATACGGAATGACCGTCGAAGAGTTGGATAAACTGAACCCAAAAGTAGAAATGTTGCAACCGGGAATGATGATTCGAGTGGGAACCAACGTACTAAAAGACGAGCCGGTTATCATTACTGATGAGCGTTTCCAATTCTACGAAGTAAAACCTCAGGAAACTTTATTCAGTCTTTCTCAACGTTTTGGAGTAAGTCAGGATTCCTTAAAAAAGCTGAATCCCGCTTTGGAAGAAGGTTTGAAATACGGTATGGTGCTAAAAGTTCCGAAAGATGAAAATCCTGATGCGGTTGCCGAGATGGAAGAAAGCGCGGCAAAAGCTTCAGAGAAAATGGATCTTAAGAACAAAATTTCGAATAGGAGCATAAAAAATGTGGTGGTGATGCTTCCATATCATTCTGAAAAGATTGACATTGATTCGGTAGATACTTATAAAGATCTAATCTTAAAAGAGCGCGTGACCAGAATTTCTCTTGATTTCTACAGTGGAATTCTGATGGCTGCAGATGATGCTTCAGAAATGGGTATTTCTACCAACCTGAAGGTGTATGATACCAAACAAAACGCAGGTGAGGTTGCCAATATTTTGAATATTAATGATCTTACAGGGACTGATGTGGTGATAGGCCCATTGGTGAAACAAACTGCTGAAGCTGCGGCTTCCAGGCTTCAGTCTAAGAACATTCCGGTTATTTCACCTCTTTCCAGCAGTGAAATGGGAAATTATTCCAATTTATTACAGGCAAGACCTTCAGATGAGGTGATGAAAAATGCCATGCTCGAATTTTTAATGAAGAACGGTACAGGTAAAAATGTGGTAGTCATTGCCGACGGGAAGCATTTCCAGGTTAGAGACGAGATTAGCAGCAGGATACCTTCGGCCAGATTTGTCAGTCCAAGTGATAATTTTGTAGCAGAAGACAAGATTAAAAACGTGCTTAGCGGTGGTGAGAACTGGATCGTGCTGGAATCTGATAACATTAATGTGGTAAGCAGCGTCACTTCTGCATTGAACCGTCTTGCGAGAGAGAATAATATTACTTTATTTACTACAGATAAGAATGATGCTTACGAAAGCGATATCATTTCAAATAACCACCTGGGAAAATTGAAAATGCATTATCCGTCGGTAGATAAGCCTCATGATTACGATACCGATAAGGATTTTATTGAGCGTTATTCAGAAAGATTTGGTAGTGAACCGAATCAGTATGCTATTAGAGGTTACGATTTGATGATGGACGTTCTTCTTAGACTCTCCGCTGCTGAAGATTTAAATAATTCATTTGAAATCTATCCGGGATATACTGAATATCTTGAGAATAAATTTCATTATATTCCTAGGATGAATGGCGGCTTCGCGAATGACGCAGTTTATATTCTAAAACTTGATGAACAATTAAATATCAGTGACGCAAATGGCAGCAACTTCTAAAGTTACCTATCTCGGAGAATTAAGAACGGAATCGGAACATCTTCGAAGCGGTTCCAAGATGATTACCGATGCACCGGTAGATAATCACGGTAAAGGCGAGGCATTTTCTCCAACTGATACTGTTGCTAATGCATTAGCTACCTGTATGATTACCGTTATGGGAATTAAAGCGGAAGATATGGAGATTGACCTTATCGGAACTTCTGCGGAAGTAATTAAGACCATGGCATCAGATCCGCGACGTATTTCCAGGATTGATGTAGCAATTAACTTCGCTTCAAATTTTGAGGAGAAGCATCGAACAATACTGGAAAGAACAGCAAAGAATTGCCCTGTTTTACATAGCCTGCATCCCGATATTGAGAAAAACATCAGTTTTAAATACCCATCATGAATTCAAAAAAATGCTTGATGCTTCTGGCTGCGGCATTTTTCAGTTTTTTCTCTCAGGCCCAGCAGAAGAAAATTACCTGGTCTGAAACACCATTAACCTGGCAGGATTTTGAAGGTGATCCCGATTCTAAAAGCGATTATTCGGCAAATGTAAATTCCGGCATTTCTTATACCTGGACCTTTAGCACTGAAACCGGAGAACCCGTACTAGTCTATGAAGTAAGCTCTAGTTTCTATCCGGAACTTTCCTGGAAGAAGCAAACGATCAATGATCCGGATTATTTACTGAAACACGAACAAACACATTTCGATATTTCTGAATTACATGCACGAAAACTTCGAAAAGCTTTAGAAAATTATCAGGTTGGCAGAAATGTTCGGCAGGATCTCAAAAAAATCTATCAGAAAATTGAAAGGGAACGAGTGAAAATGCAGCAACAATTTGATTTCGAAACTTCCCATAGCGAAAACCGCGATGCTGAACTAAAATGGAGAGAATTTGTTTCCAAAGAATTGCAAAACCTTCAGGAATACGCTTCTTAGAATGTGGAAACCTGTTTTTTCGCGTTCTCAAATTCGTTCATCATTTCTGTAACAATCTGCTCAGCCGGTTTAATTTCGTGGATGAGTCCCGAGATTTGTCCAATTTCCAATTCTCCTTCTTCCAGGTCTCCCTCAAACATTCCTTTTTTAGCTCGGGCACGGCCCAACAATTCGGTTAGCTGTTCTTTGCTTGGGGATTTGGTGTACAATTCCTGGACGTCTTCGAAAAACTTATTTTTTAGTAAGCGAACCGGAGCAAGCTCTTTTAAAGTAAGACTGGTATCTCCTTCTTTAGCCTGGACCACCAGTTCTTTAAAATTCTGATGCGACGAAGCTTCAGGAGTTGCTACAAACCTGCTTCCAACCTGAACCGCATCGGCACCCAAAACCATGGCAGCCAACATGCCTCTTCCGGTGGCAATTCCGCCGGCAGCAATTAATGGAATAGAAATTTTCTCCTTCACCATAGGGATCAAGGTAAATGTGGTTGTTTCGTCCCGCCCATTATGGCCACCAGCTTCAAAACCCTCGGCAACTACAGCATCAACACCAGCTTCTTCAGATTTCATGGCAAATTTGACACTGGAAACCACGTGAACCACCTTTATTCCTTCAACTTGTAAAGTTTTAGTCCAGGTTTTTGGATTTCCAGCAGAGGTGAATACGATAGGAACTTTTTCATCTATAATGATCTGCATCAACTTTTCAATATCGGGATAGAGCATTGGTACATTAACCGCAAAAGGTTTATCTGTCGCTTTTTTACATTTTTCGATATGTTCTTTGAGGATTTCCGGGTACATTGAACCAGCACCGATAATTCCAAGTCCGCCAGAGTTGGACACTGCGCTGGCCAATTTCCAACCGCTGGCCCAGATCATTCCGGCTTGAATGATAGGATATTTTATCTGAAAAAGTTCTGTAATTCTATTCTGCATTATTTTTTTACGATCAAAAGTGATTTACGAGTGTTTTCATTTTCAAACTTAGCAATATAAATTCCTTTTGAAAAACCGGAAAAATCAATCTGGTTATTGATATTTTTTAGACTCAGCATTAGTCTGCCGCTGAGGTCATAAATGCTAACCCGATACATTTCATCTTTCTTATGCGCGATGCTTAAATAATTACTCACCGGATTCGGAAAAACGTATAATTGATCGGCGACCAGATTTTCTTCATTATTGTTTTCAGAATAACTGCTGAAATCTGGTATACCATAACCAATCTTATTATTCGGATTTTCAAAATTGGAAGACAGGCTTCTAACCAAATTCATTATTTCGATATTATTCATTTCAGGAACAGACTGCCAAAAACTGGCTATTGAACCAGCCATTATAGGCGACGAAAATGAAGTGCCGTTGGCCTCTCGCAATTCATCCTTATCATTAGCTACCACAACTTTAAAACCCTGGGCCATTACATCTGGTTTAATGCGACCATCGGCCGTAGGGCCAATGGAACTGAAACTTACATACTGCCTGTTAGGATCTACCGCACCGACGGTCAGAACATTTGCATCAGCAGGTACTCCAACTCCAGGGAAAGTTTCGCTTTCCCCGCTATTACCAGCAGAAACGCAGACAAGAATGCCTTTTTCAGTAGCTATATTAGCACCCTTCGAAACAAAAGAAGTTTTACCATCAATATCATTAAAGGTGTAATTGTAACCCGGGTCATCAAATTGAGCATAGCTCAACGAAGTATTGATAATGTCCACTCCAAGACTGTCCGCTCTTTCTGCAGCTTCGACCCAGTAGCTTTCTTCCACCGGCGTTTCTGTTTCAGCAACTTCGGTACAAAATAAATAATAGTCGGCATCTGGTGCAGTGCCAATAAGGTAGCCTGGCGCATTGCCAGCCATGGTGGATAGTACCATGGTTCCATGGTTATTCAATGACGGATCAGAAAAGTTTTCAGAACGGTTGGTGAAATCATAGCCTCCCAGCAAATGACCATTGGTTCTCATTCGTTCGAAAACATGAAGATTATCAACATTCGGAAAACCGGCATCCATCACTGCGATGGTCATATTTTTTCCAGTAAAATCCTGTTCATGCAACATATCGGTTCCTAACATCGAAACCTGGGTAGTAGAATAGCCATAGATAAAATCTTCGGTAGTTCCGAATTTTCGCTTGGTCTGATTGGATATTGTCTGTCCGCGATTCAGCTCATCTCGTGCGAATTCAACAGAAGCAACGAATTCGAGATCCTCTAGATTTTCTATAACCGATCTTTCACCAATGACATGAACACAATTCAGCCACTTGGATTTTGCCATTACTGAAACCTGGTCAAAATCCTTAATCTGGTTGATGTAATTTTCATTAACCGGCACATCCCTAAAATCGACAGGTATATTGAAACGTGCTTTTCTTTGAACGGCTTTTTCTGAAAGTATTGAAAGAGGATCGGAAATCGATTCTTCAACGTTTGGTTTATCTGTAAAATAGATCCAGGCATGTTCCGTCTGGGCGTAATTCGTCCAGCTAAAAAACAATAAAATAATTAGGATCTTTTTCACAGCAATCGAGAATATTTCCCTCCCGATAATTTACGAAATTACTCCAGAACCAAGAAGTTCTTCTTCGTTATTATACCAGGCGACAAATTGCCCTTCGGTGATCGAAGCCTGTGCTTCTTCAAAAACCACATACATTCCGTGGCCGGTTTGATATAAAATAGCTTCCTGAAGCGGCTGGCGGTAACGAATACGAGCTTTCACTTTCAATTCCTGATCAATGCTTATGGCAAGGTCTTCCCTGATCCAGTGCGTTTCATCAGGATTGATAAAAAGGGCCTTTCTATAAATTCCTGGATGATCTTTTCCCTGGCCGGTATAAATCACATTTTCATCAACATCAGTGTCAATTACAAATAGAGGTTCTGGGGTGCCACCAACTGCCAGGCCTTTACGCTGACCTTTTGTGAAATAATGTGCGCCCTGGTGTTTGCCAACAATCTTTCCGTCTTGTAGATGATATTGATATTTTTTTGACAGGTGTTGAAGCTCTTCAATTTTTGAATTAAAGACTTTTTCTTCTTCTGAAAAAATATCGGTTTCAGCTGGAACCTCAACGATAACACCTTCCTTCGGTTTTAACTTCTGCTGAAGAAAATCAGGTAAGCGTACCTTTCCTATAAAACAGAGACCTTGAGAATCTTTTTTCCCTGCAGTTACTAATTCTTGTTCCGAGGCAATCCGTCGTACTTCAGATTTTTCAAGTTCGCCAATTGGGAAAAGGGTTTTAGAAAGTTGGTCCTGAGTAAGCTGACAGAGAAAATAGGACTGATCTTTATTTTTATCCTTTCCGGCCAGTAACTGGTAGATTTGTTTTCCGTCTTTCTCGACAGTTCCTTTATGACAATAGTGACCTGTAGCCACGTAATCTGCGCCCAGAGATAGTGCTATTTTCATGAAAACATCAAATTTGATTTCACGGTTACATAGCACATCGGGATTTGGCGTGCGACCATTCTCGTATTCATTGAACATATAATCTACGATACGCTCTTTATACTGTTCGCTTAGATCTACTGTTTGAAAAGGAATACCCAGTTTTTCCGCTACCATCATGGCATCGTTGCTGTCATCGAGCCAGGGACATTCATCTGAAATTGTCACGGAATCATCGTGCCAGTTTTTCATGAATAATCCAATCACTTCATATCCCTGTTCTTTAAGAAGATAGGCTGAAACACTTGAATCTACTCCTCCTGAAAGTCCAACAACAACTTTTTTCATATTAGCATCTTTTTCCGGTATCTGTCGGTTACGGAGTAGCAAAATTACGAAATAAAAAAAGGTGGCGAAAGCCACCTTTTATAATGATTATTGATCGTATTATTTTTCGAAGGTAAAAACTATTGGAGCAATCTCCGCACTGGTAAAAGTGAAAGTATCTCCTTCAAAGCTTACTGTTCCAGTAAGATTGTCGTACCCAGGAACATCAAAAGTGTACTGGGAATTTGCATTTTTACTCCAGCTTCCCTGGTTAGAAGACTCGAGATTGCACTCGTCAGCATCGTTGCTCTCATAATATTCGGAACTTGCCAAGTTATCCAGGTTAAATATAATGTTTGATTTTTTTTGGCATTCAGTAACTAGACTCACACTTCCGGCACGTGCATCTTTCAAATACCATTTACCAAGAATTAAGTCATCCCCGGTTTGCGGAGAATCGTCATCATTGCTACAGGCGGCTAATACCGTCACTGCCAAAATCATAAATAGGATCTTTTTCATAAAGTTCAATTTAGGTGTTTAAAGATAAGGAATATTAAGATTTATAATGTTCTTCGCGGACTTTTCCGTCTTCGTAATATTTCCAGGTACCTGCTTTGGTGCCATTTTTATAATTTCCTTCCATTTGCTTTTCACCTTTCGGATTGTAATAAACAGCTTTTCCATCTAACTCTCCTTCAGTATAATTCAGATCTTTTAAGACCTGCCCGTTTTTGGCAAATATCTGGCTTGGACCGTTTTTAATACCCATTTTATACTGAGTTTTTTCCGCAGTTGTACCATCTGTAAAAAAGGTTTCCTGGATTCCGTTAAGTTTGTCTTCTGAATAGTATTCCACCATCATAATGCTATCATTCTTCTGATGAAAATACACCCATTTTCCTTCCCTTTTTTTATCGACCATTATGCCTTTGCTAATAGGTTTCCCTGCCTGAGTATAATAGGTGACTTTCACTGAGTCCTGCCCGTTTCCGAAATCCATTATTGCGGCGGGATGTTTATAATAGCCTTTCTGATAAAATTTAAATTCACCAATTCTTTCGCCATGATCATAGGTGCCTTCAAATTTTGGATTATTGGTACCCTCAAAATTTTCTTTCCATTGGCCGTCTCTTTGGCCGTTTTTATCTTTCTTATTTTGAGCAAAAGCAGTAGAACCTATGGTGATCACGAAAAATAGGATGCAGAAAACTTTAACGTTCATTTTTTTCTTTAAATGTTTGGTGCAATTTCCATACTATAACTACAATTAACAAGATTTATTTTGATATCAAGGAGTTGAAAACAAAAAGCCCGGTTCAAAACCGGGCTTTTTCTTATCTATAATAAGGATTATTTACGTCCTTGTTTCTTTTGTTGTTCTTCAGCCTGTTCCATCATATCCTGGAATTTTTTAGTAAACCTGTTGGTTTTACGAGGCTTTTTCTTATTGGCCTGAATCTTCGCATGAACCTTATCTTCATCAATGATCACATGTTTAATGACCAACATAATTCCGATTGTGATCAGGTTGGATGTAAAATAGTATAATGACAGTCCACTCGCGTAATTGTTGAAGAATATCAACATGAATAATGGTGAAAGATACATTAAGAACTTCATATTTGGCATTCCCGGCTGCTGGCTTGCCTGCATGTTCTGGCCTGTAGTCATCGTCATATAAAAGAAAATGGCAACAGCGGCAAGAATAGGGAATAAGCTCACGTGGTCTCCGTAAAACGGAATTTTAAAAGGTAAGTGAGCAATCACATCATAACTTGAAAGGTCATCAGCCCACAAGAAACTTTTTTGTCTCAATTGGAAAGCACTCGGGAAGAACTGGAACAAAGCGTAGAACACCGGAATCTGCATTAAGGCAGGCAAACAACCGCTCATTGGGCTGGCGCCAGCTTTACTGTACAGCTTCATAGTTTCCTGCTGCTTTTTCATAGCGTTATCCTTATACTTCTCATTGATCTCATTGATCTCAGGCCGTAGAATTTTCATCTTCGCCTGTGATAAATACGATTTATAAGTAACCGGTGATAACACGATCCTTACTACGATGGTCATGGCGATAATTGCCAGACCGTAGCTTGGAAGGAATCCGCTTAAGAAAACGAAAAACGGAATGAAAATATACTTGTTGATCCATCCAAAAATTCCCCAACCAAGTGGAATGATTTCATCAAGATTACGGTCATAATCATTCAGTATTTTATAATCTGAAGGACCGTAATACCAGTTCATATTATAATTCAGCTCTCCGCCATTCAGCTCCAGTGGAACTGCTGAAGCAAAACTCTTAGTGTAAACAGTGTCAATATCTTCATCTTCTACTAGATCATTTACATTGAAATTAGCCTTTTTGAAAGGAGTATCTGTAAGAAGAATGGAAGTGAAGAAATGCTGTCTGTAAGCAATATAACTTACGTCCTCGTCTTCTTCCTCGCCACTTCGGATCTTATCATCGTCGCCACCATCGTATTCATAGACCAGATCGGTATAACGATTTTCATAAGAAATACTTTTAGCATGGCGATAACCTTTCAATTCCCAATCCATGGTAGGATTTTGAGAACCGTCCAGGACTCCGCTTAAACCTTGTGAGCGAATACTGAAGTCCATCATATATTCTCCAGCTTTCAATGCATATCTATATTCCAGAAATTCATTTTCTGAAACTTTTAATTTCATCGAAAGAACCTGGTTTCCGTTGGTTTGGGTCAGATCAGGCTGAAAATATAAGTTTTCCGTATTCAGGCTGCGACCATCAGTTGTATTGAAATTGATATTGAAGGAAGCATTGCCATCCTTAATAATATAAACCGGAATAGAATCGTAGGTTTTGAAATTCTTCAGTTTCGCTTCTTCAATATAACCACCTTTATTCGAAACCTTTAATTCGAGTACATCGTTAGACAGGGTAGTGGTACCATCTTTCGCAGAGGCTAACGTAGAAGAATAGCCGAAGGCTCCCAGCTTTTTCTGAGCCGCTACCAGTGCGGTAGAATCGTTTTGAACCGTATCGGTTTCCCGGATCGCTTCTTTTTGCTCCTCCGTATTTTCCGAAGAAGAAACCACCTGCTCGGTCTGATCTTTCGGATTTTCTTGAATTTCTTCCTCAGGTTTATTGTTATAAAGCATCCAAATAAGGATACCACCAATTAAGATAAATCCAATTATGGATTGAATGTCTATTTTCTTTTCTTCCATTCCTTAGTTTAATTGTTCGTCTTCAGTCAAAAAAACAGCCAATTATTGATTTTGTGCCATCTTGGCATCTTTCATTTTTAGCATGTGTTCGTAAGCAGCTTTCACAAAAGCTACAAATATTGGGTGTGGATTTGCCACCGTACTTTTATATTCAGGGTGATACTGAACACCTACAAACCAAGGGTGTTCCGGTATCTCAACAACTTCTACAAGGCCTGTTTCGGGATTAATTCCCGTACTTGCCATCCCTGCATTTTCGAGTTGCTCCTTATACTTATTGTTGTATTCGTAACGATGACGGTGTCGTTCTTTAATATTTTTCTCCTGGTAAACTTCCCTAATTGCAGAACCATCTCTCAATTCACAATCCCAAGCACCTAAACGCATGGTACCACCTTTTTGTGTGATGTCTTTTTGGGCTTCTATCAAATCGATTACCGGGTGTTTTGTTTTGGAATCCATTTCTGTTGAATTGGCACCTTTCAGCTGAAGTACGTTTCTGGCAAATTCGATAACTGCCATCTGCATTCCGAGGCAAATTCCTAGAAATGGCAGGTCATTTTCCCTGGCATAGCGAACGGCATCGATCTTTCCTTCAATTCCTCTTTCCCCAAAACCAGGCGCAACGAGTATTCCATCAAGATGGCTGATTTTATTATGAATCGTGTTCTCATTGATAAATTCGGAATGAATGTATTCCACATTCACCGAAACTTCATTTTCTGCTCCGGCATGGATAAAGGCTTCCAGGATCGATTTATAGGAATCCTGCAATTCAACATATTTACCTATAAGACCAATATGAACTTCGGCTTTCGGATTTTTATGACGATCTAAAAACTGGTTCCATCTGTCAAGATTTGGTGTAGAATCATCTGGCAAGGCAAGTTTTTTTAAGGTAACGGTATCGAGTCCTTCTTTCAGCATCATATTCGGAACATCATAAATCGTAGGCGCATCGATACTTTGAATTACAGCTTCCTGGCGAACGTTACAGAAAATAGCCAGTTTCCTTCGGATGTCATCTGAAAGTTCATGCTCTGTACGACAGACCAGGATATCAGCTTTAATCCCGCTTTCCATCAATGTTTTAACACTGTGCTGGGTTGGTTTTGTCTTCAGCTCACCTGCCGCTGAAAGGTACGGGACAAGCGTTAAATGAATAACAAGAGCATTGTCATCTCCCAATTCCCATTTTAGCTGGCGAACCGCTTCAATATAAGGTAAAGATTCAATGTCACCCACGGTACCACCAATCTCGGTGATCACGATGTCATAATCGCCATTTTTACCTAGAATCTGAACTCGTTCCTTGATCTCGTTGGTGATATGAGGAACCACCTGAACCGTTTTTCCAAGGAATTCACCTCGGCGTTCTTTTTCGATCACGCTTTGATAAATTCTCCCGGTAGTTACATTATTTGCCTGAGACGTATTGACATTCAGAAAACGCTCATAGTGCCCAAGATCGAGATCGGTTTCTGCACCATCATCGGTTACGTAACATTCCCCATGTTCATAGGGATTAAGTGTTCCCGGATCTACATTAATATATGGATCCAGTTTCTGAATAGTGGTCTTAAAACCGCGTGCCTGCAGCAGTTTTGCCAGAGAAGCCGCGATGATCCCTTTTCCAAGAGAAGAAGATACACCTCCGGTTACAAAAATATATTTGGTCTCGGCCATTATCGTCGTTCTTTGTTGTTGTGTTGCGTTGTTTTATTCAGGGCGCTAAATTACAAAGAAGAATAGAAAAACCGCTTATATTAGAAGTGTAATATTAAGAGCTTTTTAACAGCTGCAGTGGCTTAGTTTTTTGGTTTCGGATAGCGCATTCTTATTTGGCGAAGCAATCCCTCCAGACTGTTCACTTTCAATTCGTAAACCTGTTCCAATTGCTGCCCAAGCTTTCCTTTTGGAAATCCTTTTTGTTTAAACCAAACGTAATAAGGTTCGGGAATATCAGATAAAAAAACGCCTTCGTATTTGCCGAAAGGCATTTTGGCGAAGGCGAGTTCTAAAAGTTTGTTAGGATCCGGACTTAGTTCCTGCATTTTCTAGGATACTTTTAAGTAGTCCAAATGTAAAGCAAGTTCTGAGTATTTCTCTTTGTTCATTGGCTTTATTACATATTGAACCACGTCAGGATATAATTTTGCTTTTTCAATATCTACAGAACTGGTGCTGGAAGAAAGAATAATGACCTGGTGTTTGATATTTTTCGTTTTCAGTTCCTCTAGGAATTCCCAGCCGTTCATAATTGGCATGTTCAGGTCAAGGAAAATAAGTAGATTCTCCTGGGAACTTACGTGGTCAAAAGCTTCCCCTGGATCTGTAAAGTCACAAATCTCCCCATCGAATCCTTCCAGCTGGATGATCTTTTTCGTAATAAAGTTAGCAATGGGCTGGTCGTCTACAAGTATTATTTTTTTCATGAACGGTTTGCCTTTAATTCTCCAAGTTCTTTCGTGGCCATCTCAACCACTTCCTTTAAAACATTATCCATTTCTGTAACCGATTCTTCCAGCTTCGGAATAAGCTCTGACCGGCAGGAATCATCATCAAAATGTTCAAATAGCTGAACAATTCCCTGGATCCTGGTCAGCGGTTCCCGTACGTTATGAGCATTCAACACTGAAATATGAAGTAACTTCTCATTCTTGGTTATAATCTCGCTGGTACGTTCTTCAATAATTTGTTGCTGATTTTCAATTATATCATGAATTTCAGCATTTTTCGCTTTAATGGTTTCGTAGGCTTCTGAGAGGTTTTGGTTTCGAATGGCCAGTTCCTTTTTTAGATAGATTTCATTAAACTTCGCCTGAATACAATCTACTACGAGCTTGAGGATTTCTATATCTCCTGCGGAAAAGATCTTCTCATCATCTGCCAGCAGCGAAACGATCACCTTATTATCATATTTATCAAAACACCATCCCCAAAGCATTGGATTTGAATGCCTGTTCAAGTCAATTTTATCCCGAACCAGTTTTGCTGGAACCATATCGGTACAAATCGGGATTCCTTTATAAGAAAGGTCTGATTCATATTCATGCATTTCAGCCTGATCCCCTATCTCGTAATTAAGCTGATTATTGTATAGCTCAAAGAACAAATGTTTGTCACCTTGTTCAATAGTCATACGTATCAGCCTAAAATTCAGGAGATATTTCAAATGGCGTTTACAGATGTCACCGACCTCCATCAAATTTCCACAA
This sequence comes from Flavobacteriaceae bacterium, assembly GCA_964220295.1. Taxonomy (GTDB): domain Bacteria; phylum Bacteroidota; class Bacteroidia; order Flavobacteriales; family Flavobacteriaceae; genus Christiangramia. The sequence continues at coordinate 8,638 of CAXPUM010000108.1, read as the reverse complement.
CGATTAATATCGTTAGCAAATTTCGAGTAGGCCTCATAGGTTACCCTGTAAAGCTGCGCAGTATTACTGGCAATATTCATTCTAGAAAAAGCTGAATTCTATTCGGGGGTTTCCAACAGTTCGTTGTCTATTTTGATACCAGAGACATCTGCAATGGTATTCAACATATTCACTAGATCTGCCTGTGCCATCAGTTCCTGAATTTCCTGTTTGGAAAATCCTGCTTCTTCCAGTTCCTGGAAATCGCTTTCTGAAATTTCCTGGTGATTCAGAGCGGCCTTGGTAACAACCTTTACTGCTGTTCTATAACTTACCGGCATAGAAGGAGAGTTCATTTGCTGGGTGGCTCGAAAGCCTTCTTCTTCAGAAATCATTGAACTCATGCTATCTGCGAAAATACCGTGTGCATGAGAACAATATTGACAACCTCTTTCTTTGGAGACGTTATATATTATAAGCTGTTTCAGTACGTTTGGAACCTGGCCTTCCATCAAAGTGTTTTTCAACTTGCTCCAGTTTCCTTTCAATAAAGTTTCATTATCGCCCTGGCATTTAAACCAGTTCAGAACAAAGGGTAATTGAAGTGTTTTTTTTGTATCGTCATAAATTTCCTTAACTCCTGGCGTGGCTTCTTCATATGAAACCATAGCATACCTGGAGTAGGTAGCAAGGGTAGTAGGGGTCATACAGTAGGTATAGATTTGATTTTCGAACGTAAATATTACATTAATTCATTTTCCGAAAGCTATCTTAAGCTTATTTTAACAGTATTTTCTCACATGAATAATTTTTGGTAAGAATTATTTGACAAAATGACAAGTTAAATATTCCCCAACTCACTGGAGAATTAGGTTACGCCTTTATAATTTTACCTCAAAATTTACGGAAATGGCAATATTTGGATCAATTATAAAAAGTCTTTTGGAAATAAAGGAAAGCTTTACCGGTGAAGAAGAACCAGTAAAAAATCAGGAAGAGGTTTTAAGATCTCTTCTGAAAAAAGCAAAAGATACAGCTTTTGGTGAGCACTATAATTTTGAACAATTATTAGAAGAGGACGATGTTCGAGTTGCTTTTGCTGAAAGAGTTCCTTATTTCGATTACAATAAAATTGCATCTGAATGGTGGGATAAATATCACGATGGCCAGGAAAATGTCACCTGGCCTGGAAAACCACCGTATTTCGCTCTAAGTTCCGGTACCACGGGTAAGAGTAGTAAGCGAATACCTGTTACCCAAGATATGTTGGATTCCATTAGGAATGCCGGAATCAAGCAGGTAAGCGCCTTAAATAATTTTGATCTTCCAGCCGATTTTTTCGAAAAGGAAATTATGATGTTGGGTAGCTCTACAGACCTTCATAAAGAAGGTGATCATGAAGAAGGCGAGATCAGCGGAATCAGTGCCAGTAATATTCCATTTTGGTTCCGCGGTTATTACAAGCCGGGAGAAGAAATTGCCAAAATTGACGAATGGGACGAAAGGGTTCAAAAAATCGCTGAAAATGCGAAAACATGGGATATCGGTGCGTTAAGCGGAATTCCTTCCTGGATGGAATTAATGCTGAAAAAGGTAATTGAATATCATAACGTAAATAATATTCACGAGGTCTGGCCAAACCTTCAGGTATATACTTCCGGTGGTGTCGCGTTCGAACCTTACGAAAAAAGCTTTGAAGCATTATTGGGAAAACCGGTTCAGGTCATTGACACTTACTTGGCTTCAGAAGGTTTTATGGCTTGCCAGACCAGGCCAGGAACGCATTCAATGAAATTGATCACCGACAACGGAATTTACTTTGAGTTTGTTCCTTTTAAACCAGAGTATATCAATGAAGATGGATCGTTAACCGATGATGCTCCGGTAGTTTTCTTAAGCGATGTAGAAGAGGAAGTGGATTATGTGCTATTGATTTCAACAGTTAGTGGAGCCTGGAGATATATCATCGGTGATACTATTAAGTTTACCGATAAAGAGAAACTTGAAATTCGTATTACAGGTAGGACAAAATTTTTCTTAAACGTGGTTGGTAGTCAGCTATCTGTCAATAAGATGAATGATGCCGTTCAGGAGCTGGAAAATGAATTCGATATTAAAATCCCTGAATTTGTCGTTTGCGCGAAGAGAGCGGAAGATGGAGAATATTACCATTTCTGGTATCTAGGAACTACAGATGAGGCTGACAATGAACAATTGTCTGAGGCACTAGATAACAGTCTGAAGGAAGCAAATAAAAATTATAAAGTTGCGCGATCAAAAGCATTAAAAGGCGTGAAGGTAAAAACAATTGATCCTAATTTATTTCATGACTGGAATGGCGCTAATAAAAAGAAAGGCGGTCAGGTCAAAATGGAAAAAGTGATGAACGAAGAGAAATTTGGCGAATTTGAAGCATTCATTAATGAAAATTAATCAAGAAAATTTTTAGTTCTTTCAGCAATCTCCTCTTCCGCTTCGTCGGCCTCCTCATGGATTTCATCAATTAATACCATGATTTCTTCCTGAGAAAGATACAGTCGCTTGATGCGATCTTTATAGGTCTGGGAAAGTTTTGACTGATTCAGAATAAAATCTTTTGTCGCGATAATATTTTCACCAAGCCCATGGTTTACGGCATAGGTATCTGCTGCCCTTTCGGCTTCCCGAATATAATTTTTGGAAGTGAGGTATTTCAAACCAAACCAAATGAGTCCTATACCGTGTCGCTCACGGTAGTCCATTACATGTCCTAGTTCGTGTCCCAGCCAGCCAATTAGCACTTCTGAAGGAACTGAAGTGACCTCAATTTTTTCCTCTTCAATATTGAATTTTTCATTCATATATATGATATAACCACGATTTTTCCGCTTCTTCAAAAGATCGGTCAAGACGGGCTGAGCCTGCATAAAAGATTTTTTGATCTTTCTTTTAAAACGAAATTCAATGGGTACGTCCTTCAATTCAGGATAGTGGGAAAGTGCAACATATGCTTCTCTCCAAATTGCATCAGGGACGATCTTATTGGTAAACTTGAGGCTGTCTTTCTGCTTCATAGGTAATTGCTGCGCATGAATGGGGAAAGCAATAAACAGTAAAAAAAATAATAATGCCTTCGTCAAATTCTTCATACTCAATTCTGTGTTTCAAATTACAACAAAATTGATGCCCTTGGCAGGTATTATAATTAAAATACCTTTAAAATTTAATTTTCAGAAATTAAAAAAGGCAGGAAAAGCCTGCCTTTTAAAGTTAATATTATTGAAGCTCGTTTTAGCTCTGCATCATTTCCTGCAGTCTTTTTTGAAGATCTGCGTCAGTTCGAAGCGCCATCGCTAATTGCTGATATCTTTCCATTGTCATATCACTATTTGCAATCACTTCTTCCATTTCCTTTTGAAATTTTGGTTGTAGCGTTTGCAATTCGGCAACTACTGCTTTGTATTTTTTATCTTCCTCTGGAGTCGTTTCAATTTCAGCATTAGGATTCATTGAGGCCTGGTGAATTTCGTTGAAACGTTTCAACTCAATATTTTCGTCTTTTACAACCTCGACCATTTCCTGCTGAGCTTGTTGCTGTACCATTCTCATTTGCTGAAATACTTCAGCGAACTTCTCAAGCTCCGCATCATTCACATCAACTTTTTGCTGTTGTGGAGCCTGTTGCATAGGCGACGATTGTGCATTAACCGTTGCTGTGGCAAAAATTCCCAAAAGAAATACTCCGCTTATTAAATTTCTAAATTTCATAAAATTTATTTTTTAAAAAACGCAAGCTACTATGAGGAGGATAGGATGCCAAGTCTTTAAGAGAAAGTTCCCGGTAATTAAGAGATTATTAACAGAATAGCATCCATCACGTTAAATTTTAATAGATGGCTTTTCCGTTAACATTAGAATTTGGAATTAATATTTCTGATTATGAGTTACTTATGTTTTTAAGATTCTTAAATCGAATAAGACTCTTACTCATATCTGATTTACATCAGAATAAAACATCTGACCACAGTCTTTTCAAAGCTTTTGTATGCTTTTCAAGGATCTGGATTCTAGGCTCCAATTTTAATTAGCTATTCAAATCGGTGCGGTGGATGATCTCGTATTGCCTGACGTGCGGAATAAATTCACGAATCGCCAGGTTATCACATGTAAACCTCAGATCAATATTTTTGATCTTCTCTTTGGCGATTTTCAGATGAGCGTTGTTTAAATTGCGGGCAATGGTAAGATGCGGGTTATTTTGAGTTTGCGCAGGAAGTGGTGAATGTTCGTGAACATAACTCATAAACTCCCGCAGTGTTTTTTCTGAATTTTCATCTGGCTGCAAAAAGAACGCACCATTCCTAAAATTCCCGGTATTATTTAAAGTAACATGAAAAGGAACAAAGAGAAAGCTTAGGCTACGCATATAGATTTGCCAGATTGAAAGCGTTCTGTCATCACCAGAAAATACGTTAAGGGTATATGAGCTTTAGAGCTTTTATTGGCATACCAACCAATGGCATTGGCCAGAATGATTTTGTATTCAGCGACTTTGCTAAATATGTCGTCAGGAGGACAGATCGCAATTGAATAAACACTTTCCATAATTCCCGAATTTGTCTATTACAATCTACGAAAATTATGATTTACTGTTTTGATTTATAGCGATTTAGTTAGATGCGATCGAGTTTCGTCTTAGTTTTATCTGAAACCTGGTTACCAGTATTAACTGTTGTCGCAGGCTCAAAAAACATCACTTTAGCCTCATTTTCAGCAACTGGTTTATGTTCAACGCCTCTGGGAACGATAAAGAATTCATTAGGTTTGAGCAAAACTGTACGGTCTCTAAATTCAATTTTTAATTCACCTTCCACAACATAGAAAAGTTCATCCTCATGATCATGTTTGTGCCAGACAAATTCACCTTTTAACTTGGCAATTTTGACATGTTGACCATTTAATTCTCCAACTATTCTTGGGTGATAGTGATCCTCAAAGAGATCAAATTTTTCTGAAAGATTGACTTTTTCCATTATTATTTAATTAACCAGTTGAAAGCCTCCGGAAATGCTATGCGCCAGCTTGATTCGTTGTGCTCGCCATTCGGATTGACCACTATTTTTATTTGATCTTCTGAAACGCCTTTCTGCTTCAGCAAATCTACCATTTTATTTATATCAGGTACCATTTCTTCTGATTCCTTCGCGCCAGCCATAAAATAAAATCTTGCGTCAGGATTGATGTTTGAGTTTTTAGTAAACTCATAAATCGTATCTGAAAACCAAAATGACGGACTAAAAATTCCTGCATTTCCAAAAATGTCAGGATATTTTAAAATTGCGTAGAAAGAAATAAGTCCGCCAAGGGAAGAACCGAAAATAGAAGTGTTTTCAAGATCGGGTTTTGTGGAGTAAGTCGCATCAATATGCGGCTTTAATGTAAACCGTATAAATTCCAAATAAGCATCACCTTTCCCACCTCCATATTTTTTATTTGGAAAAGGAGTCAGTTCATCGATTCTTTTTTCATTTCCGTGCTCAATTCCTACCACGATGACCTCTGGTTTTTTGATGCTATCCAAAAATTCGTCCACGCCCCATTCACCCACATAAGATGTTTGCGCATCAAAGAGATTTTGGGCATCGTGCATATAAATAACGGGATAACTCTTTTCTTCGGAATAATTTTCAGGTGTATAAACCCAAATCTTCTTGATTTTATCTAATTGCGGCGCCTCCAGTAAAAAAGTTGAAACGTGGCTGGAAGCCGTACTTTGAGCGATTGAACTGGTGCAGCCTGCTATACAAAAGAGTATCGCGAAAAACTTCAATTTCATGTGTGTGTTTAATGGCAAGCGCTAAAATAAAAATTTAGGCGTTGCTATTTTAAGCATTCAAAGCATTTCCTGAGTTCTGCAGGAAGTTCCATATCTTCGGTACCTTTCAGGGGAACGGTAACTTTGTCACGTTCATCAATGATCTGCTTAAATTCCAGAGCGTATTTTTCCAGGTTGTCTCTTCTGCTTTTAATCTTTTCAGAGAGTTCCTTTTCATCCAGTTTTCGCACCTGTTTCGGAAGAACCTCAAAAGACTGATCAATGGCCTTATTGTTTAATTTTTGCTGAAGGTTTTTGGCTTCTTCCACAAATAAAATTTCATTGGTATCTCTCAAAAAATAAACATCTACAGGGTAAACCAGGCCAGGCATATAATCTATAGTTTTCTGAAAAGGCCGCACCAGCGGTTCCACATTTTTATTGGTGATGATATTCGGAATAATACCGTCTATGCTGAAAAAAGCATTATCTCGATCACCTGGTAGCGGATAGGCGGTTATGGAATCTCCTTCTTGCTGAATGACCCATCCCCATTGTTTTGCATGCCGGTCCCAATCGCCAATAAGCATATCGAACAAACGAGCTCGAATAAATGATTTTTTATCAATATGTACCTTGTCTCCAAGTTTCTGCTTTAATTCGATAAGGTCATCGGTTTCAGCAATTTGTTTTGAATCCTTGATATCGGTCCAGTTTTTATCACTTTCCGTTTCGTATTCCAGTAGATAAAGCTTGTTCCCATAATCCTCATTATACTTGCCCAAAGTTTCCTGCTTTGGAACAAAATACATCGTTGGATGGGTGTGCAGGACGCCAGCTTCATCGGCCAGGGCAGCTGCAAGAACAGCGCCGTAAGGATATTGGCCGGAAATCCCATCTGTAATAATATTTTCCAAACCAAGATTTCTCGCTACTTCAGGAATGAGTTTTTCGGGATCCTTGTTAACACTACGAAGAGTGTAAATAACACCATTTTTAGCCTTCAATTTTAAAGAATGGGTTTGGTGTCCGCCGCCTTCGTCGATTACTTTCAAACCCTTTTTAAGGGTATCCAAAAAAACGACCGGAACTTTTACCTGTGTAGACCAGGCTTTTCGGTAATTCTGACCCTGCATAACGGTTTTCAACTCATTTCCTTCATATAAGGCACTCGGAGCAACCAAAATAGAATCGAATTTTTTAAAATCGAAATTTTCAAGATCATCTACGTTTTCGACTATACAAACACTTTTGTTCTTATCTGTGCTAGAAGTGGAAAGGTAAACCAATGCAAAAAATAGTACCAGAAGTGCAACTATGGCCAGGACAAATTTCTTCATGAGATTATTTATGGAAAGTAAGATTTACTTCAAAGCTATAGAATATACCTCACTAATGAGAAGATGCTTGCCGATTTTCACAAGAAATTAGAACTATAAAAGATTCTATGCTTTTTCCGTCACTTTTCTTTCAGAAAAATCCAATTCAACCTGGTGCCTGGTAAGATCTTCAAAAGTCTCGCGTTCCCTGATCAAATGCGCTTTTCCTCCATACCACAAAACTTCGGCTGGACGATACCTGGAGTTAAAATTACTGGCCATGGAGAAACAATAAGCGCCTGCATTGCTGAAACTTAAAATATCACCCTCCCGAATTTCAGCAATTCTTCGATTGTTTCCGAAGGTATCAGTTTCGCAGATGTACCCCACCACGCTATAAAAACGGGCCTTTCCGTTTGGATTCGATATATTGGTGATCTCATGGTGAGATCCATAGAACATAGGACGGATCAAATGATTAAAACCCGTATCGATTCCCGCAAAAACGGTTGAAGTAGTTTGCTTGATCACGTTCACTTTTGCCAGAAATTTACCAGATTCACTCACGAGATACTTACCTGGTTCAAAAGCTAAAGCAAGATCTTTCCCGTATTCTTTGCAGAAATCTTTAAATCTTGTGGTGAGCTGAGCGCCAAGGTCTTCAATATCAGTTTCAATGTCACCTTCACGATAAGGCACCTTGAAACCGCTGCCGAAATCAATAAATTCAAGATCTTTAAAATTCTTTGCGGCTTCAAATAAAATTTCAGAAGCATATAAAAACACCCCAATATCCAGGATGTCACTTCCGGTATGCATATGAATTCCATTAATATGCATACCCGTATTTTCAATTATTCTGAGCAAATGCGGCATCTGGTGAATGCTGATCCCGAATTTTGAATCGATATGACCTACAGAAATCTTGGAATTTCCACCAGCCATCACGTGAGGATTGATCCTAATGCAAACAGGAGTTTCCGGATACCTGCTTCCGAATTGTTCCAAGATGGAAAGATTGTCAATATTGATCTGCGCGCCCAATTTCATCACTTCCTCGATCTCTTCTAAGGAAACTCCATTTGGCGTATAAATAATTTTTGACGGATCAACACCTGCTTTAAGGCCCAACCTAACTTCCTGGATGGAAACAGTGTCCAGACCACAACCCAATGAATTGAGCAATTTCAATACAGAAATATTGGAAAGCGCTTTGACCGCATAGTGAATTCGAAGATCCTTGACTTTAAAAGCATTGGTTAATCGCTGGTATTGCGAAGTGATCTTTTCGGCATCATAAACGTATACCGGACTTCCAAATTCTTTACTGATTGCGAGTAAATCTTTCTGTGTCATTTTGAAATTGTTTCGGGCAAAAATAATCGAGTTTTTCGCAGGCATGCAAGCCTTGTATCAAATATAACCGATTTATACGATTTGTTATTTTTCTGAATTAGGAACTACTCATTTCTAATTGAGCGCTGGTTTTTCTTCTTAGATAGATTACCCCGAGCCCGATCAAAATTCCGCAGAAAGCCATCGCAGC
>CAXPUM010000107.1:0-12780 GCA_964220295.1 Flavobacteriaceae bacterium | reverse complement strand
CAATATCTTCCAAGAGATCGCTTTAAAGAAAAGCTCGAATATTTAATAGAATATTAGTAATAATCAAATTTTTATAGGATTTCGTTAAGAATCTTTAACAGCGGTCTTGTTAAAGTAATAATAATCTTTTGCTGAAACTTGAAGCCTAGCGTAATTTAGAATTGACTAATCAATAAAACTTGAAATTATGGTACGCTTAATTGTTATTTTCTTGATCATCGCTATCATCGCTGCAATCTTCGGATTTGGTGGAGTAGCTGAAGGAGCTGCTGATATAGCTAAAATCATTTTCTATATCTTTTTGGTATTATTAGTGATCTCTCTACTTAGTAGATTATTCAGAAGATAATATTTACCCGAAAATATAATCCAATGCTTATAATGTCAATCACATTTTGCATTGGATTTTTATTTTAAAATCAAACTACTATGAAAAAGCTTATTTTATTATTTGCCGTTGCGGCCCTGGTATTTTCTTGCGGTCCCAGCAAAACGGCCAAAGAGGCTCGAAAAACTTTTGATGGAGCCTGGACACTTAATAGTGTCACCTATCCAAATAATCCAGGAGAATTTAATGTAACCTTATTCAATACCGCTTCCGCTTCCTGTTTTGAAAACAGTAATTGGGATTTTGTTTCAAATAATAATCGTGGTACCTATGAGGTAAATGGCGTTGGATGCGACGGCGGAACAAATTATTTTATCTGGTCTATAGATGAAGAGAGTACACCTTCAGGTGTTTATGATTTTCTTTTAAAACCAACGAATGATAGTTATAAATCTACGACCGGAAATCAAGGTTTCAGATTAAGTCTTAAAAGTTTGACTGAAACTAATATGGTATGGGAGCAGACAGTAAGTTTGGATGGATCTCCTTTTACGATAAGAATGAATTTTACTAAAAACTAAGTAAACAAAGAAAGCTATGAAAACAGTAATGAATAGAATGTTTGCAATTTTGTTTGCATCAACCATGTTATTTGGATGTGATGCCGTACAGAATGCGAATAATAAACAAAAAGGGGCCGTTATCGGTGCAACAGGCGGAGCAGTTGTTGGAGGTGTTATCGGTAATAATACTGGCGACGGAAATTCTGCATTAGGAGCAATAATAGGCGGAGTTGTTGGTGGAGCAGCCGGTGCGATCATTGGAGATCGCATGGATAAACAAGCTAAAAAGATCGAAGAGGAAATTCCAGGAGCTGAAGTTGAAAGAGTAGGTGAAGGAATCAACGTCACCTTTGATGAAAACAGTGGCGTTTATTTTGCTACCGATAAATACAATATCAATGATAAATCTCAGGAGACATTGAATAAACTAGCTGATATTTTCAAAGAATATCCTCAAACAAATGTTCTGGTAGAAGGTCATACGGATAATACAGGAAGCGAAAGCTATAACCTTACATTGTCTAAAAATCGTGCGGAATCTGTAACCAGTTATTTAGTTGGTGAAGGAATCGGTGCCGGTAGATTTACAACGAAATGGTATGGTGAAGCTCAGCCTAAATATGACAATAATACTGCGGAAGGTAGAGCTAAAAATAGAAGAGTGGAACTTGCCATCGTTGCAAATGAACAATTGAAAGAAGAAGCTAAGCAACAAGCAGAACAACAAGATTCTGATCAAAATTAAGAGATTCGATCGAATAGTTGAAAATCCCGGTTAATTACCGGGATTTTTTTATTTCTTTATTTAAATTGAAAGGTGGAAAAATTTCAGGTCGTAATTGCGGGTGGTGGAGTAGCAGGATTAACTGCTGCAATTCACCTTTCCAAAAGTGGATTTAAGACTATTCTGGTTGAGCGCCATCCATATCCGCATCATAAAGTGTGTGGAGAATACCTTTCTCGTGAAATTCAACCCTATTTTAAAAATTTGAATATTGATTTAACTGAACTGCAACCGGCTCTAATCAATAAATTGCAATACAGCACCACCTCTGGAAAAACGATCGAATCAGATTTGAAATTGGGCGGTTACGGTATCAGCCGTTATGGTCTGGATCATTTTCTTTTTATGCAAGCGGAAGCATCGGGATGTGAATTTCGCTTTGATACTATTACCGAAATAACTTTTCAAAATAATACTTTTCAAATTCGAACTCAGGACGGAGCTTTTTTAGAATCCGATTTTGTTCTGGGTGCTTTTGGTAAGCGTTCTAATCTTGATAAATTCCTAAAAAGGGAATATTTAAATGCGCATTCTGGCTGGTTAGGAGTTAAAGCTCATTATAAAAACGATTCGTATCCTTCTAATTTGGTCTCGTTACATAATTTTCGTGGGGGATATTGTGGATTGTCAAAGACTGAACGGGAGACCATTAATGTGTGTTATCTCGCAACATATCATAGTTTTAAAAAATTTAAAAATGCTGAAGATTATCAGCAGCAAATCCTTAAGGAGAATATCCATCTAAAAGAATTCTTCGAAACCTCAGAAAAAGTTTTCGAGAAAGAAGTCACCATTGCCCAGATCAATTTTGCTAGGAAAAAAGCTGTTGAAAATCATATTTTAATGATTGGCGATGCAGCCGGATTAATCCATCCACTTTGCGGGAATGGAATGGCAATGGGTATTCATAGCGCTAAACTGGCAGTTGAACTCATTGAGCAATATTATGCTGATAACAACCAAGATAGAAACCTGTTAGAGAACAAATATTCGGAAGTCTGGAATGCACAATTTCAGAAAAGGTTAAGAACCGGTAGAGTTTTGCAGAAAATTTTAATGAATGAAGAACTATCAGGCTTTTCGCAAAAACTAATTAGTACCTTTCCGAAGATACTCCCAAAAATAATTAGCAGAACCCATGGTAACCCAATTATATGAATCAGCCTGATTTTTCTGAACGTACTTCAGATCCTGAAATTATGGATGAATTCGATCTGCGGGGCGAAGAGCTGGAACAAACTCTAGCAGATCTGGAACGGGTCAATTTACTTCTGGGCGGTAACACCGTCACTATCAAAGGCATTAAGGAACTACTGCCCAAAAATAAAAACCAGGAAATCATTATTGCTGATGTTGGCTGCGGAAGCGGTGCTATTCTTAGAAAAATAGCCGATTTTGGCAGAAAGGAAGCTTACAATTTTAAACTGATCGGAATTGACGCTAATTTGCATACCATTGAGATCGCCAGAAATCTTTCCGCAGAATATCCAGAAATTGAATTTAAGGCTATTGATATTTTTAGCGACGATTTTCGCCACCAGCATTTTGATATTTGTACATGTACTTTGACGCTTCACCATTTTAAGGATGATGATATTGTTAAGATATTGCGCATTTTTCACACGAATTCGAGCTTGGGTGTCGTGATTAACGATCTTCATCGTTCAGCCCTGGCTTATAGGCTTTTCAAAGCTTTTTGTTTTGTCTTTATCAAAAATGATATTGCCAAGAAAGACGGATTGGTTTCCATAAGAAGGGGCTTCATAAAAAGTGATTTCAAACAATATGATCAAAAACTGAATTTTTCCCGGCAGCGTGTAAGCTGGGAATGGGCTTTTCGGTTTTTATGGATTTTAAAAAAATAAATATGGCTGTTAGAGTAATTGGAGTTGAAAAAGAACTACCGGAATTTTACCGTGATACCAAAGATATTTTGCCGTTAGTGGAAGTCTGGCTTGAAAAAAGCGATGAACGTTTCCGAAGAAAGGTTTTGAAAATCTTTGAGGGTGCAGGCGTAGATCGGCGTTATTCTATTATGGATCCGGAAGAAGTATTCACTCAGACCTCTTTTCAGCAAAAGAATGATATTTATTCAAGGGAAGCCAAAAAATTGGGTAAAGCCGTACTCGAAAAAGCATTACAAGCTCATAACTGGGAAGCTAAATCACTTGATTTTATTATCACGGTAAGTTGCACAGGAATCATGATTCCATCGCTGGACGCCTATTTAATCAACGATTTGGGCCTCAAACAGGATATTACTCGATTACCAGTGACTGAAATGGGTTGCGCGGCTGGAATTTCCGGCATGATTTACGCCAATAAGTTTTTGCAGGCTAATCCCGGAAAGAGGGCAGCAGTAATCGCAATTGAAAGTCCAACTGCCACCTTTCAGCTGGATGATCTAAGTATGGCGAATATGGTAAGTGCGGCAATTTTTGGAGATGGAGCGGCCTGTGTTTTATTATCTTCGGAAGACGCAGATGGCGGTCCCGAAATAAAAGGGGAGGAGATGTACCATTTTTATAATGCCTCTCAAATGATGGGATTTGACCTGACCAACAATGGACTAAAAATGATCCTTGATCCCGCAGTGCCTGAAACGATTTCCAGTCATTTTCCAGGTATTATTCATCCGTTTTTGAAAAAATACAATTCTAGTATTGAAGAAGTAGATCACCTCATTTTTCACCCGGGAGGACGTAAAATAGTACAAACCGTTTCTGATCTTTTTGGTAAATTAGGAAAGGATATAAACGATACCCGAGAAGTTCTCAGACTTTATGGCAATATGAGCAGCGCGACAGTTCTATATGTACTGGAACGTTTTATGAAGAGGGAGATGAAAAAAGGAGAACAGGGGCTTATGTTAAGTTTTGGACCTGGCTTCTCGGCACAACGAATTTTATTGGAATGGTAACAGAATTTAAAGATCAGAACTATTGGGCATTGATACTTGGCGGCAGCAGCGGTTTGGGTTATGCCAGTGCCAGAAAACTGGCGAAACACGGCATGAATGTTATCATTATTCATCGGGACCGGAGATCTGAAATTCCTGATATTGAAGAAGCCTTTGACGAAATACGGGAAACGGGCGTCAAATTTGAAAGTTTTAATGCCGATGCCGTGAAGAAAGAAAGTAGAAAAGATTTGATCGAAAAGATCAAAGTTGTTCTTGGAGCAGAAGGAAAAATCAGGACGTTGTTGCATAGTATTGCAAAAGGTAATCTAAAACCCATTATCGGTGAAGATCCGGTTTTGGAAAATCTTGATTTCCAATTGACGATAGATGCCATGGCGCTTAGTTTATACGATTGGACACAGGCTTTATTTCAGCATAAATTATTTTCCAAAGATGCGAGAGTCATTTCATTTACCAGCGATGGCAATAAAAAGGCATGGAAGAATTACGCGGCGGTTTCAGCGGCAAAGGTTGCCTTAGAATCTATCACCCGCAGTATGGCTTTAGAATTTGCTCCTCATGGAATACGTTCCAATTGCATCCAGGCTGGAATTACCGTTACTCGTTCATTTCAAATGATTCCGGGTTATGAAACATTGAGAGTTCATGCACTCAAGCATAATCCTTTTAAAAGGCTTACCGTTCCAAATGATGTCGCAAATGTGGTCTACCTTCTAAGCAAAGATGAAGCTAGTTGGATCACAGGCTCTATCATTCCCGTCAATGGCGGCGAACACTTAATGTAAACTGATAGTTGTGCAAAAAGAACTCATCCTTAAAAATTTACCCTATTCGAAACCTTTTCTGTTCGTTGATGATATTTTAGAAATTGATGACTCTTCGATTAAAGGGATATATACTTTTCCTGTTGAAAGTTACTTCTACAAAGGGCATTTTAAAAATAACCCGGTGACTCCCGGAGTGATTTTAACCGAATGCATGGCGCAGATTGGTCTCGTTTGTTTCGGAATGTATCTTTCAGAAGATTCAGACTTAACAGATGTGAAAATAGCTATGACTCATGCTGAAACAGAATTTTTGAAACCGGTTTTTCCGGGAGAGAAAGTAACTGTGATTTCAAATAAAATCTATTTCAGATTCAATAAACTGAAATGCAAAGTTACTATGATGGGAGAAAATTCTGAAAAGATATGCTACGGAACGATCTCCGGGATGATTTTAAATTCTTCCGAAGGATGAAGAAAAGAGTGGTAGTGACCGGGATGGGTGTAGCATCCCCCAATGGAGTGGGAATAGAGAGTTTTGAAAATGCCATTAGAAAAGGCATCAGCGGGATTCGTCATTTTGAAGAACTTGAAAAACTGAATTTTAAATGCCAGATCGGTGGTAAGCCTGAAGTCACAGACCAGATTCTGCAAAATTATTTTTCTCCCTTGCAATTACGCGGACTTAATAGTAGCGGGATCATCTACGGGGTGATTGCAGGTAGCGATGCCTGGAAAGATGCTGGAATAGTAGTTAGCCAGGAGAATTCTCCAGATTGGGATTCCGGGATCATTTTCGGGACAGGCATTCTGGGTGTGGATAAATTTCGGGAGGCAATTCATTTAATCGACGAAGGCAATACCCGCCGATTGGGCAGTACCAGCGTTGTACAAACAATGGCTAGCGGAATAAGCGCATATCTAGGCGGGATTTTAGGTTGTGGCAATCAGGTCACTACCAATTCTTCTGCCTGTACCACTGGAACAGAATCTTTGTTAATGGGCTATGACCGTATCGCTGCTGGAAAGGCCAAAAGAATGCTCGTTGGTAGTTGTGGGGATCATGGACCGTATGTTTGGGGAGGTTTTGATGCGATGCGCATTTTACCTACTAATTATAATGATGAACCAGAGAATGCTTCCAGGCCAATGAGTGCTTCAGCTAACGGATTTGTACCTGGTAGTGGTGCCGGAGCATTGGTTTTGGAAGAATATGAGATGGCTAAAGAGAGAGGGGCGAAAATTTATGCTGAGGTTTTAGGAGGCGAGATCAATAGCGGAGGCCAGAGAGGCGGGGGCAGTATGACCGCTGCGAATAGTGATGCTGTACAACGCTGCATCAAAAATGCTGTTATAAATTCTGGAATTAAAGCTCAGGATATTGATTTAATCAATGGGCATTTAACGGCAACTAATGGAGACTTGACCGAAATTCAGAACTGGAGTGAAGCCCTGAATCGAAGAAAAGAAGACTTTCCCTATATCAATTCTTTAAAAGGAATGGCGGGACACTGTCTCAGCGCTTCCGGTAGCATCGAGTGTGTTGCTTCCGTTTTACAACTGGCCAATAACTTCATTTTTCCGAATGTAAATTGCGAGGATATAAATGAGCAAATTTCAAAACTTGTTTCTGAGGAAAGAATTCCGCGGAACTACATGAAAAAAGAGATCAATATTCTTGCGAAAGCCAGTTTCGGTTTTGGAGATGTCAATGCAGTAGCTATCTTTAAGAAAATTATTGCCTAAAAAATTGCTATGAGTGATATCAATATCCTGCCGAGATTGAAAAAAATCGTTACGCCTTATGTGCAACGTGAAGAAGGCCTGGAGAATTTTAACGAAGCGACAAGTTTTATCAATGATCTCGAGATCAATTCTGCGAACCTGGTAGATGTGGTGTTGGATGTGGAAGATGAATTTGACATTGAGATCGATAATGATTCGATGGAAGGGATGCTTACTGTTGGAGATGCGAAAACCATTATTCTTCAGAAGTTGAAATGATCGGTAATGATATTATCGATTTAGAACTGGCTTATTCTGAAAAGAAATCTGAAAATCAGCGTTTTCGAAAGAAAGTATTTTCCAAGGCTGAAAATGATCTGATCGATTCCACTTTAAATTCGGAACTTACGCTATGGCATTTATGGGCGAGTAAAGAAGCCGCCTATAAATTGCACCAGCGAAAATTTCAGTTAGAACCAAAACTGAATCCGCTACGTATTGAATGTTGTTTAGGGAAATCTCAGCGAGTACAGGTAGCAATTAAAAATGAATCTTATTCGGTTTATACAAAGATCACTTCAAAATATCTTTATGCTGAAGCAAGATTGAATAAAAGCTACGAGCTTTTCCGAGAAATCTATAAGCAGCCAGTCAATTATCATGATTATCTCAAAAATTTTTCTGAAGCAAATAATTTCAAGTTGGACAATCTAAGTCTGAAAAAAGATCAGCTTAATATTCCTTCCATTTTTAATTCTATTTCAGAAAAAAACTTTCCCATTTCTATCACGCATCATGGAAAATTCGCGGCGATTGTTTTTCCGTTAATTAACTCCTAAAAGCAGTTAAACATTATAAAAGGAGGTTGACGGTGCTTTGGTCATTTTGTATCTTCAAAAAACAAATCAAAAAATTGAATCTTATGAAGACAGTTGATAAAATGGAAGTGCTGCACAGTCAAACCCCAGAATTTATTCAAAAAAGTGAAGACGGTAAATTTCTGAAACTGATTCCAGATACATTCATTATTAAAGGAGATAAAATTGACGGCAAATACAATCAGGCCTACGCTATACGTCATTTAAATCGTCGTGATATTTTACTAATTGATGTGGTGGAGAAATCTACAAAAGCTGCGGTGAAAAAATTTGTAGAAGAAGGTTATAATATCAAAGGAATTCTAATCACTTGTGATGGTGTTCTAAAAACGGCTTATGCCGATCTTAAAACTATTTCTTCAGATGCCAGCGATGCACCAATTTACGCCCATCCAAGAAATAATTTTAAAGATGATTTCAAAACGAAAGATATTACTGCAAAGGACAAAGTATTAGACGCTTTCGGAATCAATATTTTTGATCTTCCTGGGAGCGAAGGAGCTTCAGTTGTGGTCTATTCAGATATTAATGACGGAATGTTATTTCCTGGTGAAGACGCTGTAGGTTCAGATTATGATTCAGATCTAAATACGTTTTCAAGACCAGAGAAGACGAACAGCAACAATGATTATGGTCTTGCAGAAAGCTGGGCCGCATTTGACACGCCTTTCACCTATTTATTTCCACGAAAAGGAAAGCCGGGATTTAATCTGGAGGAAGGACAGCAAATTGATATTTTGAACAACCTAGGTAAAAGCTAATCAACTTTTAAAAATATTCTTTAAAAGCTGTTTTAATAGATTTGGAAACCATGATTGCCTTGAATTCAGCAAATCCGTTTCTAATGAAATTAAAGCAGCTTTTTATTTTTGTTCCATTTCTCTTTTATTCTTCTTCGCTTCTTCAGAATCTTCTTTTGAAATTAATGGATGATCTGTCACTCCAAGCCCTACAATCAAGATGACATTGGCTATTGTTCCATACAGCATCATGACCACGGCAATGAGTCCGCCGCCTAAAATAGATGCCATTCCCAAACTGCTATAATAAATGGTCTTATACCAGTTGGCGTGCACTTCCTGAGATTCACTGATTGGTAAATTCAGCAAAAGAAAAGTAATGACCGCTACAACTATTAAAATGGTGTCGCTTTTCGCGATCATTAATACATCTTTATAATGCCTCTCGGTCAAGCTGGAGTTAGAAGTTCGGCTTACACTTAAAAGCGTAAGCATTAAAGCTAAAATGGTTACAGATCCTAAAATGACCGTGTTACATAGCATATTGATTCCAGACATGGAATCTACCAGTAATTCTTTTGCTTTATAACCCGAAAGTTGACCAAGAATAAAGGTGCCAGTTCCCATCACTATCGTGGAAACAACTCCACCCACAATAGCACGTTTAACTATTGCATTCATTGAATTTGATTTTTTGTGAATTTATATAAAATTGCTGATTAGCGAAAGGGGTAGTAAATATTGAGTTTTTACTCTAAGAAATTGTTAAAGGGAAGGACAAATCCTTTTAAACGTAGTAATTTAAAGCAAAAACTTGCCAAATGTCAAAACTCAACGTCACACAAAAATTAATTAAGGAACATCTTTTAGAAGGAGAAATGACTCCCGGGAAGGAAATTGGGATCAAAATTGATCAGGCTTTACTTCAGGATGCCACCGGAACTTTAGTTCAACTGGAACTGGAAGCAATGGGTCTTAAAAAAGCCCAAACCGAAGTAGCTGTTCAATATGTAGATCACAATCTTCTTCAAACAGATTTTAAGAATGCAGATGATCATTTATTCCTGCATTCTGCCGCACAAAGATTCGGCTTATGGTATAGCCGACCTGGAAACGGTGTTAGTCACCCAGTGCATATGCAACGCTTTGGTAAACCAGGAAAAACAATGGTGGGATCTGATAGTCATACTCCTGCCGCCGGCTCACTAGGAATGCTAGCAATTGGTACCGGTGGTCTCGATGTCGCTGCAGCCATTGCGGGTCAGCCTTATTTCGTAAAGATGCCTAAAATTATGGGTGTTAATTTAACAGGAAAGCTGCCAGATTGGGTTAGCGCGAAAGATGTTATCCTGGAAATGCTGAGAAGATATGATGTGAAAGGTGGAGTAGGAAAAGTAATTGAATATTATGGTGACGGGTTACAGCATTTGAGTGCAATGGATCGCCATGTGATCGCTAATATGGGTGCAGAATTGGGAGCTACCACTACGGTTTTTCCAAGTGATAGTGAAACAAAAAGATTCTTAAAATCTCAGGGTAGGGAAGAAGACTGGACAGAATTATTAGCAGATGAGGGTTGCGAATATGACCTGACAGATGAAATTATTTTGGATGAACTCATCCCACTTATTGCACTACCTACGAGTCCAGGGAATGTAGTGCCGGTTAGAGAAGTAGAAGGAAAAGATATAAGCCAGGTGGTGATTGGTTCTTCTGCAAATCCTGGTTTACGTGATTTCTGGATTGCGGGAGCGATGGTAGAAGGAAAATCGGTTAATAATGATGTTTCTTTTGATATCAATCCTACATCTCGACAGATGATCCAAAATATGATCGAAAATAAAGCTTTTGCAAATCTAATTAAGGCTGGTGCCCGTTTTCATCAGTCAGGATGTATGGGATGTATCGGTATGGGACAGGCTCCTGCCTCAGGAACAATCAGTTTGCGTACGATGCCGAGAAACTTCCCGGATAGATCAGGAACAAAAGATGACCAGGTGCATTTATGTAGCCCGGAAACTGCTGCTGCTTCGGCTTTAACCGGAAAAATTACCGATCCTAGAGATATCGAAAAATTGTACGATATGAAATATCCAAAGTTCGTACATCCGGAAACAGAAATTATTAATACTGAAATGCTGGTAGCTCCACCAGAAGATGGTACCAAAATAGAATTGAAAAAAGGTCCAAATATTAAATCATTACCGCATATTGAACCAATGCTGGATGAATATAAAGTTCCTGTTTTACTGAAAATGGGTGATAATATTTCAACGGATGAAATCCTGAAAGCAGGGGCTGAAGTTTTACCTTTCAGAAGTAATCTTCCAGAAATTAGTAAATATTCGTATATCGTGATCGATGAATCTTTCTATGATCGCGCAATGGAAGCCAAGAAACAATTTGGAGGCCATATTGTGGTTGCAAAAGACAATTATGCACAGGGATCTAGTAGAGAGCATGCTGCACTGGCACCAAAATATCTTGGGCAAGCCGCGGTTATTGCCAACTCTTACGCCAGGATCGCGTGGCAGAACCTGGTAAATTTTGGAATTTTACCACTAGAATTTATTGATATTGCAGATTATGATAAGATCGAACAGGGAGATGAAGTGGTCTTCAAAAATCTGCGGGGTGACGTGGAGAAAAGAAATAATATCAGGGTTACCGTGAAAAAGGAAAATGGCGAAGATGTTACTTTTGAAACGAAACATAGTCTAAGTGACAGGCAAATTAACATCCTTCTGAAAGGAGGAATTATAAATGAATTCAAGGAAAAATTGGAAGAACAGGATCTGAAAGCCTGATTTCAATCATTCTGTTAAACTAAAAAAGCCCTTTTAAAAGGGCTTTTTTTTGTTCAGATAATAATAAGTTTAGTGATGGCTGGTCATCTTATCCTTTTTCTTCGCACACTGTCTATCTAAATCTTTTACGGTATTAGCAACAGCTGATTCGAATGAATCTTCATTCGATTGTGCAAAAATTTCAGGACCAGGAACGCTTAAACGCATTTCACATATATATCCGTTTGGTTTTTGATTTTCATCATGCTTAAAATAGATATTAGCTCTAATGATCCAGTTGTATTTATTTTCCAGCTTTTCCAGTTTCTTCTGAGTAAATTCTTCTAATCGATCACTTTTTGTAAGCTGTACAAATTCAAAAATTGCTTCCATAAATGTATTTTTTATTTCATTTAAAGGACGTGATTTTAATAGGGGAGAGCAAGATCATTAATGTAGATTTGGGAAATTTTTAGGAGTATTTTTAGATATGTTTTCTAAAAACTTAAAATATTGTGATATAAGAGTCAAATAGTGCTAAATTGCTGTAGACTGGGATGTTTTTGATTAATTTTATCGTTAAAATCGCTATGGAAACACAGGACTTTCAAAGAAAAATGATGGCCAGGGCGATTAACTTGGCCAAAGAAGGTGGAAAGATGGACAATGGTGGGCCGTTTGGCGCGGTAATAACCCGTGGAGAAGAAATTGTTTCTGAAGCCAGAAACGAAGTGATTTTTAATGGTGACTGCACACAACATGCTGAATTGCGGGCAATTCAAAGAGCCTGCACGAATTTGCATAAAAATGATCTTAGTGGTTGCGTTCTTTACACGAGCTGTGAACCATGTTTGATGTGTCTCGGTGCAGCTTATTGGGCAAATTTTGATTACATTTATTACGCCGCGTCTGCATTAGATGCAAAAGATTACGGATTTAAATATAGCAATCTGTATTATAATTCGAATGCAGACAAAAGACACGAGGAATTTAAAATGATCCAGATCTGCAGGGATGATGCAGTTGCAGTTTGGCAGAAGATCAAACGGGAACAAAAATTGGAACTTTAAAATTTCCAATAATTTTAAAAGTAAAATCCGGAGTCGGAATAGCCGATTTCGGATTTTTTATCGTAAACATGAAAGAGAAAGAAAATAAAGAAGCAGAAAAGGAAAAAGAACAGCAAAAGGTAGAGCAGGAGCTCGAGAATTCTGATGATGGAAATGACAGTACTAAGACCAAAAGTCATGGAGAGATCCTGAAACAACAGATCATTGAAGGCTGCGAGA
>CAXPUM010000106.1:0-11565 GCA_964220295.1 Flavobacteriaceae bacterium | reverse complement strand
ATCAAATCGCTGGCGCATTCTGGTTTTTCGCCTTCTGCTTTGACAACCTACATCAGAAACCCTTTGGACTTTTACAAGCAATATATCTTAGGAGTTCGAGAGCAGGATGAGATGGAAGAAACCGTCGCTTTCAACACACTGGGTACGGTGGTTCATGATAGTCTGGAAGCTTTTTATAAGCCTTTGGAGGGGAAGTTACTTTCCGAAGAAATCATTCAGCGCTTTATAGAAAAAGCGGATTCAGAAATTACCAGGCAATTTGAAAAATCATATAGTAAGGCGCCAATGAATCGCGGTAAAAACCTACTTATTGCAGAAGTCGCCAAGAGATACCTTCACAATTTCTTAAAATTTGAAATGGAACGGATAAAATCTGGTGCTGAGATACAAATCCTACAAATCGAAAATAATCTGAAAACGCCTATTTTTATTGACAATATTGACTTTCCGGTATACATTCGCGGAAAAGTGGACCGCTTTGAAGCCGTAAATGGAGTACCGCTGGTGGTAGATTATAAAACAGGAAAAGTAGAAAACTATAAGGTTACCATAGAAAACTGGGACGATATCACTACCGATTATGATAAATATTCCAAAAGTTTTCAAATTTTGACCTACATGAGTTTGCTAGCCTTAGATAAAGGCTTTAAATTCCCTGCGGAAGCCGGAATCATTTCGTTCAAAAATCTCAAATCTGGTCTGCTCAAATTCGAGAAAAAAATTCCCGGAACTCGCAAAAAAGATTCGCTTGTTACAGCCGAGACGATTAAAGATTTTCAGTTTGAATTAAAGAAACTAATAAGCGAAATTTGCAATCCCGAAATTCCTTTCGTGGAAAAAGAAATCAAAAAAAATTATGGAAGTTTCTAAAGATCTAAATGTCGTTATAGACGGTAAACATAACAAGCCAATAACTCTCGATCTTATATTTAAAGATGACGGTAAACCGAAACCAATCGTGATCTTCAGTCACGGTTATAAGGGTTTTAAAGACTGGGGTCCCTGGGAGAAAATGGGAGAGAGAATAGCCGAAGAAGGTTTCTTTTTTGTAAAGTTCAACTTCAGTCACAATGGAACCACTCCAGAAAACCTGACGGAATTCCTGAATATTGAAGCATTTGGTGATAACAATTATACTATCGAGCTAGACGACCTGCAATCAGTTATTGATTGGTTGCTAATGCCCAATTTCAAATATGCCCGGCAAATTGAAGTAGGAAATATGACCTTGATGGGCCATTCCCGCGGTGGCGGAATCACCGTTTTAAAATCGGCAGAAGAAAGAAGGATCACCAAACTCATTACTTTGGCCTCTGTTTCAGACTTTGGCTCCAGGTTTCCGAAGGGTGAAGAACTGGAAAAGTGGGAAAGAAAAGGGGTGCAGTACATCGTAAATTCCAGAACTAAGCAACAACTTCCGCATCACTACCAGTTTTACAAAAACTTCAAGAAAAATGAAGAAAGACTGAATATTAAAAATGCGGCTAAAAAACTTCAAATTCCGCACTTGATTGCTCATGGTAGCAGCGATACCAGTGTATCTATCGGTGAAGCAGGAAATCTTTTTGAATGGAGCCCGGCACCTAAACTGATGCTGGTAGAGAACGCCGATCATGTTTTTGGAGCAAAGCATCCGTGGGAAGAAGATGACCTGCCAAAAGAATTTAATTATTTTCTAAAGAATGCTATTCAGTTTCTCAAGGCTGATGCCTCCGAACTCTGGAACGAGTATTTATCAGATGAAGACGATAACTAATAAAAAAACCACTGCGAAAACAGTGGTTTTTTTGTGGAGAATATCGGAGTCGAACCGATGACCTCGTGCATGCCATGCAAGCGCTCTAGCCAGCTGAGCTAATCCCCCATGATGCAGCAAATGTAACATTTTTTCTGAAATACGGAAATGTTTTACATCTTTGAAACTTCATGATAGAAAAAGCCAACATTCAGGATCTTCTTGAGATCAAAAAGCTCACTGAAAAATGCGCTGCGGCTTTGATCCAGCGAAAAATTTTTCAGTGGAACGAGCATTATCCATCTTTGGAAAAACTCGAACAGGATATTCAGGATCAGGAACTCTATAAGTTTACAGAAGAAGGACAAATCATCGGCATTATCGTGTTGACCAGCACGATGGACCGGGAATATGAGCCAATAGAATGGCTTACTGAAAATTATAGGAATTTATATATCCATCGGCTGGCGGTGAATCCCGATTTCTGGGGGCAGGGATATGCCAAGCAATTGATGAGTTTTGCCGAAGATTTCGCAAGAAAAAATAAATTTCAATCGGTACGTTTAGACACGTTTAGCCAGAATAAAAGAAACCAGAAATTTTATGAATCACGAGGTTATCAAAAACTTGGAGATATCTTTTTTCCAAAGCAAAGCGAATATCCTTTCTATTGCTATGAATTGCCTCTGTGATCCAATCCGTATATTTGCCACTTAAAATTTGATATTGGAAAATTCTGTCAGTTTTAAGAACATCAATAAGATTGCTATACCGGCGATCATTGCTGGAGTGGCAGAACCTCTTATTTCCCTGACCGATATTGCGGTTATTGGTAACGTAGGAAAAAATTCGGTTGAAGCTCTGGCTGCAGCAGGAATTGTTGGTTCATTTTTATCAGCAATTATATGGATCGTTGCGCAAACCAAAACTGCCATTTCAGCCATCGTATCCCAACATTTGGGTGGCAACCGCCTCCATGCGGTAAAAACCCTTATTCCGCAGGCAATTTTATTCAATTTTTTATTCAGTTTATTGATATACGGTGTTACCGCTTATTTTGCCGGAGCAATTTTCAAAGCCTATAACGCAGACGGTTTGATTTTGCAATATTCTGAAGAATATTACCAGATCAGGGCGCTAGGCTACCCATTAACGCTTGTTACATTTGCTATTTTCGGGATTTTTCGAGGTCTTCAAAATACACTATGGGCCATGAAATGCAGTTTGACCGGTGCTGCAGTCAATATCATCCTGGATTATACACTGGTTTACGGAGTGGATGGCCTCATCCCGCCTATGCATCTCAAAGGAGCTGCGATTGCCAGTTTGTGTGCCCAGGCGGTTATGCTCATCATGGCTTTCTGGTTCTTTTTCAAGAAAACCCCTTTTCATTTAAAATTAAGTCTGAATATCAATCCGCGGATGAAAGGAATGCTGCTCATGGCTGCCAATCTTTTTATCAGGACGGCCGCACTGAATTTTGCCATCTATCTGGCCAATGCCTACGCGACAGATTATGGTAAAAATTATATCGCAGCACAAAGTATTTTGATGAATATCTGGCTGTTTTTCAGCTTTTTTATTGATGGGTATGCGAACGCCGGTAATGCGATTGGCGGAAAATTGCTGGGTGCGAAAGACTATAAAAATCTGTGGGAACTGAGTAAAAAGATCAGTAAATATGCTGTTTATATTGCATTGATTTTGATGGCAATCTGCGGAGTTCTTTACGATGAGATTGGATTGCTATTCAATAAAGATGCGGCGGTTTTAGCTCTTTTTAGTTCGGTTTTCTGGGTGGTGTTATTGATGCAACCGGTGAATGCGATTGCTTTTATGTTCGATGGTATTTTTAAAGGCCTTGGAGAAGCGAAATATCTTCGGAATGTGCTACTCGCCGCGACATTCTTAGGCTTTACACCCACCTTGCTGATAGCTGATCATTTCGGTTTAAAACTTTACGCCATCTGGCTCGGTTTCTTCGTTTGGATGCTCATTCGTAGTAGTACGCTTGTTATTTATTTCCGCAGAAAATACCTCAACAAAGAAGTTTAGATTCTGTTAAGGCATCCTTCCAATTTATTCTGAAATGGTACCTTTGGTAAAAACAGCATTATGACCGACCGCGAAGATGGCAGCCTATATTCCGTTATTGAAAATGGTGTGGCTAAAGTTGAATTTGGACATCCGGCAAGTAATTCTTTCCCTTCTGTTCTTTTAGACCGACTGGCTAAAAAGATCGACGAACTTTCCGAAGATCCCGAAGCTAAAATCATTCTTTTAAAATCGGAAGGTGAGAAAGCCTTTTGTGCCGGTGCTTCTTTCAATGAACTCGTCGCGATTAATGACATGCAAAGCGGGAAACAATTTTTCTCAGGTTTTGCGAAGGTTTTGAATGCCATGCGAAAATGTAAGAAATTGATCGTGGGTCGTGTTCAGGGTAAAACTGTAGGTGGAGGCGTTGGATTGGTTTCTGCCTGTGATTATGCTATGGCTACGGAAGCTGCCGCCATAAAACTTTCAGAATTAAGCATTGGGATTGGCCCATTTGTGATCGCTCCCGCTGTAGAACGAAAAATGGGAAAAACTGCACTAGCCGAATTAACACTGGCTGCGCATGAGTGGAAAAATGCTTATTGGGCAAAGGAAAAAGGTTTATACGCCAAAGTTTTTGATTCGTTAAAAGAATTAGACGAGGAAATTGAGTATTTTACTGAAAAACTGGCCTCCTATAATCCGGAAGCTTTATTTGAAATGAAACAACTCCTTTGGAAGGATACCGGTAACTGGGAACAATTACTTTTGGAAAATGCCGCGATTTCGGGTGAATTGGTACTATCAGATTTCACGAAAAAAGCGCTGGAAAAATTTAAAAAATAATGGCTCAACTAAACTTACTCTATTTTCTCGCACAGAATCCTGCTCAAAAAGAAGCATATGAACTGGGCTATAAGGTTGGTTCAGTTTTAGCCTACGCCATACCGATACTCCTATCTCTCGGAATTTTATCTCTGATTGTAGTATTAATCCGAAAAAATAGAAAGTCTATATAATGAATTATTTAATTCAGCAACCAGAATTACCGCAGGATAAAGCTCCTACTGAAACTCAGAAATGGGGCTGGACCTTTGAGGATTTTATTTCTGAGAATTTCTGGTACTTAATGGGAATTCTTTTCCTGCTCGCCGTGTTTTATTTTGCACGTTACCGCTGGAGTAAAAGGAACAGTAGAAAATATAAAAATTAGTATGGATCAGGACGTTTGGGAATTCTTCAGTTTTATGAGCGGTATGGGATTCTGGCTCATATTGGCAATTATTTTAATCGGGGTTTTCGCTTATAGAAAACTAAAAAAATAATTATCTCGTTTTTAGCCAGCCGGTAATACTGTAGCGAGGCACTTTAACTGCTTTCACTTCATGTTCCAGCTCCTGGCTTTCAAATATGACTATCCTGCCTGCCAACGGATAAATAGTTACTTCTTTCTCAACACCATCGTTATCCAGGTAAATAGCCAGTTCTCCACCATTTTTAGGCTTCCAGTTTTCCTTATTTAAATAACAAACCATCGATAATTTACGACGCCCGTCATTTTGAAACGTATCTAAGTGGCGCTTATAGAAAGTGCCTTCAGGGTATACCGCATAATGAAACTCTTTGGTCAGAATTCCCATAAAACAGGTTCGGTTCAGGTAATTTACCAGAGAATTGATCTTATTGAAATAAACTTTTTCTGCCTTTCCTGCAGTTTCCTCATTCAGCCATAAAATAAAATCACCACGAATGCTTTTTTCAATGACCTCGTTGATACGATTCCCAATAGCCGCTTTCTTAAACGCATCTTCCTCATACTTCTCCATTAGGCTATTCCGAAGCAATTCCACCTCATCAAGATTAAAGAAATGATCGACCACGCTATATTTCTTTTCAAGCAAATCTTCAATGATCTGTTCATATAGCGGATTCAGTTCAAAATCGATCTGTTCAAATAATTCCTCGGTAGTCTGCATATCTTAAATTTCGCAAATATATGTCAGAAATCAATCCGTTATCCTAAAATTTTAAGGTCGAAAATTCCAGTATCTTTGTACAAAATTTGGAGTTATGAGCATGATAAGAATCACCAAACAATTTTCATTTGAAACAGGCCATGCGCTATATGGTTATGACGGCAAATGCCGCAACGTGCACGGGCATAGCTATAAGCTGAATGTCACGGTGATCGGTCAGCCAATTACCGATAATGAGAATGTGAAATTTGGGATGGTGATCGATTTTGGGGATCTGAAAAAAATAGTAAAATCTGAAATCGTAGATAAATTCGACCACGCCACAGTTTTCAATAAAAATACTCCTCACGTCGAGCTAGCCGAGGAACTGAAAAGCCGTGGACATCATGTAATTCTCACCGATTACCAGCCTACCAGTGAAAATATGGTTACCGATTTTGCCGAAAAGATCAAAAAACATTTGCCTTCGCACATTAAATTGCATTCCCTAAAACTTCAGGAAACCGAAAGCAGTTTTGCCGAATGGTATGCGAGTGATAATGAGTAGGCGCAACCCTTCGGGTCGGGCTATGCGCTAATAGTCCCGCAAAAGCGGGAGCTAACCGCTGCTATCCCTTGCGCAAATTCAACTTTTCAACCCAAAACAACTTCCGCATAAGATTCGAACAAAAATCAGATTTCCATATCTTTACCCGCGAACCAGGCGTTTATGAATATTCCAGAAGGCAAAAAAATATACTTTTCCAGCGATAATCACCTTGGCGCTCCTACAATGGCCGAAAGCCGGAAGCGGGAAGCTGTTTTTATCAAATGGCTGGATGAGATCAAGGAAGATGCTGCAGCAATTTTCCTGCTGGGTGATCTTTTTGATTTCTGGTTTGAATACAAACATGTTGTCCCCAAAGGTTTTGTTCGTACGTTAGGAAAACTGGCAGAAATTAGAGACAGTGGTATCCCGGTTCATTTTTTCGTAGGAAATCACGACCTATGGATGAAAAATTATTTTGAAGAGGAATTAAATATCCCTGTTTACCATAAACCTAAAGAGTTCGAATTTAACGGCAAGAAATTTTTGGTAGGTCATGGGGATGGACTCGGCCCGGGCGATATGGGTTATAAACGAATGAAAAAGGTTTTTACTAATCCATTCTCAAAGTGGCTTTACAGATGGCTGCATCCCGATCTTGGTGTTCCTCTCGCCCAGTATTTTTCTGTAAAGAATAAAATGATTTCCGGTGAAGAGGATATGAAGTTTCTCGGTGAGGACAAAGAGTTTCTTATTCAGTATTGCAAACGAAAACTGGAAACCAAACACTACGATTATTTTCTGTTTGGCCATCGACATTTACCTTTGGAAATTGAGCTGGAAGGAAATTCAAGATACATCAACACAGGCGACTGGATCAACCATTATACTTATGCCGAATTTGATGGAACCAGCCTGAAATTGCAAAAACTCCAGCAGGATTAACTTTCTACAGACTCCCGAATATCTTTTAATTTCAACTGAATTGTAGTCCGTCCATTCCAGGTATTTTCATCCAGGCTATAAATCGCATCAAAGCGTTTATGATTTTTGATCAGGTCCAGTTTATCCCCTAGGTTAAAACCAATCACTTCAAAGGCGGGACCGCCGTCTTCCTGCTTGACCTGGCATTTAAGGTGATTCTTACTTTCTCCAACACATTTTCCAAAACCGGTATCTATAAGTCCTTTGCTTAAAAAAACAGGTGACATATTTCCAGGACCAAAAGGGGCAAACTGTTTTAGGATCCGGTAGAATTTTGGAGTGATATCCTTTAGTTGTAATTCAGTGTCGATAGCTATTTCCGGAGTTAGTAACCGTTTATCGATGGTACTGGAAACCACTTCTTCAAACTTTCTTTTGAAGTTATCATATTCATCCTCGAGCAAAGTCAAACCCGCAGCGTACTTGTGCCCTCCAAATTGTTCAATGTGCTCTTTACAGCTTTCCAAAGCTTCATAAACATCAAAACCTTTAACCGATCTGGCTGATGCGGCCAGTTTCTCACCACTTTTAGTAAAAACCAGTGTGGGTCTGTACCAAGTTTCTGTAAGTCTCGAAGCCACAATCCCGATCACTCCTTTATGCCAGTTTTCGTCATAAACAACCGTGGTCATGCGTTGCTCCTCTTCCATCGCAATAATCTGCTGTTTAGCTTCTTCAGTTATTGTTTTATCAGCATCACGGCGATCAGAATTAAAAATTTCAATCTCTCCCGCTAATTCCGAAGCTTTATCAGGATCTTCTTCCGTTAACAAATTAACCGCATGCTGACCGTGTTTCATGCGACCTGCCGCGTTGATTCTTGGTGCGGCAATAAAAACCACATCGCTGATAGTAATCGACTGTCTGTTTCCCAATAGGGAAGCAATACCGTTTCTGGGCGCCACATTAATGACATGAAGACCATGATAGGCCAGGATCCTGTTTTCTCCAGTAATGGGAACAATATCTGCCGCGATCGCCGTGGCAACAAGATCCAGGTAAGTAATAAGCGCCTCCTCTTCATCGCCATGAAAACGAGTATAAGCCTGAATAAGTTTAAAACCAACCCCACAACCGCAAAGTTCCTTATACGGATAATTGCAATCACTCCTTTTTGGATCCAGCACAGCAACAGCTTCTGGAATTTCGCTACCGGGCCTGTGGTGATCACAAATAATGAAATCTATATTTTTTTTAGTCGCGTAGGCAACTTTGTCCATCTCCTTAATTCCGCAGTCCAGGGCTATGATTAATTGTATGTCATTATCGGCGGCAAAATCGATTCCCTTATATGAAATTCCATAGCCTTCGTCATAACGATCCGGGATATAAGTTGCCACGTTAGTATGCCTGAATTTCAACCAGGAATAAACCAGCGAAACACTGCTTGTTCCATCTACATCATAATCGCCATAGACCAGAATATTCTCCCCTTTTTCAATGGCTTCTGAAAGACGTTTAACCGCCAGATCCATATCCTTCATCAGGAAAGGGTCATGCAATTTATCAAGGTCGGGCCGGAAAAAATCTTTAGCCTGCTGGAATGTGGTAATTTCCCGCTGCACCAATAATTTTGCGACCGGCAGACTCACCCCAAGTTCTTCGGAAAGTCTTTCGGAAACAATAGAATCGGGTTTGGGTTTTAAGGTCCAGCGCATAAATTGAAATGATTTTTTGTAATGAAAACTGAAAAATTCGGGAAGTTAAAATTACAATTTCAGTCTATAATTTTGCTGATTTTGTCCTGAAGTTTTGGAATAATTTCATCTTCAAACCACGGGTTCTTCATGCGCCAGAAACGGTTTACAGGAGAAGGATGTGGGATAGGCCAGAAATCGGGCGAATAGCTTTCATAATTCCCAACTTTTTGGGTAAGATTTTCATTTCCTCCCAGGTAATATTTTGAGGCATAGGAACCAATCAGGATTTTGAGTTTTACTTCATTCAGTTCCTGCCATACTTTATCATGCCAAATCGGCGCGCACTCTTTTCTTGGTGGAGCATCACCAGTTTTAGCTTTTCCAGGATAGCAAAAACCCATTGGCAAAATGGCAAAGTTTGACGTATCATAAAATTGGTCATTGTCTACGCCCAGCCATTCCCGTAGCTTCTTACCACTCTGATCTTTCCAGGCCACACCGCTTTCGTGCACCACTCTGCCAGGCGCCTGACTGATTAAAATGATTTTGGAATTTTTCGCTGCTTCGATAATTGGTCGCGGACCGAGTGGAAGGTGATCTTCGCAAATTCTGCAATCACGTATTTCACAAAGCAGATCCTTCATTAGGATTTGCCTTCCACAATTACGACGATCTCTCCTTTGGGAGGATTTTGTGTATAATGCGCTAACACTTCCGTCGCTGTTCCCCGAATAGTTTCTTCGTGCAGTTTTGTGATTTCCCTTGAAACAGAAACTTTACGATTTTCACCAAAATATTCAGCAAAATGACCAAGGGTTTTCACCAGTTTATGTGGTGATTCGTAGAAAATAATTGTTCTCGGCTCTTCCGCAAGAATCTTTAATCTCGTCTGCCTTCCTTTTTTTACCGGCAAAAAACCTTCAAAAACAAATTTGTCGTTTGGGAGTCCGCTATTTACCAAAGCCGGAACAAATGCCGTCGCCCCGGGAAGACAATCTACTTCGATACCCGCTTCCACGCAGGATCTGCTCAATAAGAAACCAGGATCTGAAATTGCAGGAGTACCGGCATCGCTGATCAGAGCCATTGTTTCTCCAGATTTGATCCTGTTAACCAGTCCATCAACCGTTTTATGCTCGTTATGCATATGGTGGCTTAGCATTGGTGTTGAAATATCAAAATGCTTGAGTAGTTTACCGCTGTTACGCGTGTCTTCTGCAAGGATTAGATCTGCTTCCTTCAAAACTCTGATGGCCCGAAGCGTCATATCTTCAAGATTTCCAATAGGTGTTGGAACCAGGTAAAGTTTAGACATGCGGAAATTTAGTCGAATTTATTTTCGATGTGAGCCATGAAACGCTCTTCGTAATCTTCTTTCCCTTCCCAGTTATTGTAATCTGGCTTTACGATCTTATCGATAAATTTTCGGGCCTCTTCTAAACTATGGAAAGTATTCAGCTGGGATAATACGCGATTATAATCGGCTGTATTTCCGTCGAACAAATGTCTAATAAAAGCAAGGCGTTCGTTCAAACCTATATTAATGCCTTTCTTCAAGCGGTCATTTAGCGAACGAGGCTTATTAGGCTTTTCTTTTTCTACGTGATTAACCGGTTCAAAATTTGGAAGATTGTCATAATCTACATCGAAATTGAAGCCACCCTGCTGTTCCGGTTTTGGTTCCTGTTTCGGAATTTCTTTTGTCGGGGTTGGCGGGGTTGGTTCTTGATGATTCATGCTGTTCATCATGGTATCAACCTTCGCACTTTCCGGAGGCATTTGAGCAACTATATCCTTGATCTTTTCGGTATTCGGTTCGGTAATAGCATCGGAATCTTTATTGTATTCCATCCCATTGGGATAGCGTTCATCATATTCCGGCTCCATCTTTTTCACCTTGGTTTCCGCAACCGGTTGTGGTTTTTCCTCTGCCTGCTTTTCAATTGAAGTTTCCAGGTTTTTTTCAGTAAACTCCAAAATGGCAATTTTCTCATATAACTCACGCGCGCTCTGCTTCATTTCTGCCAGGCTCGAAGTGCCCTGATCATTCAGGATATTCTCGGCTAGTTTCTTAAGCTCTGCTTCTAATTTCTTTTTCATCGGTTGTGATTTATATGATTACTAGGTAATTAACACCTAAAATTGTCCAAAATTGATACCAAAAAAGGCTTTTGTGGGTTTAATAACTTTCAGCATAAGCGTTTCGGCAGGGTTGGATTTTTAATAAATTTGTTCCACCTTTATGCGAAAGAGGTATTTCCCATTTCGACTTGAAAATTACAAAATGTTTCTCGAAAATACAGTAAATCACGAAGAGCAATTTGGTTGGATTGAAGTGATCTGTGGCTCTATGTTCTCCGGAAAAACCGAAGAGCTGATCCGCAGGCTGAAAAGAGCCAAATTTGCCAAGCAAACGGTGGAGATCTTTAAGCCGGCCATTGATACTCGGTACGACGAGGAGATGGTCGTTTCTCATGATTCTAACGAGATTCGTTCTACCCCGGTACCTTCCGCTTCCAATATCCGTATACTCGCAGACGGCTGTGATGTAGTAGGAATTGACGAAGCGCAATTCTTCGACGATGAGATCGTGACCGTTTGTAACGATCTCGCCAACCAGGGAATTCGTGTTATCGTAGCAGGCCTGGATATGGATTTTAAAGGAAATCC
>CAXPUM010000105.1:0-34486 GCA_964220295.1 Flavobacteriaceae bacterium | reverse complement strand
CTGTTTGGTCAATTTGAATCTTTCTGAAAGCTGGAACGGCTTTTCCCATTCTGCTTCATGCATTTTCAGGAATTCTTCGGAAAATTTTTCAGCATTTGCCGCTTCCGGATAATTCAGTAAGCCAATTTCATCAGCCTTGACTGGATATGCTTCCACACCGGTATAGTTTACAGAAATATTTTCTTCCGAAGTTTTTAAAAAAGTGAGGAAGGCATTCAGGCCTGTTCCAAAACCGATTTCCAAGATATTTATTGCTTTCGCAGATCCGAAGTTTCCTTTATAAAAATCAAGACCTGTTTTAAGAAAAACGTGTTTCGCCTCCTGAATTGCGCCATGTTTGGAATGATACTGTTCATTCCATTCTGGTAAATGGATGGTTACAGAGCCATCTCCGGTTTTGATGATCTTTCTCTCCAAACTATTTTTCAATCAGAACCCCGTCTGCCAGAAATGCAGGGCTGGTTTCTACATTGGTGATCGCCGCGATTTCCTCTTCAGACTTACCGGCATCTTCAGCAAAATGCTTTTGATCTTCCACAGAAGTTTCGGCCAGATACGCCTTGCCTGAAACGATCACTTTTTTTCCCTCAATATCCTTCGGAACAAAAAAACCATAATCTTTAAACTTTACCATAGGATCATCTTCACCTGGAAAATCCAGCACCATCCAGCAGCCTTTCATTTTGCAGACGCTGTTAACGGTAGCCTCGAATTTAGCATCAACCGTATCGCCTTTTTTCAGGTTGGCGTAAGTAGTCTCCATATCTTCAGTATTCTTAAAATTATCTGGATGCACCTTGGCACCGAAACTTTCGTAATGCGAAGCAAGATCGGTCTCTGCCGGCTGCTCCGAAGCTTTATTCTTACAGCCAAAAATTAGGATGCTAAAAGCCAATATTGCTAGTCTATTTTTCATAATCTCAGGTATATCAAGCATTAAAGCCCAAATTTACCAAAACTTTAGATTTTGATTCTCTTTTTAATTCGGTAAATTTGTTGACACTATTCCAACTAATTAAAAATCTTACCTAAATGATAGACATACAAAAATCGCCAAATTCAAGGATAGATCAGGTGGACTTTGACAATCTGACCTTTGGCCAGGTTTTTACCGATCATATGTTTGAATGTGATTATAAAGATGGTGAATGGCAAACGCCGGTCATCAAACCTTATGGCAACCTGAGTATGCCTCCATCTGCCAGAGTATTTCATTATGGTCAGGCTGTTTTTGAAGGGATGAAAGCTTACAAAGACCAAGATGATAAGATCTGGCTATTCCGCCCAGACCAAAACTTTAACCGAATTAATAAATCAAGTGAGCGCCTGGCAATTCCCGAATTTCCAAAAGAATTCTTTTTTGAAGGCTTGACAGAACTTCTGAAACTGGATAAAGACTGGATCAAAAAAGGGTTTGGTAACAGTCTTTATTTAAGACCTTTTGTTATGGCTACCGAGGCGGGAGTATCGGCTTCCCCTGCAAAAGAATATAAATTCATGATCATTTGTTCTCCAGCTCAGGCATACTATAGTGGCGAAGTTCGAGTGAAATTTTCAGAAAAATACAGCCGTGCTGCAGATGGCGGTGTTGGATTTGCTAAAGCAGCAGGAAACTACGGTGCCCAGTTTTATCCAACCAACCTGGCAAAAGAAGAAGGTTTCCAGCAGATCGTTTGGACCGATGCCTCTACACACGAATATTTAGAGGAAGCCGGAACCATGAATATTTTCTTCAGAATTGGAGATAAACTGGTTACCGCTCCTACCAACGACCGAATTCTTGATGGAGTGACCCGTAAGAGTGTAATTACACTGGCTGAAGAATTTAATATTGAGGTAGATGTTCGTCGCGTTAGCGTTGAGGAAATCCTGGAGGCTGCTAAAAGTGGTGAACTGAAAGAGATGTTCGGTTCAGGAACTGCCACTGTTATCAATCCTATTCTTGGATTTGGATTTAAGGGTGAAAAATATGAACTGCCAAAGATCGAAGATTCTTACGCGAAGTTCTTTAAAGATAAATTGATGAAAATTCAGTATAACGAAGCCGAAGATAAATTTGGCTGGCGCTACGAAATAAAATAAATCTGAAAAGCCCTGGTCGAAACCAGGGCTATTTTTTTTTATTTTTTCGGAGGAAATATTACCGGCATTTTGTACATCTGTGCATGTTCAGCCTCGCCAGAAGGATTAGAACGGTAAAAAACCAAATATCCCCTTTCATCATTGGGTGCATCAAATTCTATTTCACCGGTAAAGTTTACCCAGTCTTTTGTCATCCAGTCGCCTTCAGCACGAATATAACCTTGAGCAAGCTCTTTTCCTTTGCTGTCAACCAGTTCTACCGGAGCGGTCGCTTCAAAAAACCAAAAGCCCTTCGCTCGGCCATTGATCTCCAGCGGACTATTTATATCTAAGTTAGGAAGAGGAGATGTTACCCGAATTAAATCTGAAATTTGTTCCTTTTCTGAAATTTTAAACTGAAAGGAATTGATTATTTCTGCGAAATCGTCCATATCCTGTTCGCTCACCTCACCAGTAAATCGAATCTTATCGCTACCGGCAGGATTGTCACAATCTTCCAATGATTTTTCTTTACCGTTTTCATCATAGCAGTGCTTAGTAAAATTTGCTACCCTGGGGTGAATAAAAATACCCCCATAACTTCTCCAGTTATCTGGTTGTTCTTTCAGTTGAAGAAAATAGGCATATGCTTTTCCGTTTTCTAGCAGATACACCAGGCTTTTCTTTTGATCGATCGCCTCTAGTTGAAAAGGATTCTGATTGTAATTTATAAGATTGACTGATTGGCCAGAGAGACCATCTACCGGTAAACCTTCTGGCAAAATAGAAATAAAACCTATTTCAGCATCCTCGCGTATTCCATAGGGAGGTTGGATCTCATTCTCGAGTTTATAAATATTAATCACCGGATTGCCCGTTTTTTCAGATTCCAAAATCTTCCATGAGGAATTCAGCTCCATGCTGAAACCGAAATTCTCATTCTGATAATTTTCGAATGTGTTTTCGCTTTCCTGGCTTTCTCGCAGGTTTGGCTTTTTGCCTTCCGAAGTATTTTTACAGGAAACCAGCAGCAGAAAAACTAAAAAGATTTTCAGAAGCTTCATTTTTCTTTGGAAGGTAAAAAATGTGCAATCCTTTTATTTTAAAATTCTGTCAAATTTTACATATCCAATACCTTTTCCAGGTTTGGTTTAAAATAGTTCGGTCCCTTTAAAACCTTGCCGTCTTCCCTATAAATTGGTTTACCATCCTCACCAAGTTTACTCATGTTACTTGCCTGGATTTCTTCAAAAACCGCTTCGATCTTATGCTGCATTCCGTGTTCGATAATGGTCCCACATAATATATAGAGCATATCACCCAGGGCATCTGCTACCTCAACCAGATCGCCATTATTGGCAGC
The DNA here is from genome assembly GCA_964220295.1 of Flavobacteriaceae bacterium. GTDB lineage: Bacteria > Bacteroidota > Bacteroidia > Flavobacteriales > Flavobacteriaceae > Christiangramia. The sequence goes on along the minus strand of CAXPUM010000105.1, from coordinate 31,062 downwards.
CTCGAGATATTCTTCATTTTCTTCTTTCATTAGTTCAAACCGAAGTTTATTCTTTGGCTCTCCTAAATTTGCGGTTGGTTCTTCCTTAATTCCGAGACCAAAAGCGGAATGAAATTCTCTGACTGCAGCGATTCTTTTCTTCATAAAAACAGGTTTAATAGTTTAACTTTGCATAAAAATAGCCAAAATGTTTTCTACAGGTCAGTTGATTTTTGCCGGATTTTTTGTCGTTGCTTTTGTGGCTGTGATGATTTTCAGTTACCGAAAAGACAAAAAGCTTCACAAGAAATATTACAAAGGCAGTTTTTATGTATTAATAGGATTTCTGCTTTTTATCGCATTATTGTTCTTTATTAAAACCCAGCTGAACCACTAAGCCTTTATGGTATATGGCTTAAGCGATAATTTCTATATATTAGTACCCTACCAATCTAAACCGAAGAATGAAAATCCTTAAGTACTTATTTTTCCTGATCCTCATATTTATCATTGGTGCATCCATTTATGTAGCCACCAAAAAAGGTGATTTCATAATTGAAGAAACCCAGACTATTAAGGCTCCTCAGGAAATGGTTTTTAATGAAGTGAATGATCTTACTACCTGGAAGAACTGGGATCCATGGTCAAAAGAATCGGAAGATATGATCATTTCTTATGGTGAAAAGACCAGTGGTGAGGGTGCTTCTTATTCCTGGAATAGCGATGAGATGGGTGATGGTGAGCTGAAGACCGTAAAGGCAAATCCGCTGACGGATATCGAACAACAAATAACTTTCAAAATGCCATTGGGCGAATCAACTAGTGACGTTCACTGGAATTTTGAAGCCAAGGAAGACAGCACGGTGGTAACCTGGAGAATGAAAGGGGAGCAAAGTTTTATGGAGAAACTGGCCTTTATTTTTGAGGATCAGTCAATTTCTGAAAAGATGAAACCAAAGTTTCATAAAGGGCTGAATAACCTAAAGGAAGTTCTAAGGGAAGAAATGCAAAGCTATAGCATTAATGTAGACGGGATAACCAATCATGGCGGTGGTTATTATATGTATAACGCAACAGCAAGTAAAATTCCTCAAATCCCTGAAAAAATGGAGGACATGTTCAGCGATGTAAAACGCTACATGGATGATAACGGCATCGAAAAAGGTGGCAACCCGTTTATTTTATATAATCAAAGAAATCAATCTCAGGGCACGGCGATCTATTCTGCTGGATATTTTACTCCAAGTGAAGTGGTCACTCCCGAAGAAAGCCCGATTCTTACCGGTTTTTTACCCAATCAGCGTACGCTTAAGATTACCCTGAAGGGCAATTATGAGAATTTACAAGAAGCCTGGGCAGATGCCGATTCTTATATTAAGGAGAACGATCTTCAAATTAATGAAGAAGCGCAGCCTTTCGAAGTTTATGTCACAGGGCCAAATGATAATGCCAATCCGGCTAAGTGGATCACACAACTTTATATTCCGCTAATGCCTGAAGGAAGTATTTCTGAAACTGAAAATACTCCAAAAGATGATTAAGAATTTGCTGCTCGTTTTCTTAGGGGGTGGGCTTGGAAGTTCATTCAGATACCTTATTGGTAAATGGCTAAATCCAAACGCTCTTATCCCCTATGGAACTTTTGCAGCAAATATACTGGGTAGCCTCATCATTGGATTCGTACTGGGTTGGGCTATTAAAAATGACCAGCTCAATCACCCCATCAATATTTTAATAGGTGTAGGATTTTGTGGTGGTTTTACCACCTTTTCTACTTTTTCTTTTGAAAATTACGCCATGCTGAAGTCTGGCGACTATTTCCCATTTTTTATCTATTTCTTCGGAAGTCTATTAGTGGGAATTTTAGCAATTTCCATCGGAATGATCCTCTCAAAACTTATTTAGTCAATAATTCGACTAAAAAATCACGATTTCTCAAACGCTTTCGCTATTAACCCCTAAATTTTTAGGGGTTTTTATTTTGTATTTCATAAAAATTATAGGTGCACCCCTATTTTTTGAGGGGTTATTAAGATAATTTTATACTTTTAATTCGCTAATTAATAAATAATTATGAAAAAAATTGAAGCAATCATTCGCAAGTCGAAGTTTGACGCGGTGAAAAAAGCACTTCATGATACCGAAGTGAATTTTTTTAGTTACTGGGATGTAACGGGTGTGGGAAATGAAAAACGCGGAAATGTTTATCGAGGTGTTTCTTACAGCACCAGCGATATCCAAAGACGCTATCTCTCCATTGTAGTTTCTGATGAATTTGTTGAAAAAACGGTAAAGGTCATTCTTGATACTGCTTATACAGGAGCTGTTGGAGATGGTAAAGTATTCGTTATTCCCGTTGATGAAGCCTATCGAATCAGAACCAAAGAGAAAGGCACTCCTTCGCTAAACTAACAAATCAATTTTTCTAACCGACAATTAAGAAAACAAAATTATGGAAGTAAACGCTGTTTTAGATTTAATGTGGATCGTTATATGTGGAATACTTGTATTCTTCATGCAGGCCGGTTTCACCCTCGTGGAAGTGGGATTCACAAGAGCAAAAAACACTGCAAATATCATCATGAAAAACCTGATGGACTTAGCTATTGGTTCATTAGGATTCTGGATCATTGGGTATACAATTATGTATGGAGATGATATTGGAACCTTTATAGGTAGCCCAAGCTTATTTTACAATGTTCGGGAAGATATGCACAACCTGTTTTTTCAAACAGTCTTCTGTGCTACTGCCGCAACCATTGTATCTGGAGCCATTGCAGAGAGAACAAAATTTTCAACTTACCTCATCTTTTCACTAATGATGACCGTCGTGATATATCCAATTTCCGGTCACTGGGTTTGGCAAGGAGATGGCTGGTTGACCAATTTAGGCTTTATAGATTTCGCTGGTTCTACCGTGGTACACTCTGTAGGTGGATGGGCTGCCCTGGTCGCTGCCGCATTAGTTGGTCCACGAATTGGTAAATACACTAATGGTAAATCGAACGCTATACCTGGGCATAACATGTTATACGGAGCATTGGGTGTATTTATTCTTTGGTTAGGATGGTTTGGATTCAACCCTGGTTCAGAGCTGGCTATTTCAGGAGACAGCGCCTATAATGTGGCTGGAATCGTGATCACAACAAACTTGGCCGCTGCTGCCGGAGCCGTAGTTTCTTTATTCTTGACCTGGATTCGCTACGGAAAAGCTGATATTTCCATGACATTAAACGGTGCATTAGCCGGTCTGGTTGGTATCACAGCTGGATGTGCTGCAGTTAGCCCAATGGGTGCTTTTATTATCGGAATTATCTCTGGTATCGTAGTCGTATTCTCTATTGAATTCATCGACAAAGTGCTGAAAATTGACGATCCAGTTGGAGCAATTTCCGTTCATGGCGTCGTAGGTGCTGTGGGTACTCTTTGTGTTGGACTTTTCGCAACAGATGGCGGTCTGTTTTACGGAGGTGGTTTTGCACAACTAGGAGTTCAGGCAATTGGAGTGATTGGAATTGGCGCTTGGGCCATGATCGCTACATTCATTGTATTATTTATTCTGAAAAAGACTATTGGTTTACGTGTTAGCGAACATGAAGAACTAGAAGGTCTTGATAGAACCGAACATGGAGTAGACTCTTACCCTGAATTCGGAAACGATAAATAACACCAAAATTGAATAAAAAACGGAGCGTTTGGCGGAACGCTCCGTATACATAATTCCTTCAATTCAATTGACTAACGTATTTATTAAGTCGCGAAACTTTTCTATAAACTAATTAACCAATTTCGTTATGAAAGCAATTACATCTACAAAACTAAAATATTTATTCCTTTTTTCTTTCGTCTTAACAGCATTTACAACTGTAGCACAGGAGGAAGAAGAGGAGGAGACTCCAAAATTCTCTTTAAGCGGAAGCGTGGACGCCTATTTCCGTACTAATTTTAATGGCCTGAATAAATCTGAAGTGATTGTTGGGGGCGACCAGGTAACCGAAACGCCTGCAGCACCAGCAACATCCTTCGCTAATGATCCGGGTTTCGCCTTTGGTATGGCCAACCTGATCGCGGCTTATGAAGGTGAAAAAGTGGGATTTGTGGCTGATCTTGTTTTTGGACCACGCGGAGAAGACGCAGTATTTCTTTCAGCTCCATCTAATAATATTGTGAATCAGCTATATGTTTACTACCAGGTTAACGATGCATTACGCTTCACTTTTGGTAATTTCAATACCTTTTTAGGTTACGAAGTCATTTCTCCGGCAGGAAACTTCAACTATTCTACTTCTTATATGTTCTCCTATGGACCATTTTCTCATACCGGGCTGAAAGCAGATTTCAGCTTTGATGAAAACTGGACCGGTATGTTGGCAGTGATGAACCCAACAGATTATACTGAATATAACCCTATCGGAAAATATTCTTTTGGAGGGCAATTGGGTTATTCCAACGATAATGGGAGTGCTTACCTGAATTTACTTTACGGCGAGCAAAGCCTGAGCGATGAAGCGTTATTCCAGATCGACCTGACTACCGGTTGGAATCTAACTGAGGCTTTCTATCTTGGTTTAAACACCACTTATCAGGATACCGACGGAACAGGCTTCTACGGCGCAGCGCTATATCCTCAATTAAGCTTATCTGATAGTTTTGCTTTAGGTCTTCGCGCGGAATATTTTAAAGAAGCTGAAGATGGCGGATTTGTTTACGGAGATGATTCCAGTGTAACGGCTTTTACCTTGACAGGTAACTATACCGTAGGATCTTTAATGATCAAACCTGAATTGAGACTGGACAGCGTATCTGATCCTGTTTTCCTGACCGATGACTTAGACATGACAGATAATCTAGCCTCTTTTGTACTAGCAGCCGTTTATGCCTTCTAGGCTTTAATGCTTATCAAATACCTTAACACCGGCAAGTATTTCTGTATCCAGGTTATTCTCCTCAGGAGGAATTGGGCAGGAATACTTGCTGCTATAAGCACAATAAGGATTATAGGCCTTATTAAAATCAAGCTTAATATTTTTCCCTTCAGGAATTCTCAAGTCTAAATAACGGCCATTTCCATACGTTGTTCTCCCATTGGTTAGATCATTAAAAGGTAAAAATAGGTAATCGTAATAATCAGGATCTTTTCGTAATTCCAATCCCTGGTATACATTGAGCTTATAATCTTTTCCTTTTAAGGTAAAATAAACCTCACCGTATTTCACATAACTCGGTTCCCTACCAGTACTTGTCTTCATCACGAAAGGTGACTCCATAGGTGTTCTGATAAATTCCGCCTCTACCATGAACTCAGGATTTATTTTATAAAAATCAAGTCCTTTGAATTCTTCCAAATCCTCTTTGTCGAGTGGCGACGTTTCAGGATTAGCATACTCCTCATTTAACTCTATCTGAAAATCAGTTGATGAGATTGGTTTTCCTTCATCCTGTGCAATGGCTGAAGAACCGATTAATGAAATGATCGCTATTACTGAAGTTAGAATGATCTTTCTCATAATAAGAGATTCTGAAAATTTTATTTGACCGGCTGAAATTTAGTTTAATTTTAATGCCGAAACCAACCAATGCAGAAAATTTTCAGATCATATATAGATTCTTTTGAAGGTCTTCGAAAGGAAGTCTGGCTCTTAAGCCTCATTACTCTCATTAATCGAGCCGGCACAATGGTCATTCCTTTTTTGTCTCTTTATCTTACTAAGAGTCGCGGTTTTACGCTGGATGAAGTGGGTTGGATCCTGACTTTTTTCGGTCTTGGATCGGTGACCGGCTCCTGGCTCGGAGGGAAATTTACTGATAAGTTTGGGCATTACAGAACGATGGCAGGCAGCTTGATCGTATCATCTGTTTTCTTTGTGTTGCTGCAATTTCCAGATACTTTCTGGAGTATTGCCCTCGGAATTTTTCTGGTAATGGCTGCCGCAGATACGTTTCGTCCAGCAGTTTTTGTAGCGATCAGCGCTTACAGTCGCCCACAAAACAGAACAAGATCGGTCACCTTAATCAGGTTAGCCATCAATCTCGGATTTTCGGCTGGCCCTGCCCTTGGAGGCCTGATCATCGCCACAGCGGGTTATTCAGGATTATTCTGGGTTGATGGTTTTACCTGCCTGATCGCAGGAATTTTACTGCTCATCTTATTACACCCAAAACGGGCGGTTGAAGAACCAGAAGATATCATTACATCCTCACTGAATGCTTTTGGGGATAAATTATACCTGCTTTTCATAGGAGCGATGGTTCTATTTGGATTTATTTTCCTGCAATATTTTTCAACAATGCCTTTATTTTATGCAGATTATCATCAACTGGATGAGTTCGAGATCGGGCTGCTTTTAGGGCTAAACGGCTTGACCATTTTTCTTCTGGAAATGCCGCTTATTAAGTATATGGAGTCCAGAAATCATTCGGTTGTAGGCTATGTGATTTTGGGAATTTTATTATCCGGCCTTAGTTTCCTGGCAATCAATCTAACCGACTGGGTGGGAATCCTGGTTGTTGGAATGCTATTAGTCACCATAGGAGAAATGATCGCTTTCCCATTTTCAAATAAATTTGCGCTGGATCGATCAGATGGAAAGAAACGCGGTTCCTATATGGCGTTATATAGCATTGCTTTTTCTGTAAGTCATATTTTTAGCCATAATAGTGGGATGCATTTAGTAGCAGGTATCGGTTTTGAATGGACCTGGTACATCATACTTGCCATGGCCCTGATTGGTGCGGGAATGTTGGTTTTACTGCAAAGCCTGTTGAAAAAGGAAAAAGCCTAATGCTGAATATTCACTTCTTTCTTTTCTTCCAATTCTGAATCATTATAATACTTTGAAGAACCAAGATATTTTTTGATTAACTGATTATACTCTTTGCTCAATTTCAAGTCCAGAATATTTGGTATCGCGTATAAGGATTCCATATCAGAATATCCTGTTTTCAGAAGATCTTCCAAATACAACAAGGCTGTCCCATAATCGTTATCTCCACCTGCCAGCCTGATCACATTCAAATAAGCCTGAGGATCATTCTTCCGAATCGCGGTACGAAGAACATTGACAAAAACCTTATTATCAATCGGCGCCGCAGAACCTTCAATCGCATTCATCTCACGCTTGGTAATAAAATCTATATAGCTATGCAGGCGATACGCCATATTTGCCTGTGCCTGGTCATTGCTTTCTTTCAGTTTATTCAATTCATCTATCTGATATGCCCACCATCCAATATTATCAAAATTGTTGGTCACCATATCCATACGCAGCAGGTATTCAAATTCATCCTGTTTCTCTCTTTCATACGAAACTGCCCTATTGAAGTTTCTTCTCTGCACCCGGAACGCAGGATCTTCCTTGATTTCATCCATTTTCGCATCAATTTGATCTTCAAATCCCAGATCCTCGTATTTCTCTTCCATCTGTTCCAGCTTCTGGTAAGCTGAATAAAATTCTCTTTTCCGCCTAAGCGTTTCAGCATAATTCATTTCGATATCAAAAAGCCTTTTAACAAAAGCCTCATCTTTGGCTCGGCTGCCATTTTTAATCGCATTCAGACTGAAACCAGTCACCGCGTTCGTAATTACTTCAGCACTGGGCCACTGGTCTTCATCTCCTTCAAAATATACCGCTTCGGTTGGGAAATTATTTTTATCGTAAAATTTCAGGTAGTCTTCCAGTACATAGATCATATAATCTTTCTTGCCGGCTGCACCTATGAACATATACCTATTGCCCTTACGCATGTCCTTCTCATTCATCCACGTATTTCCTATAGAAAGCACACCCGCCATTGATTTGTAAAAAACTGGTAAAGCCCCGGCAATTTGGCCACCTTCGCTTAAACCTGCAGCATAAACCTGATTCTGGTCTACTGGAAAGGAATTGAAAAGAGTCTGCATCATGGTAAGTGCTTTAGCTCCAAGAGAATCTACTGGTTCTGACTTCAAACTAAAATTAGCCGAAGCAATTAAATAGCCCTGGTCTTCCGCAGCGAACCTGAACAAATTCGCAGCAGAGGCTCCTCTTCCTTCCGGATCAAAGACAAAGATCAATGGCCATTTTCTTTCGGTTGAATAATTAGAAGGCAGGTAAACCGCAAAAGTTTCATCTAGATCACCTGGAAATTGCAAGGAATCTGTAACTCCACCTTTTGTGATTCGGTATTCTTGAGAAAACGCCTGGTTGGTAAAAATTACTACCAGGCAGACAAGTATTAATTTTTTCATAGTTAGTGCACTGTAATGAACTATAAATTTACATCATTAATTATTCCATAAAAAAACCCGTACATATTTTGCACGGGTTTTCTGGTAATTCAGTTAGTGAATTTTTTTCTTTTTCTATTTCTAGTCTCTTTTCACAGGCTGGAATCTTACTTTAGGCTTCTCTCTTCTCTGGGAAAAATAATTTTGCAATCAAAGAAACAATAAGTAAATCGGCAAAAATTAAGAACATAACTCTTATCACTTCAATTCCGGAAAAAGATAATCCGGTAAATCCAATCAAACCTGTTGCAACTGCAAGAGCTAAAAATAATAGTGACTTACTTTTCATAATTTATTTCTGTTTGATACAAATTTACGACAGGTGTAGACAGTTATTTCCCAATAAAATTACAATTAGACCGTATTTAACTAAAAGAGAAACTACTGATAATCATAAGTTAACAGAAACCGTTTTCGATACCGATTTTTAACATTTAGTTGGAAAGTGTTGAGAACTATAATTTTACAATTTTTTAGAACTAATGCGGGATTTGATTCCTGACCGGAGAATTTTTAATTACTTCGGAAAGTACGATATGCGTTCGAGTCTCGCCATAAGTGATCAATTTATCAATTAGTTTTTCAAGGTGCGACTGATCGTGCAATACCACTTCCATTATAATATTTTCATTACCGGTTATTCGATAACAGTTTCTGATCTCTTCAAAAGATTTCACTGTCTCCAGAAATGCTTTTAATCTTCCTGTAAAAGCGCGTAATGTAATTATTGCCTTCAGGTGATAGCCGGTGGCCTGGTGGTTAATACTGGTATAGTATCCATTTATTATTCCTGCATCCTCCATTTTTTTAACCCTTTCAGCAACAGCTGGAGATGTAAGCCCTACTTTTCTTCCAATTTCAGCAAAAGGAATGCGGGCATTTTTTTGTAATTCAGCTAAAATTGACCAATTAATTCTATCCATTATTTTTAAAGTAAAATATAAATACTAATTTAAAAGTAAAATATAATTATAACTTTTACTTTAAAATCCAAATTCGTTTTAGCTATTTCTGATTTAAATTAGTGGGAAAATTATAGCTGTGAAATATTTTTATGGATACCGCGGAGGAAATTCTACCCGCTTATATCAAAAGGCAGAAGAAATAAGAAAGATCTCTCGCAGAATTTCTGATTATCTCCTGCCTGATATGGCAGTTTTAAATGAAAATGGGGTAGAAGATAAATACATCTACCACACTGGCGATATTATCAGGTATTCTAATTCCTTAATCTTTAATATTTCAAAAGCTGAAAGTGAATCACTACAAGATTCCCGGTTAAAATATGCTGCACTCGTTTCAAAATTGACCAACAGGTTATATTTTTATTGTGAATCTTTAGAAAAGGTAAACAGCAATGGCAAAGATTTCCTGAAGATTTTACAGAAAGAACTACGAAAATTCGAGCGTCTTCAGGCAAACTGGAGAATAGGATTATAAAATATGCATAAAAAAAGCCCGGTATGAACCGGGCTTTTTTCTTGCTATAAACTATTCTTTACATATTTCTTCGGTACTGCCCTCCAACTTCAAATAAAGCCGTAGTGATCTGACCAAGAGAACAAACTTTCGTTGCCTTCATGAGAACTTCAAATAAATTCTCATTATTAATGGCTGCTGATTTAATTTCTTCCAGGGTTTCTTCAGCCGTAGATTCTTTTGCTTTATGCAGCGTTTGTAATGTTTTTATCTGATGTTCCTTTTCTTCTTTCGTGGCACGAATCACTTCACCGGGAGTAACTGTTGGAGATCCTTCCGAAGAAAGGAAAGTATTTACTCCAATAATGGGATAATCTCCATTGTGTTTCAACGTTTCATAATACAAACTTTCCTCCTGAATCTTTCCGCGCTGGTACATGGTTTCCATCGCACCAAGAACACCGCCTCTTTCCGTAATTCGGTCAAATTCGGTCAAAACAGCTTCTTCAACCAGATCAGTTAACTCTTCGATTATAAACGAGCCTTGTATAGGGTTTTCATTTTTCGCCAGACCCAGCTCTTTATTGATAATCAGCTGGATGGCCATCGCTCTTCTTACAGATGCTTCTGTTGGAGTGGTAATCGCTTCATCATACGCATTGGTATGCAGAGAATTACAGTTGTCATAGATAGCATATAAGGCCTGCAAAGTTGTTCTGATATCGTTGAAGTCGATTTCCTGTGCATGAAGTGAACGTCCAGATGTTTGAATATGATATTTCAGCATCTGCGCTCTTGGATTCGCCCCATATTTATGTTTCAAGGCCTTAGACCATATTCTTCTGGCTACACGCCCAATTACGGCATATTCCGGATCGACTCCGTTTGAGAAAAAGAAAGACAGGTTTGGACCAAATTTATTGATATCCATTCCCCTACTCAGATAATATTCCACGTAAGTGAAGCCGTTGGCCAAGGTAAATGCTAACTGAGTGATTGGATTTGCTCCAGCTTCAGCAATATGATAGCCGGAAATAGAAACCGAATAGAAGTTTCTCACCTTTTCCTCGATAAAATATTCCTGAACATCACCCATCAACCTTAAGGCAAATTCCGTAGAAAAGATACAGGTGTTTTGCGCCTGATCTTCTTTTAAGATATCTGCCTGAACCGTCCCACGAACTACGCTGATGGTTTCGGCTTTAATTTTTTCGTAAACATCTTTCGGCAGAATTTGATCACCGGTAAGCCCAAGCAGCATTAACCCGAGACCGTCATTACCTTCTGGCAATTCTCCGTTATACTTCGGCCTGTCGATATCCTGGTCATCATATAATTCTTTCAGCTTTGCCTCAACTTTGCTTTCCAGACCGTTTTCCTTGATATATTTCTCACAATTCTGATCGATCGCCGCATTCATAAAAAAACCAAGTAACATCGGTGCAGGACCATTAATGGTCATACTAACCGAAGTCATGGCATTGGCTAAATCAAAACCAGAATACAGTTTTTTCGCATCGTCCAGGCAGCAAATGGATACTCCGGAGTTACCGATTTTTCCGTAGATATCAGGGCGATAATCTGGATCATGACCATAGAGTGTAACCGAATCGAACGCGGTTGAAAGCCTTTTTGCAGGCAATCCCTGGCTTACATAATGAAATCGGCGATTGGTTCTCTCGGGACCACCTTCCCCTGCAAACATTCTTGTTGGATCTTCCCCTGTTCTCTTGAATGGGTACAATCCCGCAGTATATGGAAATTCTCCCGGAACATTCTCCTGTAAACACCAGGCAAGAATATCTCCCCACGCTTTATATTTTGGCAAAGCCACCTTCGGAATTTGTGAATGCGAAAGCGACTCGGTATGCGTTTCAATTTTGATTTCCTTATCACGAACCTTAAAACTATAAACTGGCTCGGAATATTTATTCACTTTCTCTTCCCAGCCCATGATCATTTCCCAGTTGTAAGGGTCCAGATCCATTTTAGCGCGATCAAACTCGGCAAAAAGCAATTTTAAAAAGTCATGCTGATCGGCACTTGAATATTCTTTAATCTCATCCTGAAGCAATCCATTCTTGTCTAAATACTTTGTTTGATCTTTACCAAAGGTAGTTCTGATCCCGGCAACCGATTCTATGGTTTTGTATATTCCATATAACTTTTGTGCAACCTCTGCCTGAGATTTGGCTTTTTCATCATAGCCCCTGTTATTCTCCGAAATTTCTGAAAGATATCGAGTTCGTTTCGGCGGAATTACGAAAATTTTCTCGCTCATTTCCGCAGAAATTTCAAAAGTAGAATCGAGGGAGCTTTGTGTTTTTTCCTTCACTTTATCCATAATTTGTCGGTAAAGTGTATTCATTCCGGGATCGTTAAACTGCGAAGCGATCGTCCCGAAGACCGGAAGTTTTTCAGCATCTTCATGCCATAACTGGTGATTGCGCTGGTATTGCTTTTTAACGTCTCGAAGCGCATCCTGTGCTCCTCGCTTATCGAATTTATTAATGGCAACGATATCGGCAAAATCGAGCATATCGATCTTTTCCAGCTGGGTAGCAGCTCCAAATTCAGGCGTCATCACATATAGTGAAACATCTGAATGATCCATGATTTCCGTATCACTCTGGCCAATTCCCGAAGTTTCTAGAATGATCAGGTCATATGCTGCAGCTTTAAGAACATCTACTGCTTCAGCCACATACTTGGAAAGTGCCAAATTTGCCTGACGTGTCGCAAGGGAACGCATGTAAACTCTAGAGTGGTTGATGCTATTCATCCTGATTCGATCTCCTAGCAACGCACCCCCTGTTTTTTTCTTTGAAGGATCTACGGAAACAATTCCTATATGTTTCTCAGGAAAATCAGCTAAAAATCGGCGGACCAATTCGTCTACCAAACTGGATTTTCCAGATCCTCCGGTGCCGGTAATTCCCAGAACCGGTGTTTTCTTGATATCGAAATCTTTCTGCAGAAATATCTTTTTGAATTCCTCATGTTTATTTTCAGCTAAAGAAATAAGACGGGAAATATAATTGACATCCTTTTCCTTTAGTTTCTGATCGATATCTGAAGGGTCATCCATAGACGGAATTTCATGATCCAACTGCTCGATCATATCATTGATCATTCCCTGAAGTCCCATTTCACGACCATCATCTGGAGCATAAATCCTGGTTATGCCATAATCCATTAACTCTTTGATCTCTTCCGGAAGTATTACTCCACCTCCACCACCGAAGATTTTAATATGTCCTGTCCCTTTTTCCTGAAGCAGATCGTACATATATTTAAAATACTCGATATGTCCACCCTGATAAGAAGTCATCGCTATGGCGTGAGCATCCTCCTGAATGGCGCAATTCACTACTTCTTCCACACTACGGTCGTGACCGAGATGGATCACCTCTACACCTGTAGCCTGAATAATTCGGCGCATGATGTTGATCGCCGCATCGTGACCATCAAAAAGAGAAGCCGCAGTTACAATTCTTATTTTATTTTTAGGTTTATAGGGACTTTGTTGTTCCATTTATAATGATGTGAGAAAATTGGACCTGCAATTTACGAAAATCGCAACGAAAAAGAGATTTTAAAATTTATTTGAAAATAAAAAAAGCCATCAGAAGCTGATGGCTTTTTAAAAATATCAGTTTTTAATAATTCCAGGTATGGACTCCCAGGCCATCGGCCACTCGTTTCCCCCAGTCATTATCGGCTTTGGAGAAATGCGCCAGTTGTCTTTTGATAATTTCATCTTTCTTAGGTCCGTCAATCTGACTCATGGAACCAACTGTGTTCCTTATTAAATTAGATTGGGCTTCGTCAGTCATCAATCTGTAAAGATTTCCAGGTTGTGTGAAGTGATCATCATCTCCAGATTCTGAAGCATTGCGATCAAACCACGCCGCTTCAGCATCTTCAATCTTAGGAGCTTTTAATTTATGATCTTCTTGTGGTTCAATATCATCAAAACTATTTGGATAATAATTTTCAGCTCTTCCGTAGTTACCATCAACCCGCATTTGGCCATCACGCTGGTAATTATTCACAGCATAAGGGCATCTATTAACCGGAATTTGTTCATAATTGGCTCCGAGCCTGTAACGGTGCGCATCTGGATAAGAAAGCAATCGTCCCTGCAACATTTTATCAGGAGAATAACCAATTCCGTCAACTATATGAGCTGGTGCAAAAGCCGATTGTTCGATCTGCGCAAAATAATTATCGGCATTCTTGTTCAACTCCATTTTCCCAACCTCGATTAGCGGATAATCGCCATGTGGCCAAACTTTAGTAAGGTCGAAAGGATTCCATTTATAATTCTTGGCTTCTTCTTCTGGCATCACCTGGATTTTTAAGGTCCAGCTAGGATAGTCACCATTTTCGATATGCTCTATCAAATCCTGCTGAGAAATATCAGGATTTTTACCAGCCATTTCTACCGATTCTTCATCGGTAAAATTTTTAATTCCCTGGTCGGTCTTAAAATGAAATTTCACGTAGAAACGTTCATCATTCGCGTTGATCATGGAAAAAGTATGCGATCCATAACCATTCATGTGCCGGTAACCGTATGGAGTTCCACGATCACTCATCAAAATAAGAACCTGGTGAAGCGATTCAGGATTGAGCGACCAGAAATCCCAACGCATGGTTTGCGACTTCATATTGGTGAACGGGTGACGTTTTTAAGTATGGATGAAATCGCCAAATTTCTTTGGGTCCTTCACAAAAAACACCGGGGTGTTGTTTCCAACAAGATCCCAGTTTCCATCTTCCGTATAAAATTTCAAAGCAAAGCCACGTGGATCACGATCAGAATCGGCAGATCCTTTTTCCCCTCCAACGGTAGAAAAACGAGCCAGCATGTCAGTTTTCTTACCAACTTCTGAAAATATTTTTGCTCTAGTATATTTAGTAATATCGTGAGTTACAGTAAACGTACCGAAGGCTCCGGAACCATTTGCATGCACTACCCTCTCTGGGATTCTTTCACGGTTAAAATGAGCCATTTTCTCATGAAGCACGTAATCTTCCAGAAGAATGGGCCCTCGCCTGCCTACCGTTAAAGAATCTTCATTCTCATAGTAAGGTCTGCCCGAAGACGTGGTAAGTTTCTTTTTTTCAGACATAATATTCTGTTTTAGCTATTAATTTTTCTGAAAGTTACCTATAATGAAAACTGATAGTTTTAATATTATTATAACTTTTCACGATGCTATGTTAATTATCTTAGGCAAAATTTACAGTATGAAAAGAGTTCTTAGCCTTTGTATAATCTTTCTCCTGACCTCCTGTGCTGAACTACAGCAAATTGCAGAACAGACCGGGTATGGAGTTACCGACACCGAGATCAGTTCTGGCCTTAAAGAAGCTTTACAATTTGGAATCGATAAAGAAGTAACTAAGCTTGCAGATGAAAATGGATTTTTTAAAAATGAGCTGGTACGAATTGGTTTGCCTCCCGAATTGCAAAAAGTAGATAAAACTTTAAGAGACGTAGGCCTTGATGCTTTAGCTGATGAAGGTCTGAAAGTTTTGAATCGCGCTGCAGAAGATGCCGTTTCAGAAGCAATCCCTGTTTTTGCTAATGCTGTAACCAGTATTACTTTTGCTGATGCCCGCAATATTTTGATGGGATCTGAAAATGCTGCGACCATGTATCTGGAAAATAAAACGACAACCGAATTATATTCCAAATTCAATCCTATCATCAGTAATTCTTTAGACAAAGTGGGTGCAACCCAAGTATGGAAAAACATTATCGACAAATACAATACTTTACCTCTCACATCTAAAGTCAACCCTGATTTACCAGATTATGTCACTAACGAGGCTTTAAATGGTGTTTTTAATATGATCGCCCAGGAAGAAAAAGATATTCGAAACAGTGTTGCGGCACGTACCACCTCACTGTTAAAACGCGTGTTTGCTTTACAGGATTCTTACTAAAATCTAAAATTTTAACAATTGCAGCTTGATAAGTCCTTTATTTTGGAATAAGCTTAACGCTACATTATTAAAATATAAAGCATTAGCGCTGTAGTTTTGTATCATGTTGCTGATTTGATGACGATTGAGACCAATTATTATGTTTAGAATATTCGAAAATAAAACCAGAGAAGAAAGACTTTGCGATAAATATTCGCAATTAATGCACCGTGCGTATAAGGTTGCGCTTACCGATAAAGATAGAAGTGACCAGTTAAACAATCGCGCCTGTAAGATCCTAGCAGAATTAAAAAGAATGGATTGCCACCTTATCGAAAATTAGTTTTTCTCAGTTCTTTAAAGTAATCTATTGCCTTTAATATTCGGCTTCCATACCAGCTGAAATACTCCCCATCCACAACCACTACTTTAGAATCAAGCTTCGCAAATTCTTTAATATGCTTCTTTTTAAATGGAAAAGGTTCAGAAGATAAAAGAATTAAATCCGGACTCAACTTTGTTATTTCGTCCATATTTATCTCGGGATAACGTTCCTTTGGAGATAGATTTCTAAAATTATTCAACTTCAGCATGGAATCAATATACGTATTCCGTCCAGCAACCATATAAGGATCCTTCCAAATAAAATACAATACGCTTAGTTCAGATTCGTTTTCA
This sequence comes from Flavobacteriaceae bacterium, assembly GCA_964220295.1. Taxonomy (GTDB): domain Bacteria; phylum Bacteroidota; class Bacteroidia; order Flavobacteriales; family Flavobacteriaceae; genus Christiangramia. The sequence goes on along the minus strand of CAXPUM010000105.1, from coordinate 14,783 downwards.
AGAGCTTTTTGTAAGTCTCTGTTTTTTTGCTGTATGGAATCGATCAAATCTTTAGCGGTCATTTCTTTTGCAAAGATTTTTCCATATTGCGATATCAGTTCCAGAGACCCCTTAATAGTATTAACATCGGAAACGTGAAACGGTGCGATCTTTTCCAGTTCCGCGACCATCTCCTTTGTATTTTCTTCCTTATTACATAGAATAAGGTCAGGATGTAACTCTCTGATTTTTTTGTAGCTTACTCTTTTCGTCCCGCCCACTCGTTCTTTTTCTTTACGCAGATTTTCCGGATGAACGCAAAAGCGGGTTACTCCCACAAGACTATCTTCCATATCCAGATCGCAAACCAGCTCGGTCTGGCTTGGAACAAGAGAAATAATACGTTTGGGAATGTGATCTAAACTGAGTTCTCTTCCTATTTGATCACGAATAATCATCAGGACTGTAACTTTGCAAGTTCATCTGCCATTTGGCCCTGAAGCGACTCTGCCCTGGCTCCGGCAATTTCTGCAAAATTTGAGGAATCTGATGCATAAATTATCTTACGGGAAGAATTGACTAGCAAGCCTACCTCCCTGGTCATACCGTATTTGCAAACTTCTTCCAGACTACCGCCCTGTGCACCTACACCGGGAACCAGAAGAAAACTTTTAGGAACGATCTTCCTGATCTCGGCAAGATATTCTGCTTTTGTGGCACCAACCACAAACATCAGGTTTTCAGAATTTTTATATTCCAATGACTTTTTGATCACTTCTTTATAAAGTTCATGACCATCAATTTTCTTAGTCTGAAAATCGAAAGCACCTTCATTAGAAGTTAAAGCCAGCAATATCGTATGTTTATTAGTAAATTCCAGAAACGGTTCTACCGAGTCTTTACCCATATAGGGTGCAACGGTGATAGAATCAAATCCAAGATCTTCTAAGTAAGCTTTCGCATACATTCGCGAAGTATTGCCTATATCACCGCGTTTAGCATCGGCTATAGTGTAAATTTCAGGATATTCTGAATGAAGGTATTCTATAGTTTTTTTAAGCGCTTTGAAACCATCAACACCGATAGCCTCATAAAATGCCAGATTGGGTTTGTAAGCTACACAATATTGATGAGTGGCATCAATAATGGCCTTATTGAAGCTGAAAACCGGATCTTTTTCTGAAAGTAGATAGGTAGGAATTTTGTCCAGATCGGTATCCAGTCCTACGCACAAAAATGATTTCTTTTTAAAGATTTGCTCGGTCAGCTCGGCTGCTGTCATAAAATTATTACTTTTTATAAAACATCTGAATTCTCCTTCAGTTTCTCGGTATTTTCAGCTAGTTGTAGTTCGTCAATTATTTTCTGTACATCCCCATTGATGATATTCGATAGATCATAAAGAGTAAGATTGATACGATGATCGGTCACCCTTCCTTGCGGATAGTTATACGTCCTGATCTTCGCACTACGGTCACCACTAGAAACCATTGAGTTTCTCTTCGCCGCATCGGCCTCCTGCTTCTTGGCCAGCTCCATTTCATATAATCGGCTGCGTAATACTCTAAAAGCTTTTTCCTTGTTCTTATGCTGGGATTTTTGATCCTGGCACTGGGCAACCAAACCTGTTGGCTCGTGAGTTAGTCGCACTGCCGAATAAGTTGTGTTAACCGACTGCCCTCCTGGTCCCGAAGAACAGAAATAATCGATACGAACGTCTTTAGGATCAATTTCCACATCGAATTCTTCTGCTTCTGGCAGCACCATTACCGTAGCTGCTGAAGTATGCACACGTCCCTGGGTTTCAGTTTGAGGTACTCGTTGAACTCGGTGCACCCCGGCTTCAAATTTCATGGTCCCGTAAACCTCTTCACCTGAAACTTCAAAAATCATCTCCTTAAATCCACCGCTTGTTCCTTCACTGAAATCTACGATGTTATGCTTCCAACCTTTACTTTCCACGTATTTGGTATACATTCGGTAAAGATCGCCGGCAAAAATACTGGCCTCATCCCCACCGGTTCCGGCACGAATTTCCATCACGACATTCTTACCGTCTTCCGGATCTTTTGGTATCAGCATCATCCTGATCTTATCTTCCAATTCAGGAAGTTCATCTTTGGCTTCATCCAGCTGAAGTTTGGCCATTTCAGTCATTTCTGGATCGCTTCCATCAGCAATAATCTCTTCAGCTTCAGAGATATTTTGGGTAAGAGTAAGATATTTTTCACGCTCGTCCATGAGCGCTTTCAGATCTTTATATTCTTTATTTAATTCAATATATCGCTTCTGATCGGAAATTACATCTGGTTGAATAATCAAATCATTCACCTCATCAAACCGCTGCTTTACGATATTAAGTCTCTCTAACATATACTTATGCTCAAATTTCGAACACAAATTTACGATAATTCTACTGAAAACAAGAGAAACCTTTTAAAGCGTTTCTAACTGCGGAACGGCCTCGTGAACACGGCGAAAAGTAGCAAATCTAGTCAGGGAAACGATACCGAGAATATAGAAAACACGATCTGCAAAGTAAAAATCTGGAAATTCCAGGTAGTAGCCTATAAAAGAACTGATATCTGCAAAAACCAGGCACAACGTCGCGGCTGTGTAATAAAAAGAAATTTTGTTGGCGTACCTGTTGCTGTAAGATACCGCAGCGATCACCATCCCGATCATGACCGAACCATACGCATAAAACAGGTAATCTAAACCGGGATATAAAAATTTACCCGGAACCATATCCATCAAAACAACCAGCATACTGGCGTTTAATCCAAAGACCAGCAGAAAAACGATCTTCTGAAAAGTGCTCGTTTTCAGGCTTCGCAATTCGGGTACTACCGTATAGATCAACAAAGAATATGCTCCCATCCTGGAAAAGAAAGTGAGCATGTTAAGACTTGGATCTTCGTATTGAAATAATAAAATATCGGAAGCTAATAGCAGGCAGAACGCGCTCAACATTTTCTTACTGTACCTGTTTTGCCAAAGTAAAATGATGAATATGACCGAGGTCGATGCTAAGCGCGCCCATCTGCTGTAATCCTGGGAATAATTAAATATTATATAACTATTGGCCAGCAACAATGCCAGCACTATTAAAGGTAGTAGTACTTTCTTAAACATTTGATTTCCGGTTGGATAGACATGTACGAAAAAAAAAGCGTGTTGGTTTTAAAAATTTTCACGCATTAGAAAAATTCTTTCAGAGTTTCCTATATTCGAAGGAATATGTCCCTTTTAAACATCAGGAAATTTAAACTTGCCCTATTTTTCTATAAAAAGTTTCTTTTTATTTCCGTCATAATTAACCTGGTGATTAAATTCACCGGGCCGAGCAATCAGGCATTATTTGCAGGTAAAACAATGCTGATATTAGCCCTCTATTGCTATTACAAATTCCTAGAAAAAGATGATCACCTGTTTTTCTATAAAAATTTCGGAATTAGTCCTTCCGGGTTGCTATTTCGCGTTTTCTTAATTGATATGATCATGACTGCCATGACCGTTGCTTTAATTGCTATTTTTTAAGTCATGATCTTTGAACTGGATAATGTAGAATTGACCTACAACGACCGTAAAATACTCTATGGAGTGTACCTCAAAGCAGAAACTGGAAAAATCACCGGAATTCTGGGTAGAAATGGCTGCGGCAAGAGCAGCCTTTTAAAGATCTTTTTCGGAAGTATTCCCTGCAACAATCGATTGATCAAAATAGACGATCAACCCACGTTAAAAGATTTGTACAGGATAGCCAATGTTAAATTTCTTCCGCAGCAGCCTTTTATCCCTGATAATTTAAAACTGAAAAAAGCTTTCCAATTCTTTCAATGTCCGTGGGAGACTTTTGCTATAAACTTCCCTTCTTTTCAGAAATATGAGAATTCAAAATTAAAAGAACTTTCGGGCGGAGAAAAAAGGCTGGTTGAAATCTGGGTATGCCTGAGCGCCAAAACAGATTTGTGCATTCTTGATGAACCCTTTACCAATCTGGCACCGCTGTATGTAGAAAAGATCAAAGAAGAACTTCTGAAACAGAAACATCATAAAGCTATCGTGATTACCGATCATTTATATGAAGAAATACTGGTTGTCTCAGACGAATTTTACATGCTGAAAAACGGTTGCACCAGAGAATGCAATAATAAAGAAGAGCTTATTCAGGAGTATTTAAGCTGAAACCGCCGTGGTTTTTCGGAAAGCGAAAGCCAGAAACATCCCAATTCCTATAACATTCGCCAACCTATCTAAATACCAGAAGGTTTCAAATTCCAGGTAATAGGCAATGTAGTAGAATATATCAGAAAGAATCAGCCCAAAGCTTGAAACCACCAGAAAAAATGATTTCATATTTCCGAAGCGATTATGATAGGAAATAGCTGCCGCGGCCAGAGCCAAAAGGACTATTCCGAATAAATAGAAAAGTGGAAAAAAATAATCACTTCTCATATTTTCCGGAACCGATTCAGACATCGCATGTATCAGGTAAATATTTAGGCCCACGACGAAAATGGTGATAATTCCCGAAAATAAATTGATCTTAAGTTTCCGTAAAGACGGCCACAAAGAGATAATTATAAATAGATACGCCAGAATCCTGGTCAAATAGGTAAGCGCTTTTAAAGTGACATTTTCATAATAGATGAGAAAGTAGTCGCAGACCAGAAATAAACTTAGGATCAGGATATAAATAGGTTTCGTCGAACCACGTACCAGATAGACTATAAAAAATAGAACCATGGTAATAAATCGTGACCATCGATCAACCTCTACTCCAAAAAAGTAAATTTCTGCAAAATTGGCTATGAGCAGAAAAACCAATAAAATTTTATACCAACGATCCATCGCCCCTCAACTGAATGGCAAAATTAAGTTATTTCCCAACACGAATTGAGAGTTTTGAGATTAATATTTATAAGTTCCGTGCTCACTGGAAATTGTAAGATCCTTACAGTCAGACTCCTCCACTCTGCCGATCACTTTAGCAGCAACATTAAAGGACTCTGAAATTGAAATGATCTTTTCAGCTACAGAAGGGTCTACATAAAGCTCCATTCGGTGACCCATATTAAATACCTGGTACATCTCTTTCCAGTCGGTTTTACTTTCAGACTGAATTAATTTAAACAGGGGCGGAGTTTCAAAAAGATCATCTTTAATGATATGAAGCTGATCGATGAAATGAAGAATTTTAGTTTGTGCACCACCGCTACAATGCACCATTCCGTTAATATTTTCTTTTCCGACTTCAGACAGAATTTTTTTAATGATTGGCGCATAGGTCCTCGTAGGAGAAAGCACAAGTTTACCAGCATCTATCGGACTATCTTTCACGGAATCGTTTAGTTTTTTGGTTCCTGAATAAATCAATTCTTCAGGAATGGAACTATCGTAACTTTCCGGATATTTTTCAGCTAAAATTTTCGAAAAAACATCGTGGCGCGCAGAGGTAAGTCCGTTACTTCCCATTCCGCCATTATATTCCTTTTCGTAAGTAGCTTGCCCAAAAGAAGCCAGGCCTACGATCACATTTCCCGGTTTAATATTGGCATTATCTATCACCTCATCTTTTCGCATCCTAGCTGTAACGGTAGAGTCAACGATAATAGTTCTAACAAGATCGCCCACATCTGCGGTTTCCCCTCCAGTTGAATGAATCTCAACACCGAATTCTTTTAGTTCTGCGATTAGTTCTTCTGTTCCATTAATTATTGCTGAAATAACCTCCCCTGGAATCAAGTTTTTGTTTCTCCCGATAGTAGAAGACAGCAAAATATTATCGGTCGCACCCACACAAAGCAGGTCATCGATATTCATAATTAGAGCATCCTGTGCAATACCTTTCCATACCGAAAGATCACCGGTTTCTTTCCAGTACATGTAAGCAAGAGAGGATTTCGTGCCGGCACCATCGGCATGCATGATAAGACAGTGCTCATCACTACCCGTTAAATGATCTGGTACGATTTTGCAAAATGCCTTTGGAAAAAGTCCTTTATCTACATTTTTTATAGCATTGTGAACATCTTCTTTTCCGGCAGAAACACCGCGGCCAGCATAGCGTTTGCTTACTTCTTTACTCATGAGAGGGAATTTTCTGGCTCAAAGATAATTAGTTTAAAAACTTTAAAGAATCAATTGTACTAAAAATAAAAGCCGCGCTGAAACAGCGCGGCTTTAACAAGAAGTATTTTCAAAAAAATTATTTAGTAAATAACATTTCTCTGTACTTGGTCAATGGCCAAAGCTCATCATCTACTAATAACTCCAGTTTATCACAGTGATAACGGATTTCTTCAAAATGAGGCTTCACATCGTTACAATATGCAAACGCTTTTTCTTCTGCATCCTCCATTTTATTGGCCACTTTTCTTGCTTCGATCATTGCATTCACTTTAGAATTGATCGTTGCAATGTGAGCAGAGATACTTTCAATGATTTCAAGTTGCTCTTTAGAATGACGAGCAAAATCTTCACCATAAATTTCTTTAAGCCCACGTACGTTCTTAATCAGGATGTTCTGATATTTGATCGCGGTAGGGATCACGTGATTTCTTGCAATATCACCCAGCACTCTACCTTCAATCTGAACTCTCATCGTATATTCTTCAAGTTCAATTTCATGGCGAGCCTCGATCTCGGTCTCGTTCATTACCTCCAACTCTTTGAAAAGGCTTATAGTTTTCTTACTTACCTGAGCCTTCAAAGCTTCAGGAGTGGTTCTATTATTACTCAGACCACGTTTCTTAGCTTCTTTTTCCCAGGCTTCACCATAACCATCTCCTTCGAAACGGATTTTTTTCGATTTTTTGATATACTCACGAAGAACATTAAAGATGGCGTCATCTTTCTTCATTTTCTCATCCTTCACTAGCTTATCTACCTCTTTTTTGAAATCTCTAAGCTGCTTAGCCACGATACTGTTCAAAACAGTCATCGCTCCCGCACAGTTGGCGAATGATCCAACCGCTCTAAATTCGAATTTGTTTCCGGTAAATGCGAATGGTGAAGTACGGTTACGATCGGTATTATCCAGTAAAATTTCAGGAATCTTACCTACAACATTTAATTTAAGATCCGTTTTTTCCTGAGGTGATAATTTACCATCGGTCACTTTTTCCAGTTCATCAAGAACCTTTGTTAGCTGCGAACCAATAAATACAGAAATGATCGCTGGAGGTGCTTCATTTGCTCCCAAACGGTGATCGTTAGAGGCACTTGCGATAGACGCTCGTAATAATTCCTCATAATCATAAACCGCTTTAATGGTATTGATGAAAAAAGTAAGGAACTGAAGGTTCTTCATAGGTGTGGATCCAGGAGATAAAAGATTCACTCCCGTATCTGTAGCCAGAGACCAGTTATTGTGCTTACCACTACCGTTTATTCCGGCAAATGGTTTTTCGTGCATTAAAACTGCAAGGTGGTGACGCTCCCCTACTTTTTTCATAACATCCATAATCAGGGAGTTATGATCTACCGCCAGGTTAGCTTCCTCAAAAATCGGAGCAAGCTCGAATTGATTCGGCGCTACCTCATTATGTCTAGTCTTTACCGGAATTCCCAGTTTCATACATTCAATTTCCAGATCTCTCATAAAAGCGATTGCTCTGGACGGAATGGAACCGAAATAATGGTCATCTAGTTGTTGTCCTTTCGCAGGAGAATGACCCAAAAGGGTTCTTCCTGTAAGGGTGATATCTGGTCTTGAAGCTACCAAAGCAGAATCGATTAGGAAATATTCCTGTTCCCATCCTAAAGTAGCGTTTACTTTTTTAACATTTTTGTCGAAATATTTGCAAACTTCGGTTGCTGCGTGATCGGCCGCCTGAAGTGCTCTTAAAAGTGGTGTTTTATTATCTAAAGCTTCACCGGTATAAGAAACAAAAATAGTAGGAATACATAATGTTGTTCCCCAGATGAATGCTGGAGAAGTAGGATCCCATGCGGTATAACCACGAGCTTCAAAAGTATTTCTAATCCCTCCGTTTGGAAAACTGGATGCATCAGGCTCTTGCTGAACCAGCGAACCGCCACCAAATTTTTCCACGGCCATTCCTTCACCAAGTGGTTCGAAGAAAGAATCGTGTTTTTCAGCAGTAGCTCCTGTCAAAGGCTGGAACCAGTGAGTGTAATGCGTTACTCCTTTTGAGATAGCCCACTCTTTCATTCCGGTAGAAATATGATCAGCTACATTACGATCAATCTTTTTTCCCGTGCGAATCGCTTCAATTACATTTTCGTAAGCTTCTTTCGTAAGAAACTGACGCATTATCCCTTCGTTGAACACATTAGAAGAAAAAATTTCTGATCTTCTTCCTGGCTCTTCAATGATAACCGGCTTACGATTCAGGGTTTCTCCTATTGCTTGAAATCTCAATATTGGCATTATTAGTTTTTTGGTTAATAAAATAAGACACTCAAATTTATTGATTTAATATTACACAGATCTTAAATATTCGTAAATATTGATACTGTATAATTTTAAGGGGTTAAATTTAGTAAAATAATAATTCTTAACCAATACCCCCTAAAATTTTAGGGGTGTATATTGATTTGTGCTACTTTTGTCATTATTCTGAAGTTCAATTCTTAAAGACAATTAATCATGAGCAAATCTAAACTAGAGTATATCTGGCTGGATGGAAGTAAGCCGACTCAAAAGCTACGCAGCAAAACAAAAATTGTAAGTAAATTTTCTGGAAAAGTTGAGGACTGTGAAATCTGGTCTTTTGACGGATCTTCTACAGGTCAGGCCGAAGGAAATTCTTCTGACTGCCTTCTAAAACCAGTATTTGTTTGCCCTGATCCTCAACGTAAAAATGGCTACCTAGTGATGTGTGAAGTGCTAAATGCAGACAGTACACCTCACGTAACAAATGGCCGTGCAACTATTGACGATGAGGATGATGATTTCTGGTTTGGATTTGAACAAGAATATTTCCTGATCGATCTTGAAACAAATAAGCCTCTTGGATTCCCTGTGAATGGTTACCCTAGACCTCAGGGTCCTTATTATTGCTCCGTAGGTGCTGCAAACGCTTATGGCCGGGATATCGTGGAAGAACACCTGGATGCCTGTTTAGATGCCGGATTAAATGTAGAAGGAATTAATGGTGAAGTTGCTGCAGGACAGTGGGAATATCAAATTTTCGCAAAAGGAGCCGCCGCCGGTGACCAGATCTGGATTGCAAGATATTTATTGGAGCGAATCGGTGAGAAATATGGAGTTGGTGTAGACCTCCATCCAAAACCACTTGGTGATCTTGACTGGAACGGTAGTGGTATGCACGCCAATTTTTCGAATTCACTTCTTAGAGAGTGTGGAGATAGAAAAGTTTACGAAGAAGTTTGTGAAAGCTTCCGTCCTGTCGTGAAAGAACATATTGATGTTTACGGGGCTGACAACCACTTAAGATTGACCGGTAAGCACGAAACTGCATCTATTAATGATTTCAGCTACGGAATTTCAGACCGTGGAGCTTCGATTAGAATTCCAATTGCTACAGTAGAAAGAGGATGGAAAGGATGGCTAGAAGACAGAAGACCTGCTTCAAATGGTGACCCATATAAAATTGCCAGCCGAATCATTAAAACGGTGAAATACGCAGAGAAAAAAGTAGAAGCTTAAGCTTCATTAACAGTTCATAAAGAAAGAAGCGGCAATTTGCCGCTTTTTTTATTTTTAGATACCCCTTCTTTTTATTCGAGGAATGTCAACGCCACGAAAATCGAATAAGCCGCAAACAGAATAAAGCCTTTGTATTTTCCCATTCTGAATCGCTTCGGAAGAAATGCCAAAGGAGCGAGAATAAAAGCAAAACCAATCATCCAGAAAATATCACTGGTAAGGATTTTAGCAGATTGCACCACCACTGGCTGAATAAGAGCGGTAATACCCAAAACCGAAGCAATATTGAATATATTTGAACCGATAAGATTACCCAGAGAAATAGCTTTTTCCTGTTTCATAGCGGCAATCAAAGAAGCAGCAAGTTCAGGAACACTTGTTCCAACAGCGATCATCGTTACAGAAATCACCCGTTCACTTACACCCAGCTGAGTTGCCAGATCAACCGCTCCTTTTACGAGCAATTCTGAGCCACCCCAAAGAGCAACAATACCGATTAGTAACCAGACCACAATTTTGAAAACACTGACTTCTTTAAGTTTTTCATCTACTTCTTCTGCTACGACCTCATCATTTTTTCGTGATCTTCTTATTAGGAAGAAAAGATAAACTGCAAGTCCAACCAATAACAAAATACCTTCCGTTCTGGATAGGACATCATTACTGGAAAGAAAAAAGTACAGCACAATAGAAAACAGCATCATGACCGGCCAGTTTATCCGGAAGAAATCGCGGTCAATACTCAGTGGACTGATCATAGCGGTTATACCCAACACTAAACCGATATTAGCAATATTAGAACCTAATATATTTCCGAGGGAGATATCTGAAAAACCGGTAAGAGCGGCCTGTAAACTCACCAGGAGTTCCGGTGCCGAAGTTGCAAAAGAAACAACTGTAAGACCAATAACCATTCTGGAAATGTTCATTCTAAAGGAAAGAGCTACAGAAGAACGCACCAGAAATTCTCCCCCTATCACCAATAAAACGAAGCCTAAAATGAGGTAAATAATGCTCATAAACAATTTTTCAGCAAGATACCATTAATGTCTGAGCTTTAAAATTGGTTTACTTAATCTGAATAACTATAATTGTAGTTATAAATCACTCTATGTTTCATCAGCGATCATTATTCATCATTTTCTTAACATTATGCTGTCAGTTCCTCCACTCTCAGATCCAGATCACAGGGCATGTTTTTTCAGTAAAAGATTCAGCAACCATTGCCGGGGCGTCTATTTATTTTGATGGCACCAGTATTGGCACTTCTTCAGATTTAAACGGCTATTTTAAACTGCAATTAAAAAAAGCCATAAATTCTGACCTCATCATCAGTTCTATTGGTTACAAAGCCATCTCGCTAAAAACCCTGCCTTCCGATAAAAATGTCAAATTCCGCATTTACTTAGATGAAAATAATGAGACGCTGGAAACTGTTTTCTTGGAAGATGATCCATGGACCCGAAAGAAAAAACTGGAATATTTCAGACGTGAATTTATTGGTCTGGGACCAGCATCTGAAGGAACTGCGATTTTGAATGAAGAAAATCTTGTGCTTCGATATAGTCCTTCGAAAAATAAAATGACCGCCTATAGTGATGAACCGCTCATCATAAAGAATGATTATCTGGGATATAAAATAAAATACAGCCTGGTTGATTTTTATATCGATTTTAAAGAAAACTCCGAAATGGTCAATTCCATTTTCTACGCCGGGACCAGCTTCTTTCAGGATTTACAGAAAATTAAAAATCGACAGCTGAAACGCAGAAAAGAAAGTTATTTTGGTTCGAGCCTTCATTTTATGAGATCCATCGTTCATCATGCTCTTTCCGAAAATTCATTCCTGCTTTATGCCGATAAAAAACAGGTCACTCAGGATGAAGTTTTAGAATTATCAAAAACAGAAAAATATTATCAAGCAAGCCCAAAAATTGCTGAATTCAGGGTGCGTTATGACCAATCCAACTGGAGCATGGTCGTACTGGAAGACGATTTCACCATTGACGAATTCGGGAATTTCTACCCTCCTACTTCTATCACTCTGGGCGGTTCCATGGGGTTTAAACGGGTTGGCGATATGGTGCCTTTAGACTACCAATTCAAAGAATAACTATTTTTATAGTTTATAAACTATTTTTTTCGTTATATTTGACGAGCAATCATCCCTACATTCAGAATTATGGAAAAACTCACCAACAAAGAAGAAGAGATTCTTAGAGTGCTCTGGAAGCTGGAAAAGGCTTTCGTTAAAGAAGTCCTGGCAGAGATCAAGGACCAAAAACTGCATTACAACACCGTTTCTACCATTATCAGGAACCTGGAGGACAAAGGCTACGTAGGACACACGGCTTATGGTAAAACCCACCAGTATTTCGCAATCGTTTCAAAAGAGAAATACCGAAAGCAATTTATGAATATGGCCACCAAACGTTTCTTTGATAACAATTTCAAGAACGTGGTATCGTATTTCGCGAAAGAAGAAAAGATCAGTGCTGACGAGCTTCGGGAAATCCTGGAGATCATCGAAAAAGAAAAAAAGTAATGGAAAACCTGCTGATATATATATTAAAAGGTGCAGGAATTTTAAGCATATTTTACCTGCTTTACCTTTTACTGCTAAGAAAAGAAACGAATTTTGACCTCAACCGAAAATTCTTACTTGGAGGTCTTTTCACTACGGCCGTACTACCTGCAATCTATTTTACCAAGACCGTTTTTGTTCCGGCAGCAGAGCCCTTATATTTTGCAGTTTCCAATTTTCAGGAAATGCCGCAAACAGAAAAGGTAATACCATTTGACTGGTGGTCATTCTTCGGAACAGTCTATTTGGTGATTACCGCACTATTCGTTTTGCATTTTCTTTTCCAGCTTTTTTCTGTGCTGTGGCTTATCTATTCAAATAAATCGGAAAAAAAGCAGCAGTTTACCTACATTCAAATTTCTGAAAGTAAATTGCCATTCTCATTTTTCAGCTACATCATTTTTGATCCTTCCAATCATTCCGCGAAAGACCTGAAAATGATCCTGGCGCATGAACAGGCACATGCAAAGCAATACCATTCGGTAGATATTTTGCTGGCAAACCTGTCGCAATGTATTTTCTGGTTCAATCCGCTAGCGTGGTTCTATAAAAAATCTGTAGAACAGAACCTGGAATTTCTTGCTGATCGGGAAGCAATCTCTTCCGAAGAAGAAATTAAAGATTACCAGCATGCGCTGGTCAAAGTATCGGTAGCCGATCTTCATCCGGCGCTGACCAATCATTTTTATCAATCATTTATCAAAAAACGAATTCTTATGCTAAACAACAAATCATCAAATGCCCATTCAGGCTGGAAAGCAGGCCTGGTGCTGCCAATTTTATTCGCATTCATGCTGGCCTTTAATGTAAAGACTGAAGCGAAAGTTCTCGAAAACGAAGCTGAAGAAATTCCGCTTCAGGAAAGTGTCGTAAATGTAGAAACGGAAGTTTTGATCACGAAAAAAACTACTAAAGAGGAACTCGATGAGATCAAGGAAACGCTGAAGGAATATGATATCAAGGCAGATTTCAGCAATCTCAATTTCAAAAATGGCAACATCACTTCTATCCGTATGGAGTATGAAGATGAGAAAACAGGAAACAAGGGCCATATTGAAAAAACCGATGACCAGGGAATCAGTTCTTTTAGTTTTTATTTCAATGACAAGGGAGAGATTGGAACCAGAGGTCAAAACACGCAGGTTTCCCATCAAAAGAACCTCTCTAAAAAAGTAAAAAATATTCCATCTGCCAACACTGCCGAGTTAGGAGATAATCCACTTTATGTAATAAATGGCGAAACCTATACTGCCAGAAAACTTAGAGGAAAATATATCGTGTTGGAATCACCTGTACAATTTTTGAATGCTGAAAAGGCCGTTACTAAATACGGCGATAAAGCTGAAGGTGGAGCGGTTATCGTTCCAAAAGGTTCGATCATCAGGGATATGAACAAGGAAATGAAAAAACTGAAATCCAACACAAGTTTCAGCAAAAAGTTTATTTCCATTGGTGATAATGGACAACCGAATCTTTTGAATTTAGATAAGAACAATTCCCAGAACAGCCTGACTGTCTTTAATTTTGATGACAATAACGAACCTGTTACCATACAGGGAAAGGCAGGAAGTATTGTTTTTGTTGGAAGTGATGCCAACAATGAACCGGTGAAGACCTATACTGTTCAAGGCAGAGCCACTCTGGGAGATTCTGCTTATTTTAAAAAGAGAAAGATTGTTTGGAACAGCGATTCCGATAAAAAAGGTACCGGTTATATCACCAAAAAGATGAACGACTCCACTCCTTTATTTATTGGGATTTCACAGAACAATCAAAATGTTGCGGCATACCAGGGAGGCAGTTCAGACCAGGAAGTGATCTTGCAAAATCCAAAACCAATATATGTGGTTGATGGAGAAATAATAGAAGATATTGATTTAAAAAATATTAGTCCTGAAGATATAGCTGCAATCAATGTATTGAAAGATGGACTGGCCATTAAAAAATACGGAAAAAAGGCAAAAAATGGCGTTATAATTATTCATACGAAAGGCTCGGGGTATGTAGTTAAAGATTCCAGGAAAGATGCGATCCTATTCCTGTTCAATTCCAAAAATTCTGACGCTGATATGGAAAATTTGAAAGATGAGGTCAAAAAAGCAACCGGGGTGGAAATTGAATTCACGTCGGTAAAAAGAAATGACAAAGGCTTAATTAGTCATATTAAAATTTCCGGAAAAAAAGATGGTCGTAAAGCATCTGCAACTTGGGAAGTTGAAGAAGGTATTCCAACTATCAAAATAGGTTTAAGTAGGGATGGACATGTCATCATCTCCTCCAGCTATTCAGAATAAATCAAATACAATTTTACAAAAGCCGCATTACTGCGGCTTTTGTATTTCTATAACAATCTCGATACGAGTATTTTGATATATTTGGTTGAAAACCAACCAATATGAAAAAGAAGATCTTTAAAGCTTTGGCGAAACTTAATAAACAGGTCTTGCCTAGCTATTCCAAAGAAGGGCTGGAACTGCAAAAAGCCAGCAAGTTGCAAATGGCCATTATTGGTTGGAAACTCTGGGTCACTAAAAACGCGCTGGATTAATATTGAATGAGTGACTGAACTTCATAGTTCTT
>CAXPUM010000104.1:0-16909 GCA_964220295.1 Flavobacteriaceae bacterium | reverse complement strand
TTCTGGTTTTGGGGCGGACTAAGTCGCATAATAATTTCACCAAAAGTGACTATTTTAGCTCTTTTTTTGGTCATAGGTTGAAGTATTCTTTAGCGTTGAAATAGCAAATATCATTGATGAGTTTTCCTATAAATTCAGTGTCTGGTGGCAATTCACCATTTGCCATATCTTCTCCAAAAAGATTACATAGCACTCTTCTGAAATACTCGTGCCTCGGAAAAGAAAGCATACTGCGAGAATCTGTCAACATCCCGATGAATGTACTTATTAAACCCATATTTGAAAGGGTATTTATCTGATCGGTCATGCCGTTTTTCTGGTCCAGGTGCCACCATCCAGAACCAAACTGAACCTTCCCTTTGATGCTGCCATCATTAAAATTCCCGGCCATTGTTGCGAAAACTGCGTTATCTGAAGGGTTATTATTGTAAAGAATAGTCTTGGCAAGTGCATTTTTACTATCTAAATAATCAAGAAATCCAGACAACTTTTCAGCTTGCTGATAATCACCTATGGAATCCCAGCCCGTATCTGGCCCTAATTTTTTCAGCATTCTGGAATTATTATTTCGCAAAGGCCCTAGGTGAAACTGTTGAACCCAGCCATTTTCGGAATAATGTTCACATAGAAACCGGAGAATTGCCGTTTTAAATTTTTCAGCCTCCAGGTTAGAAACCTCTTTGCTGTGGAGACCCTTCTGTAAAATGGAATTAATTTCAGCCGCATTAGATTCGGCTAACGGCATGTGGGACATTCCATGATCAGAAATTCGACAACCGTTTTTATGAAAACATTGAATTCTTGCCAGCAATGCATCTTTCAGATCTTGAAGTGATTCAATTTCAATTTCTGAAACCTCTGAAAGTTGCCTGATAAAACTAGCAAATCCACTTGCCTGAATGTTCAGGGCTTTATCTGGCCTGAATGCCGTACTCACATGAAAATTTAAATTCTGATTGGCAATTTTCTGATGATAAGATAAATCATCAGTAGGATCTTCGGTAGTACACACAAATTTCACCTTAAATTTATCTAACAGACCAACAGGATGAAATTCGGGTTTTTTTAGTTTAGCCGAAGCTTCTTCATAAATTTCGGCAGCATTTTCTCCATTAAGAAGCACATCTACATCAAAATAACGCTTTAATTCCAAATGCGTCCAGTGATATAGCGGATTACGAACGGTAAAAGGCACTGTTTTAGCAAAGGCAATAAATTTTTCCTTTGGGCTAGCGTCACCGGTGAGATATTTTTCTTCCACTTTCAAGGCTCGCATAGCTCGCCATTTGTAATGATCTCCATCTATCCATGCTTCGGTAAGGTTCGCAAAAGGCTTATTTTCAGCAATCAGTTTTGGAGAAAGGTGATTATGATAATCTATTATTGGCTGTTTTTCCGCATACTGATGGTAGAGCTCCTCGGCATATTTATTATTTAGTAAAAAGTTTTCAGTTATAAAATTTTGGTCTTTCATCCTTCTGAATCTGATCAATTTATGCCTTCAACCATTTATCAAATGATTGATTCCATTCAACAATTTTATTGTTATACATTGAATCTAAGGCCATTTGTACAGAAACCGCAGCTTTCGCTCCAGTCTTCATATTACTTCTTGGTTCTGTATTAGATTTAATAGCATCTCTAAAATCGGTTAGCGCCTGTTTTGTGGAATCCTGATGCTCTATTTTAATAGGAATTCCTTTTCCTTTATCCCAGGTTACCGTGGCGCCAGAAACACCATCTACCTCACCGACCACCTTATTTTCTTTACCTTCCGGAAAGAACCAGGCTTTATCATAATCAAGAATCAGGGTACCTTTGTCTCCCATGACCTTAATTTCATAATCTCCCATGGCATTGGAAGTTAAGCAGGTAAATTTCGCTCGGATGCCCTCTGGATAATCATATATATGATGAATGTTATCATAGGTTTCCCGGCCATCCTTCCAGTAATTTATACCGCCGGTACCAAAAACCTGTTTAGGCACATTCCCGGTGACCCAATTGACGAAATCAATTTGATGCGAGCATAATTCAGCAGTAAGACCACCGGAATATTCTTTATACATGCGCCAGTTAATCAATTTTTCATATTTCGGATTAGGAACCGGTCTTCTCCAGTCACCATTCCGATTCCACTGGCATTCAAATGCCGTGATCTTTCCTATTTTCCCATCGTTGATCATATCTACCACATGAGTATACAACCTGGAACTGTGGTATTGGTGCCCGGTCTGGAAAATCAGATCCGGATTCTTTGCTTTGAGCAAATTCTGAATACCCTCATATCCTTTTGCAAGGGTCTTTTCTCCATACACATGCTTCCCGGCAGCTATCGCATCCTGTTCAATTTCAGAATGTGTACTGAATGGTGTTGCAACCACCACGGCATCGATATCCTTATCGTCCAGCATTTTCCGGTAATCTTCGTATCCTCTTTTAATTCCTGCACGTTGAAGTCCTTTTTCGAGTCGAAATGCAAGAATATCGCAACAAGCGATAACTTTCATATTTGGTATCTGGTTGATAAGTGATATGATACCGCCTCCCCGATCACCAGTACCTATTACTCCAACCGATATGGTTTCGTTTGTATTTAAAATATTTCCAAGCAATGGGCCGGTACTGGCCAAAGCCACTCCCGCCATACTGCTTTTGAAAACAAAATCTCTTCTATTCATAAATTATAACTCAGGTTTCCATCCATTTTCATATTCTCTTTCCCATAAACGCATGGCGTCTCTGTTATAAATTCTTCCTGTTTTTTCATCCACTTCGAAATCCTGCCCGATTCTGTAGGCAAGGTTTGCATAATGAACCATGGCCATACTCACAGTGGCATCATCTATTGGAGCTGTCAGCTCAGCTTTACCACGTACGGCATCGAAAAAGTTCATCATGTGAGCCGTAGTAAGATCGCCGCCGCCGCCCAAAGCCGTACCGGCTTCTTCAGTTGCAGAAGACGAATCTTTTACCAGTTTTCCTGATCGGTCATACAATCTATATCCACCGCGGTCTACAAATACAGAGCCTTCACTACCATAAATTATGGTTCCTCGACCAGCGCCGTAGGTATCATAGCCATTACGACTTTTTCCATCCCATTGGATAATTTTTCCCTCCGGAAATTTGAAAGTAGCCATCATGGTGTCATACATTTCCCATCCATCATTCTCAAACTGTAATTTATCTGCCCATACCTCAGTATGCTGTGGGTACTGTACACCCAGCGCCCACCTGGCAATATCCAGCTCGTGAGTGGCATTATTTCCAGCTTCTGCCGTACCATAATCCCAGCCATACCAGTGCCAGTTGTAATCCCAGGTATTATCGGTATATTCTCTTCTGGGCGCTGGACCCTGAAATAAATCCCAGTCTAATCCTCCGGGCGGCGTTGCTTTTTTCTGCTGAGGGACTTCCCCCCTGCTATTCGTATAAAAAGCGAGGGCCTTGTAAGGTTTTCCTATTACTCCGTTGTGAATTTGTTTGATGATTTCCTGGGTTAGATTAGAAGATCGCTGTTGGTTTCCCATCTGCACGACTTTATCATATTTTTTTGCCGCTTCCACAATCAGCTCATTTTCCCACATATTATGGCTGCATGGCTTTTCTACATATACATGTTTTCCAGCTTTCATAGCCTTAATGGAACCTGGTGTATGCCAATGATCTGGAGTTGAATTAACAAAGACGTCTATATTTTTATCATTCAGAATCTTATCCATATTGTTGATAAGCTCAGGTTTATAACCGGCCTTTTCTGAAAAATTCTGAAGTGCCTTTTCCCTTTGACTTGGCATCACATCACATAGATAAAGCAACTTGACGTTAGCTTCTTTTTTCAAAATGGGCTCTATATAGCCACCCCATCTTCTTCCTAATCCAGCAATTCCAATATTTATTCGGTCATTGGCGCCAATAATATTTCTATAATTTTTTGCCGACATTGCCATTGCGGAACTTCCTAGTGTTACCGCAGCTCCACCCAATGCGGCTTTTGTTATAAAATCTCTTCTTGAAGTCATTACTACTATTTTAAAGTTGCTTGATTTTTATATTTTTAAAAGAAACGCGGTCACCATGATCCTGTAATAAAATCGGGCCTTCATCCCATTCACCAAAGTTTGGCCATTTTTCATATTTACTTTCCGAAACCAGTTTGCGGTATTCAGGGCTTTTACGTTCATATTCAAGAACCTTGACCCCATTGAGCCAGTGTTCAATATGATTGTTGTTAGCCACTATACGAGCCGTATTCCATTCTCCTATCTTATGAATTGGCTTTTTTGGATCTGCCTTGATTAAGTCGTATAATGAAGCAACAGTTCGGCTTCCTTCATGGTTCCCCAATTTTGCATCTGGATGATTATCATCATCTAAAATTTGATATTCAAGACCAATGGCAGAGCCTTTTCCTTTATTAAGATCTGGATCAACATAATATTTAATACCACTGTTCGCTCCTTTCGTTAATTTGAAATCAACCTTCAATTCAAAATTGGAATAATTTTCAGTAGTCACAATATCACCTCCGGCAGCAGACTCAGCTCCACCGGTAGATTTAACGGTAAGCACACCATCATGGATGACCCAGCCCTTATCTGGAAAAGAATCCAGCTTTGCTCCACGCCAGCCTTCTGTAGTTTTACCGTCCCATAGAAGCTTCCATCCATCCTCTTTTTCAGCCTCTGTGATCTGGTTCATGGTATTAAATACGGGAGCATCGTTTTTCATATTATACTGGTCCAGACTATCAGTAATGATTCTTAAGTTTTTCCACATAATCTGTTTGCCTGGCTCATCGTCCTTGCCTATCGCATGTACCTGTAAAGCAATGAAACCTTCACTGGTCTTATCGTCAACTAGATTAGCAGCCGGAACACCATTGACCCAGGTTTGGATGGTATCCCCAATTGCTTCAATGCGATAATGATTCCAGTCATTCTTTTTATAGGCGCTTTTAGCTGAAGGATTTAGAGATAAAGGATACAACCAACCCCTTCTGGCTTCGTCGTAGATTCCTCCACTCCAGGCGCGATCTGATGGGTCTATTTCAATTTGATAACCATGTACCCGATTATCCTGATAATCAGGGGTGCTTTCGCTTCGAATTTGGATCCCAGAATTCATACTTGGATCGGCCTTCAAATCAAGCTCCATTATAAAATCACCGTAAGTTTTATCTGTTGCCAGAAATGAATTCGGAGAATCGGAAACCGTAGTTCCTACCACCATCCCATCCTGTACCTCGTAGGTCGCCTTTCCATTTTTCTGATTCCAGCCAGTAAGATCTTTCCCGTCAAACATAGCTTGACCAGGTCCATCTTTTTCAGTTTTCTGATCGCAACCCACTAATAAAGGTACACTGACAGCGATCGCTATCGATATTTTAAAATAAGATTTCATAAATTATCTAATGTTTATTTTCATAAATTCCAGTATTCATATTCTCTAAAATTATATCCATTTTCTTAATAAGCTTAGGATGCTTCTTTGCTACATTATTATTTTCATAAGGATCTAAAGCGTGATCATACAATTCTACTTCAGGCATTTCTTCTCTGAAATATTTGGTATAACGATATTGTGGAGTTCTAACTGTCATTCCATTTTTAAAATAACTATATGCAGCCTCTTCCCAGTTTTTGCTCGCTTTTTTATTTCCCCTCATAAGTTTGACCATACTCCTGCCGAGAGTTTTATAGGGCATTTTAACTCTACATAAGTCCATTAAAGTAAGATATACATCAATACTACTGACTATTTTATGCTGTCATGCGAACTAGCCAAATTGAGATTTTCAGGAATATTGGGAGATTCAATTAAATGAATTTCAAACTCCTATATAAATCCCATTAATTTTTAGAAGCATTAAAAGGTAAATGCGGCTTAAAAAACCCAGTACCCAGAAAAACAGCTTTTCGCTTTCAGCTAAATGATTGAGTTAGTAAACAGCTAATTTTGCTGATATACAATCTGGATATCCGGTGTTCTTAACATTTCTAAAAATATATAGGCCATGACTAAATCGTTTTAGAAAAAGTCTTTCTGATTCTAATATATGTTAGGAAAATCTTAAATGAAAAAAAATTAACATTAAATGTGTACGTACACACAAATTAGGATATTTTATAACCCTTTCAACATTACTACGAACGGTTATTATAATATTGTAAATTTTCTTTGGTAATGATATCTAAAGGCAAGTAATTTTTTTCTTCAATAGATTGTTTAGTTACTAAAACTTTATACAAATTTTCAACAGAAAGATAGCCTTGAGTTTCGGGACGCTGACCTATAACATATTCTATTATCCCCGATTCTATAAAAGGAAGATTATGTTCAATTAAATCATTGCCGACCAGTTTCGTTTTAAATCGATTTGATTGCAAAATTTCGGCAACGAAGTGAACCTTCGAACTCGGCACATAAATACCGTTTGGTTTCTTTGAAAGAAGATAATTTTCCAGTTGTTGCTGCCAACTTGAATTCCGTTGGTCAATGATCACTTCTTCCAAATGCACATTTTCCAAGAAATCACTTTCTAATAGAAAACTTTTAAATCCTTCAATTCTTTTTCGTAAAGTATCGTTATGATTCTCATTGTTCTTAATGGATACGATGGCAATCTTTCCTCTACCATTTACCGATGTACTTAAAAGTTTTGAAGCTAGACGGCCGCTTTGAATGGCATCCTGCCCTATAAAACTCCTGGCTCCGGAATTTTTAATATCTGAATCGATTAAAGCAAATGGAATTTCTTGGTTTCTCAGTCTGGCACATAATTTTACCGCCTCAAAATTAATAACCGGAGCTATGATCACTCCATCGGGTTTTGATTCCAAAAGGCTTTTAGCACTAGAACTAAAAGATTCAATATCATTTTGGTCGAATGAAAATTTATTGATGCGTATTCCAAAATGGCTAAAATCCTTAATTGCTTTATCAATTCCTAAAGCGGGAATTTCCCAGTATTCTCCTTTGTCGTATTTCGGAATAATTGCGGCGATTGTAATGGTCTTATTTAACACAAGGCCTCTAGCATACATATTTGGCTGATAATCAACCTCTTTCAGAATCTTTAAAATTCTCTCTTTGGTCTTTTTTGAAACTTTTCCACGATTGTGCAAGACCCGATCTACAGTACCCTGCGATACTTCAGCCATTTCAGCAATTTCCTTTAACGTCATTAAAGATCATTTTAATTGAAAACTAAAATAAGAAATTTAAAATTTTCATTCATTCTGCTATTGACCGCGTCATTGAACTCATTGGCACTTTTAAACTTCTGATCCTTTTTATCATCTGGTTATATTTCCAAAATAGAAGAAATCCAAACATCCCCATGACTTAACAAAGGTTAAACAAATCCTATACTTTCTGGTCGTTTCATTTCACCTCTTTCATTATGCTTATTTTGAAGGAAAAACGTTTTTATAAAAGATCACGATCGAAACACATCGCAAAACTATGGTTCGAAAATTAGACTTGCAAGTTGCTAGGGAGCTGCTGCAATTTGCTTTAGAGAAAAAATATAGATTTTAAGACCAATATTTAAATCGCTCAGCTATTACTTCTAACTTATTTTTTATCATGACTTTTATAGTGATGCAGCAATCTGTCCATTTAAACCATGTAAAATAGAATAGAAAGATTAAGATTTAATATGACAAATTTAAAGGATCATAAACCTAAGCGTTATGTTCCAATTTTAATATCTCAATCGCTGGATTTTTAGAATTTGTAATGAAAATAAATGATTCAAAACCTTAACCCGCTTCACTCCAAGCCAAGGTACCATTAAAAATTTTTATTAATTTTTTGTTAAAAGAATTATTAAAACTATTTTTGGCCCCCATGCCTAATAAAATAAACCAGCTTTCCTTTTTATGAAAATCATCAAATTAGTATCACTACTTGTGGTATTTGTTGTTGTCTCCTGTTCTATAGAGAATCCACCGGAAACAAAAGAACTTACTGACGAAATTATTCTTAATACTCTAAGAAAAGAAAATGAGCACATCATTTTAAACTGGAGTATCTTAAAAGATCCCGAATTTGAATCGTATGAAGTTTTACGCTCAGAATCGAAACAGCCAGATTCTTTTGAGAGTTTAACAATCGTTTCAAATAATCAGAAAACAGATTATATTGATACTGATGTACCTTTTGATCCCCAAGTGAGTTATAAAATTGTTGGCCATTTGAACCAAAATAGTGCTTCTATAGAAAGCAATACTGAAATCTATGGAAGACCTGAAATATTGGCTTTAAACGGACAAATAGATCAGGTAATACCGCAATTTGAAAAAAATCGTTTTTTCCTAATTGATCGCAATGGTTTTATTTCAATACTAGATTATCAAAAGCAGGAGATCATAAAGACTCTAAGTATCGAAAGTCGAATTGGCTACGCTGATATTCATAAGTATAATGGTAAAGAAGAATTGTATGTACCTCGAAATGATGGCTGGATCTATATTTACGACGCTAATACATTTGAGCTCCTTGACAGAATTGATACAGGAAGAGCCTCTTCCAGTATAGTCTATAGTCTTAACAAACTTTTCGTTTCTACCGATGCCTGGACGCAAAAACCGCTTAAAATTTATGATCGTCAATCTGGAGAAATCATTGAAGAAACTGGAGATTTTGAATTAACACGCATTCGAAAAGTTCCAAATACAGCCACAGATATTCTAGAAATTTCTTTAAGTATTGCTCCTGTAGACCAGGACTTCTATCGTTTTGACAATGACGGAATGCTTTTAGAACACCGAGATGACATTTATCATGGAGATTTTGATCTTGATGCCAACATTTTCAATTTTTTTCCTGATACTAATTATTTCATTACTGGTCGAAAAGGCGCTATATATGATATTGATATGATCTATCAGAGCAGATTGCCTCAGGGGTATCTTGAATTTTCAAGTTTTGGTTTTAATGAAGACGAAAATATCATATACGCCGGGTGTAGTAATGAAAGAAGCATCCAGAAGTATGATTTGAACGATTTTTCACAGCAAGGCTTCATAAAAACCGAGAGTTATCCACAATTTATTTTCAGAATAAACCAGCAAATTATAATAATTGGAAGGAGTTCCAGATCATATAATTCCAGGTTCATTTTTGAAATCATTAATCTTTAATAAGTTGAAAATGAAAATATTAATTAAGCTATTTACTTTCTTTATTTTTTCAGGCATACTGATAAGTTGTTCCAAAGAAGATGATTCCGAACCTTCATCTCCAGAAAAAGGCGAGTCGAATCCTCCAATCGAAATTTCAGAATTCTATCCCCTCCAAGTAGATCTTGGAGATACTATTGAAATTAAGGGTGAAAATTTTACAAGAAATTTTGACTTAAAACTTAATGATAGACCGTTAAAAGTGATATTAAGTAACGATAGCGTTATAAAGTTTGAGGTACCCTATAGCGGTTTTAATCCATTTAATTTTAAAGTGATTTTAAACGATGAAGAAGCTGAAACTAAAGTTTTCGAGAATCCTTTTCAATTATACAAACCTGAAGTAGATTCTATTTCTACAAATATTGGTTTCAATGATAAAGTTACCATCTATGGTAGTCACCTAACAAATGTCCCGAACAAAACAAGAGATATCGTATTTATAAATAATGAAATGATTGAGGTCGAATTTCAATCTAAAGATTCTATTGTTTTTGATATGCGCTTTTTCCATCTTGAATCTTATGTAAATGACTTACTAGTTCAGGCTCAATTACAAGAAGTACGGCTAGATGGCAAATTGAAAATAGCGCCTCCAGAAATTGAGGGTGTAGATAAAGAAACCGTAAAAGTTGGTGACACCATCGTGGTTTATGGAAAATATTTTATCAATATC
The DNA here is from genome assembly GCA_964220295.1 of Flavobacteriaceae bacterium. Taxonomy (GTDB): domain Bacteria; phylum Bacteroidota; class Bacteroidia; order Flavobacteriales; family Flavobacteriaceae; genus Christiangramia. The sequence goes on along the minus strand of CAXPUM010000104.1, from coordinate 7,042 downwards.
AGAGATCTTAATAAAGTCTATTTAGATGGAAACAGGACTCAGATCATTGAGGCCAGTAAAGACTCTCTTTGGATTAAAGTGCCAATGGGGCCTTACGAAGATCGACAAATCAATGATCTGAATCTAAAGATTTATTCGGAAGAAACTTCAATAGATCCAGCGTTATACTTAGAAGATATCTGGTATCTAAGTGATGTAATAGATAAGGAAGAAATAACTAATTCACCATATGCAGGCAACATAGCCCCATCTAGTTTTCAAGTTGGAAATTTATTCTACATAAATTCTTTCATGCGCGGAAACTCAGACAATTTTCTGAATAACAGGATTATCGAATACAATCCCGTAACAAAGGAGCTCAATGAATTAGCTGAAATACCCCTGGAATTTGAAAATTATGAAGGTAGAGATTTCCAAATTTTCCCTAATGGATCAGGCAGCAATGTTTTTGTTTATCTAAGCCGGAGCGATGATAATTTTTTCAATTTCAATTATTCTACCGGAGAAATTAAAGCGCTACAGGATTTTCCAGGAGAAAATATCAATGAGGCTACTGCAGCAGTCTTAGGCGGAAAATTTTATATGGGTCTAGGACATACTGGGTCTACATCTAATATGGCGCACTGGAATATGTATGAATACAATGTTGATGAAGACAGCTGGACCTTGCATTCAAAAATGCCTGCAGAATCTGAATTTGCATATAACAGTCGAAAAACAAATTTTAAGTGGAATAATGAATTATATACTGGAAATGGTGGAGACCGGCAATACGATTTTTGGAAATTTACATCCAGCGGTTTTGAAGAAATGAAGAGTATTCCTAACCCAATTTCGAGCCAGGCTTATTTTAAAACATCAGAGAAAGCATTCTATTATCATCAATATGATAATGAATTCTGGGAATATTCAAAATCTAATGATGCATGGAACAATCGCTCAGATCTGGCAATTGGTAAATATCGGTTCACTGCAGAGTCTGGTTTTGTAATTGGAGATTTTGCGTATCTCATAGGATACTATAATGATTATGGCTATGAAGAGTCTCCACAGCAAAACGACATCTTCATCTTAAAAACCGAACTTTCAAAACTCAAATAAATGAAAATTTCAAAGTTTCTAATATTGATTCTGGTAGTAATAGGCATTTCCTGTTCAAAAGAAGAAAATAATATAAAAGGCGAAGAGAAAGATCTCGAAGTAGTTTTAACCATCGAAGTAATAAATGATGGCGGAGTCAATCTCAAAGGAAACTATGAGGATAACCAAATAACAAGCGCTGGTTTTTATGTGGCACCTGTAGCAAACTTTTCAGCTGCTAATGCCCTGCATTTGACCGCTGAAGCAGAAAATTCTTTTTCAGCTGTAATGAATAGTGGAATAGTCTATAACCATCAATATTTCGTTAGAGCTTACGTAAAGAAGCAAAATGGCCAAATAATAGAAAGTGAAGAGAAATCCTTTGTTTCTTTAGGTGGAAAATCTCCTGAAATTTCATCCGTAGACCGCTCCCATCTTAAAGATACTGCCGTGATAAAGGGCCAGTTTTTTGGAGATCCTACACTTAATTCTTTGAAAGTTTATTTTGACCAGGCTCAGGCCCAAGTAGTGGAGTATAATGATTCGCTTATTAAAAGTATCGTTCCTACAGATTTTGAAGGCCCTTCACCTGTGATACGCGTTGTTAAGGAACAAAAAGAGGCTACGTTCAGCAACTTTAATCTTTTTACTCCAGAAATTGAAAGTGCATCACAAAATACTTTCGCTTTGGGAGACACCATTAGCTTGTATGGAAATCATTTTGATACAGAAATTAGCAGGACAAAAATTCTACTTGATGGTAAGCCGTTGCAAATACTAGCAACTGCAAGAGACTCCATAAGTTTCATCCTCCCTTTAAGTTCCAGTAAATCTGATCTTCAACCATCACTCTTTGCTCAAAAACAAGAAGTGCCAGTAAATTTTCTTGGAAAGTTTGAAAAACCGATCATTGAAAAATTAGAAGGTAATTTTCGAACCTATGATACGATTGTAATTAGCGGTACGTACTTCAGCCCTTTAATAGACGGTGCTAAAGTGACATTTGATGGCCTTGAGGCACAAATTATCTCCGCTGCAAAAAATCAAATTAAAGTGCTTTCACCATTGGGGCCTTACAAAGACGATCAACCAGATATTGTGTACGAAATAATGGATTATTCCATTACGCCAGATGAACAAATCGCATTTACAGATCCTTGGTTATTTAAAGCTGAAACAGAATACGAATTTTATGGAAATACTGATCAACATTTCACTAAGAATGGCAAATTATATCTTATCCAGAAAAATTACGGTGATTATAATTTCAGCCTGTTAGAATTTGATCCAAATAATCTCACGTTCAATCATTTTGAAATACCATTACCTGAGACTCATCTGGCAGACTATCCTTTTCAAGTGGCTCAGGATGAAAAGTCAGGAAAGATTTACATATTATTCAATTCCAAAGATTCGAATTTTTACGAATTATCCCTAGATTCCCAATCATTCACTTCTCTAAAAGATTATCCAGCAATTCAAAGTAATCGTCCCGTGGTTTTTATTTCCAGTGATCAACTTTTCGTTACCGGAGGCTGGGTAGAAAATGCTAACCATACAAATACGACTTACGATGAATTAACTGAACTATGGGCTTATGATTTCAATACAAATTCCTGGAATCAAAGAAAAAGCCAGACCAAAAGGTACAGTAGATCTGGAGATGTAATGTTTCAAAATGAGGACGATACTTTTATTTCTTACGGTTTGAATACAAGTAATGGAAAGAGCTTATTTAAGTATTCATCAATATCAGACGAATGGGAAAATTTAAATTCCAATAACAGCGCTGAATTTGGTAAAGCCTTCTTTATACATGACCAAACCGGCTATGCCTATTTTGCTGATCCAGTAAATGGAACTCCTTCTAATTTTGCTTATAAATACAATTTAGATGCCAACTCCTGGGAGTCTATTCAACCTCTCAATAACAGGTATTACCATTATTTCAACTTCCCAAGAAATTACGCTGCATTTAAAGTAAATGGAAAGATTTTTATAGCTATTTTTCACTATCCAAATCTTAGATTTTTTGAAGCGAATTTGAAAAGATTGTAATGTAAAAATTAAATAGTATTGATCTGTTGAATATGAACAAAGGTTAAACAAATCCTATACTTTCCGGTATTCCGGCTTTATACTATTGAATATTATTAATTTGAATTAAAACGAATTTTATGAAAGATCACGATCGAAAAACCGGAAGGCAAAAAAACAAACAACTTGGTGATATGCATGGTGATGGTGTGCATTTCGATAAAGATATTATGTCGTCGAAAAAGGATAAGGGCTCAAAAAAGAACAAAAAGGAAGATGAGTAATCTTCCTCTTTTTATTTTATTTATAATGCTGAACTAATAAATCTTTTCCTGAAAAGAGGAATTACTCCATTTCACGGCTAATATGAAAATTTATATCTTTAGGGGAAATTCAACTTTTTAAGATGTCCAATTTAACACGACAAAAAACACTGATCCTTATTGCTGCAGGATTCTTTCTCATAGCACTAGGTCTTATAATCAATAGATTAGCAACTGATCCAGATTCCTTAGATTTTGTAATGGGTGCTGTTGAAGGACTTGGTATTGGTTTATTACTCACCGCGCTTTTAAAAGGTAAATTCAGAAAAACTGCTTCTCAATAGTTATTTCTGTTTAAATCTTAAGCCTTAATTTTCAATTTCTTATATTTAATTGTATCTCAAATTAACGAGATGCCAAAAACTAGATTATGAGAAAGTTCACGTTATTATTCGCTCTATTTTTCAACTTCGCTATTTATGCACAGGCTGAAATTCTTCCGAAGGAAATACAGATAAAAACGGCCGTTCTAGCAGCTCCTGAAGAAAGTCGAGATGGCGCTAAAGTTTATGGTTATAATGAAGCTGGAGAAATGGTTGTGCTTCGGGAAGGGACTAACAATATGATCTGTATTGCCGATGATCCAAACTTCGACGGAATACAGGTTGCCTGTTATTCAGATAAGCTGGAACCTTTTATGGCTCGTGGTCGTGAACTAAAAGCTGAAGGAAAATCGGAAATTGAAAAAAGAAAGATCAGGGCTGAAGAAGCCGATTCTGGTCAATTGAAAATGCCTGATTCTCCCAGTACACTCTATGTGTTTTCAGGTTCCGAAGAAAATTACGATAAAGAAACCGGTGAACTGAAGGACGGAAAATTCCGTTACGTGGTTTATATCCCTTATGCTACATCAGAGTCTACCGGGTTGCCTACAAAACCGGAAGCACCAGGCATGCCCTGGATTATGGATCCCGGAACACATCGTGCTCACATCATGATCAGCGGCGGAAAATAATTTCAATTTAAAAAAGGAATATTTCCAAAGTATTGGATATTTTCCAATTTTGAATTACTTTGCGGGCATGAAGGATGTTAGGTTCGCTATAACAGATATTGAAACTACCGGTAGCGGCATTCATGGTAATAAAATTACCGAGATCTGCATCATGGTGGTTCAGAATGGAGAATTGATCGATGAATTTTCTTCGCTTGTAAATCCCAGCCAGTCTATTCCGCTATATATTGAAAGTCTGACCGGCATTAATGATGATATGGTGAGCAGCGCACCTCAGTTTTCAGAAATTGCCGATCAAATTGAAAAGGTAACAAAGGACTGCATTTTCGTAGCCCATAATGTCAATTTTGACTATAACATCATTCGCTCGGAATTCTCAACTATTGGTCGTGATTTTAAGCGAAAAAGAATTTGCACGGTCAGACTAACTAAAAAACTGATTCCCGGCTTGTTCTCTTACAGCCTGGGAAATATTTGTACATCAATCAATATTCCTCATTATGACCGTCATCGTGCTGGCGGGGATTGTGAAGCCACTGTTACATTATTTCAACGCTGCCTGGCCCTCGATCCAGATTACGAGGTGATCAATCATTTTTTGAACCAGCGAACGGCGGCATCATATTTACCTCCTAATTTCAAAAAAGCCGATTTTGAAAAACTGCCCACTTCAACCGGGGTCTATTTTTTCAAGGACAAGGATGGAATTCCGTTGTATATCGGAAAAGCAAAAAACATCAAAAGCAGGATCAAATCGCATTTTCAGGAACGATCGAACCGAAAATACAAGTTGATGCAGGCTACTTACAGTATCGATTACGAATTAACAGGTAGTGAGGTGCTTGCTTTATTACGAGAATCTGAACTCATCCTGAAATATTATCCGCTTTATAATAAGGCACAAAAAAAAGTAAACAGGCCATACACGCTTACTTCCTACCACAATCAAAAAGGTATTGAACAGTTCGCATTGCATAAAAATAAGATCGCGCCGGTTAGCTGGATGAAATTCTATACGCGTGACGAAGCAATCAAATTTTTAGAGTATATCTGTGAAGAGTTCCATTTATGCCCGAAATATTGCGGACTCCAAACCGGAGTAGAATCCTGTGATCATTATAAGATCAGGAAGTGCAGCGGTGCCTGTAAAAATGCCATTGAGGTTGACGAATATAATGAGCGAGTAGCAAAAGCGCTGGATTACATCGGCCAGTTCGAAGATTCCTGTTTATTAGTTGAAAAAGGCCGAACGGCAACCGAAAAATCTTTTATTTATCTGAATCGCGGAAAATATGCTGGTTACGGATTTATAGATTCTTCGGAAGAAGTAAGTCAGCCGGAAGATTTCAGAAATTTTCTAATTCCGCAGAAATGTTCCGAATACGCGGAACGAATTGTTAGCCGCTATATCAATACGTCCAAAAACCTGGAAAGGATCTCTCTTTCAGAATCGAGTTCTTATTCTCATGAGTCTGAAAGTATGCTGAACAGCTTTTTATCTGCCTAAAAAATTATCCGTTAGTGGTAAATCCAGGGTAACAGGTCATGCCCCCATCCACATAGATGGTTGTCCCATTAATATATTCTGATTCATCTGAAGCAAGCCAGGCAGCCACACTCCCAATATCTTCTGGAACCCCAATTCTTTTATAAGGAATAAGTTTATTTAGCTTCTCTAAAGCTTCCTCTGTCTTCCAGGCATCTTCATTAATAGATGTTTTAATCGCACCCGGCGCAATGCTGTTACACCTGATCTTCATTGGAGCATATTCCTGGCAGATACTTTCCATCAACATCGCGATCGCTCCTTTTGAAGCTGCATAATTTGCATGGCCAGCCCAGGGAATGATCTGGTGTACAGAACTCATATGAATAATCTTGCCTAATGATTTTGAAACATCTTTTCGCATTCCCCTTCTCATAAACTCCTTGATCGCCTCGCGCACTACCAGAAACTGCCCGGTTAGATTCACATCTATCACTTTTTGCCACTGGTCTAAACTCATTTCATGTAAGGCAGCGTCCTGTTGCAAACCGGCATTAGCCACGCAAATATCGATCGTACCGAATTTCGCAATACCTTCCTGAAAGATATTGATCACATCCTTTTCTTTGCTGACATCAGCCATCATGGCGATAGCCTCACCGCAGATAGAATTTTCATTGATCTCTTTTACAATTTTTTCAGCTTCTTCCTGATGGGATAAATAATTCACAATTACGTTGGCCCCATCTTTCCCAAGGGCCATGGCTACAGCGGCACCAATTCCTGTGCTACCGCCAGTCACGATTGCGGTTTGACCTTTCAGCCTTTCATTAGGTTTTTGCATAACTCAATTTTTCAATTAAGGTAGTATAAGCGATCCTTTTCGACAGGCTATTTCGAAAATCTTTAACGGTGGAGATTGATCCCTTTTCCGAAGGAAACGGAAAAATGAGTTATTATTTAAAAATGAATTTAACCAGAATAACTTATTCGGAAGCAACTTCTGATTTATCGCCTCTAATGGATTTCCATACTTTTTTCAGCAGCATAACAACCGGTAAGATCACCGCTCCGACGACGAGTCCCACTAAAAATTCACCTAAAATACTCGGCAAGGTATGAACCAGCTCGTGAATAAAATGAACATTATGAACAAAAATT
>CAXPUM010000103.1:0-16043 GCA_964220295.1 Flavobacteriaceae bacterium | reverse complement strand
GTAACCGAATAGGTAACCGATTAGGTCACTTTTTGGGTGATTTTAAAGCTAATCTTATGAATTTAGAAAAAATGTAAATATCTAATTTTCATAAGATTAGCTATTTTTTGATGTCATTTGACACCCTTTCAGTCGGGATGACAGGATTTGAACCTGCGACCCCACGCCCCCCAGGCGTATACGCTACCAGACTGCGCCACATCCCGTTTTGAGAACTGCAAATTAAACAGCTTTCTGATTAAATTCAAAGAAAGATCTCCGAAGAATTTTAAGAAAAATGTTCCATGAAATGGTCTGGATGAGCACCTGTTCTTTTTTCCTCATCAAGCGAATTCATACTATTCATTTCTTCACTAGTCAGTTCAAAATCGAATACCTGCGCATTTTCTTCAATTCTTGCGGGGGTAACGCTTTTTGGGATTGTAGTCACTCCTTTTTGCAGATCCCACCGAATAATTACCTGCGCTGTACTTTTCCCATATTTTTCAGCAATGTCCTGAAACTTTTTGTTATCAAGTAATTCTCCGCGCATCAATGGTGACCAGCCCTGATATACAATGTCATTTTTATGGCAATAATCGATGATATCTTGCTGGACTAACCTAGGATGAAATTCATTCTGTAGAAGCATAGGCTTCATTCCTCCCTCCTGCTCCAGCGACTCTAAATGGTGAATCATGCAATTGCAGGCGCCAATGGCTTTCGCCATTCCGTTATTATAGATTTCCTGAAGAATTTTCCAGCTCTCAAGATACTTTTCGGGAACTGGCCAATGAATAAGATAGAGATCAATATACCCAAGGTTCAGATCGTCAAAGGATTTATTAAATGCTTCAGTGGTCTTTGACCCTTGATCATCAATCCAAAGTTTTGTGGTTACCGTAATTTCTTCTCTTGGAATTCCGCTTTCTCTTATAGCTTTTCCAACTCCTTTTTCATTTCCATAAAAACGCGCCGTATCAATATGCCGGTAACCGCTGTCTAATGCATGGCGTACGGCATTATAGACTTCGTCCCCGCTTTTGGCTTTATAAACTCCAAGCCCTAGGACCGGTATTTCCATTCCATTGTACAATTCGGCTTTTCCTTGTAAATTCTTTATATCAAATTTTTTCAAATCGAATGTTTTTTTAAAAATTTCTGTACTTCCTTTAAATAAATATCCGGCCTATCAAGCCAGCCGTAATGCCCGCATCGATCCATAAGAACCAATTTGGAATTTGGTAAAATTTCATGTGCTTTTTCAGCAACCGCAATAGGGGCAATTTCGTTTTTTCCCTGTAGAATCAAAACTGGTTTTTTAAATTTTTCCATTTTTGATCTAGTATCAAACTGGTTCTCTCGCATATCCTCCCAAACCAGAGAATTGATCCTGGAATTCCCCTGTGTAAGTCTTTCTGCGATCTGTGGAATATACTTTTCCTGATAAACATAAGCTGGAGCGAGAAACGTTCCTCTTTTAAAAGCTGTGGCGTGAGTAGTGTCTCCCTGACTAATTTTTGCTGAATAAAAATTCAGCGAATCTCGCTGCATCTGGGTCAACCTAGAAGTAATATCTATACGACTTAATAAATGCAGGTTCATTCCGCCAGAGTGCGACTGGATCATGGCCGTCACTCTTTCCGGATATTTTGCGGTGTAAGCATAGGCCAGCATCCCGCCAAAAGAATGCCCCAGGATTATCCAGTTTTCACATTGTAGTTCTTTCCGCAGCCTTTCCACGTCTTCCACCATTTTATCCAGTGAAATGGTCGTACGATCAACCTTTTCAACAGAAGAATTTCCTGTTCCTCTTTGATCATAGATAATGGTCGTATTATTTTCTGAAAGTGTTTCAGCTAAAGCTATAAAGCCTTCACTACTCATCCCCGGTCCACCATTAATGATCAAAACCGGATAGCCTTTTCCGAAAGTTCTATAAGAGATGGTAGCATCTTCAGTGATAAAACAAGAATTCTGCGCGGCACACCTCGTATTGAATATACTCAAAAATAATATGGTTGTTGCTATTTTAGCGGCAGTCAACGAACTCATAGTATAAAATTGATCTTTAAATTTAAAGCAATTTTAGATAATTAGTATCTTCACCACCGATTAGTCCCAAACTGAACCAATGAGGAAATTAACATTTCTGGCTTTCTTATTTATTAGCCTAACTGCTTTCTCGCAGGAAATTAAGGAAAAAAACACCGACAGCATTTATTATAAAGCGCTGGAACTATATAAAAATCAAAGTTTTCAGCAATCATTAAATTACACCAATCGTGGTCTTGAATTGGCTCCTGAATACCACGACATTCGTGTTTTAAGAGTACGTGATCTCTGGGCTTTGGAAAATTACCAACAAGCCACGAAGGATATTGAATATCTATTAGAAAAAGCTGAAAATTATCCCGGTGTTATTCAACTAGCCGAAAGACACACGCGATATTTGAAAGACAGCCAAGATGCCCTTGCTTTTTTAAATAGCCTGGAATCCAAAAAAGAACTGGGACTGAAATTGAAGGTTTTAAAAACCCAGCTTTTACTACAAAATAAACAGCGAAAAGAATCTCGAGCACTGGCATTAGCTATTTTTAATGAAAAAAAATTGGATGATGATGATCGTTATATTCTCCAGAATGTTCTTAAAAGAACTGTTTCCAACGAAGTAGGCATTACCTATCAATACATACATTTCAGCGAGGATTATAATAAAGATGACTGGCAAACTATCAGTCCGGAATTCCAGCATAATTTCAACAGGACTGCAGTCATTGCCAGGGTTAATTACACCGATCGTTCTTATGATGAAGGGATCTTATATGAGCTGGAGGCTTATCCCGTTTTCAGCGACCGCGTCTATTCTTTTGTAAATATTGGGGTTTCTGACGGTACGGTTTATCCAGATATGCGCGCGAGTGCCTCCCTTTTCATCAATTTTCTTCGAAAATTCGAATTTGAAGGTGGTGCCAGGTTACTTCACTTTTCAGACCAGGATTATTATACAGGAATTGCTGGTTTGACGATGTATTCTGGGAAATTTTATTTAAACGGAAGGGCATTTATTGGCCCGGAACGCAATAATAAAGTTATTCAGAATTATCAGGCTAATGTGCGCTACTACTTCAAAAATATAGATAATTATCTTTTTGCAAGATTAGGAACGGGAATTTCACCTGATGAGCGAACTATTTTCACTCAAGTACAGGCAAATCCTGGTTTAGAAGCTTATTATGGAAATATAGGGATCAATAAAAGCTTTCATACCAATCATATCTTCCAGTTGTTAGTTGGCTACCTGTATGAGGATATCAACAATAATACACAGGGAAGTCAGTTAATTGGGAGTGTAGGCTATCGGTTCCGCTTTTAGTTTTCTGAAACTTTAAATCCTTTCCGCGTCATATTACCCCAGCCAGATTTTATTCCGAAGAGTTTTTTATAATAGCCCTTCATCTGACCGAAAACCAGTACCGGATGATATAAAAACGGCTCCAGGTAAGCTGCCAGCAATAATTCCATTATCTGTTTCGGCTTATTATAATGATCGAAACTTTTCACATACATAAAAATCGCTGCGCTGGAAAAAACACAACCAAGCAAATAAACTGCAAAGAATAATAGTAGCGCTACAGGCCAATTGATCCAACCAAAAATGGCAAATACAATTATACAGATCAATCCTAAAAACTCTACGATCGGGGCACCAAATTCAAAAAATAACCAATACGGAAAATAGAGCATACCCATTTCGCGGTATTTGGGATTCAGAAATAATTTGCGATGTAATTTCATTGTTTCCCAAAGTCCACGCGCCCAACGATCACGCTGCTTTACCAAAACACTATAATCTGGCGGACCTTCTGTCCAGCATAATGTTTCAGGTAAATAAGTGACCTTATACGGTATTTTAAGGTTTTCCATATGAGTACGAAGACGTATACAAAGCTCTAGGTCTTCCCCCACCGTCCTGGCATCAAAACCATTTACCTCGATCACTCTTTTTCTCGGGTACATACCAAAAGCACCGGAAACCAGCATCAATCCATTTATTTCGCTCCAGGCCATACGACCCAATAAGAAAGCGCGAATATATTCTACTACCTGGACCATTGGAACCAGGGCTTCCGGCAGGCGAAGTTCCTTTAAAACTCCGTTTTTAACTACAGAATCATTAGCAATACCAATTCCTCCACCGCAGGCTACAATCTCCTTATCATCTTCTTCCAAATACGGACGAACCATCTTGAGTAGCGCGTCTTGCTCGATAATGCAATCGGCATCTGTACAAACGACCAATTCAGACGTTGCGAAATTGATTCCTGCGTTGAGCGCATCAGCCCGGCCTCCATTATTCTTGTCGATTACAGTAAGATGGGTGTATTTCTTCAGTTTACTTTTATAGATATATTTAACGGAAGCCGTTGGAATTGGCTGGGTTATAAAAGTAGCATCATGGCGTTCCAATTGAAATTCCTTGATCAGTTTTTCCAACGAATCATCCTTACTCCCATCATTCACCAGGATAAATTCATAATAAGGATACTGAATGGAAAGTAGTGATTTGACGTTTTCAATAATCGTCAAACCTTCGTTGTAAGCCGGAGCCACGAGGGTCACTGATGGAATATCAGTCGCACTTACAATATCATTCACCTGCAGAAACATGGATCGCTGTTTTGTTCTTTTTATAGCGCGGCTTGCAAGCACCACCCCGGCAAGGTAAAAGGTCATTAATAACAATCCGTAGGTAAAGAAGAAATAATTGGTTGCCCAAAAAACGAAGTCACCACTAAAAATGTATTCGACCTTATCCCACATTTATTGATTGATTTTGATATTGTTGTAAGTAGAATTCCTGTACTTTTTCTTTGTGACCATTGTTCCATAAGATCTCTGCCACACTTAATTTAAGCTCGTCATTTTCGCTATATAATTGTCTCACGTAGAAATCCAGGTCAAAATCTGAATTATCGTAGATGTATCTTAAAAGTAGAATCTGGTGATTTTGATCCAGGCCTTCTTCGTAAACCTTTTTCACATATTCCATTTTCTCGTTCGGCAAAGCAAAAGTCTGGACGCAATAAATCGCCGTTTCCCGCAATTCGTAGTTTTCATCATTGAGCATCTCGAGAATGTAATCGGTTTCCTGGTGCAGCTCAAATTTCCTGATAATCCGCATCAGCAATTGCTTCGCATAGACCTTATCAGTCTTATAAGCTTTATGCAGCCATTTCAAATTGGGAGTTGGATACAAATAATGAAGCTTTTCAACAATTTTTATTTGTTGCCATAAGGTGATCTTTCGCTTTAAATATGGCAGAAAACGCAAACTCTCCCACCCCATAAAAACAACGAGCGCTATTTGCGCCTCACGTCTTACGTAAATATTCTTATGGTTTCGAAGCTTGAAAATCTCATCAAGATATTGAGCCTGGTCCATCTCGTAAATTTCCCTGATTCCTTTTGCTTTACTATACCAGCTCCACCTTTTTAATTTTGTAACTGGAACGGTAAGGTGGAATTGAAAGGTATAATTTCTGAAGCTTCCTATAGTTTTCACCCAAAATGGTTCGCTGGGTACGAATCATTAAACCAATCAAATGCTGAATATTCCTTTTTTTACCCGGCCTGATGCCAGCAGCTTGAAGTCTGCGGTTGATCTGGACGATATCTACCGGTTCATTTTTATTCGGATACAGGTAATGACTTACAATTTCAGAAAATGTCTCTTCAATATTATTGAAAATTCGTGATTTCTTTCTTCTATAAATTAAACTATATAGAATGGAAATCCAGACACCTATTAGTAGTACTAATAAAATAAGAATAGCTATTAGCAGGCCATTTTCTGTCATAGATAAACTTGGATTAGGGCTTCAATTTCATCTAAATCTAGAGGAACTCCATAAAAACCTGAAATTCCCTGTAATGCAAAAATTTCTTTCTTGATTTTATCCTGCCCCATATTCGTCACAATGAGCAGGTTTTCATGCAAGATAACTTCCTTTACCTGGTTCACGAATTCCAGCGGTGCAATACCTTCAAAAAGAATATCAGTTATTATAAACTTGAAATTTGACTGCTGATCTTCGATATTCAACTCTTCCAGAGACCGAACCGAACGGCATTCAAATCCGTTTGAGCTAACCATTCTTTCTAAAATTTTCAGAATGATCAAATCTTCCTGAATAACTAAAACTTCTTTACTCACGTAGGTGTTTTACAAGCGAAATATACTAATAACCTGATTAATTCAACTAATTGTATACAAATTTCAACTTTCAAATATGCAGATATTTACGAAGCAGAAAAGAAAAGGTTTGATAAAAAGAAAATTTTCGGAAAATAGTTTAAGTTTTGACCAAAAAAAAGTCCCATAATTTCTGAATTACAGGACTTTTGTCGGGGTGGCAGAACGCTTTTAAAACGCTGAAAACCCCAGTATTTGTATGGTTTCACGCAGTTCTAGTTTTTTGAACTCACGATTAACTCACAATTTAAATAGAACGTATTGGTGCAGTTTGATATTCTGACCTAATCAAATATACAAATAATTAGATTATGAATCCTGTCTAATTTATTGAGGAAGTAAAAGATCCGACTCCAAAAAAATCAAAGATTTTGCATCGAATCTGGTCAATCCGGAAAGTTTAGAACAAAAACCAATTTACTTTTTTCATCTGGAGCATTTTCCTTTTGCCGGCGAAAAGAAAAAATAGTGAGATCAGGATGAAATGGTTTATTCTCAATTTTATTTACTTCTTCCAGCGCCATCGCATTACCTTTTGATGCTACTTCATTCAGTTTTAAAATTATAGAGGAGCTATAAATAGCAAAGCGGTTTATGCGCTCCGGTTAATTTTTAAGCTTGATTTTTGCATCGAAAGGTAAGGTGATGTAGGAAGGATTTTTAAATAATTCTGAAAACCTGATCGGTGAATTTTAGTTACCGCCTAGCGGACTTGAGTCAAAAAGCTTTTTCGATCGTATTCTTTTAATATTTTAAGCTTTTTGGCTCGTGTCTAAGACAAATTGTAATAAACCTCTTTTGCTGAAATGGAGCTTTTGCGAAGTGGAGGTAAAAGTGGTAAGTGGGTTTGAATTTCAGTTTTCCGTGAAATTTGTCGCAAAAAACCACCTATTTACGGGGGTTGCGAGTGCATTTGTCGCAAAATACGTGAAAAATGACAGGATTTAAATTCGTAATTTATTGAATTTCAATGTATTAATGATCTGTAACATCGCTTCGCGTGTTACCCTCTTGCTATTCCCCCTTAGTTTTACGAACACACTTATTTAGGAATTATATATATGTTAGTGAGTTTCTGTAATTGTTAACTTTCTATCGGGGAATACTTCCCCATAATAATAAACTGTGACCGAACTGATAGGAACGAATTATACGCTATTCAAAGCTTCGGGCTGATACTTATTTGATAAAAGCCCTTGTTAGTTATCTCCGGAACGGCATCAGATGGAAAATCAGGTTTTAAGACCTTTTAATTTAATAGGAGTTCAACATCCTTTTCGTTAAAGAAAATTTCAACATTTTAAAGGGTAATCGTATATAGACATATAATTATCCTTTTCTTTTAAAGATAACGAAAATTTCGCCTGGGTTACTCATAGGTCTATTTTATTCAAGGGATTATTAAAAAGCTCACATAAAGTTTTATTTCGGCAAGTTCCAGACAGGACATCCACCTCTTGGCAATGGTTAGAGGAAATTCAGAATAAATAGAAAAATTACAGTATACGAGAACCGTAGGTATTTTTACGTGGAAAGAGGTAACGGAAATTAATCCCGTGTCTCCTCTCTCATTCATTTAAAATACCTCGCTAAATTAAAAATGAATTTAATTATTCATTTTTGCTCACCACCCCGGTCTGGTTAAGAGCCGTTTTCAGACCGTGGGCGAGTTTCTCGGCTGGGCCCACACCCCAATAATGTAAAAAGAATATTCTTGGTTCTTCATACACCATGTGATTATGTACTGCCACTACTTCAATACCGTTTTCTACAAGGGCTTTTATAACAGGGGCAATTTCATCGGCAAGCATGGTGAAATCTCCTGCAACAGCAGCTTTTTCTGGAGTCCCCTGCCAGCTGGCCCAGGTATTAAATCCCATAAAAGTACTAACAGGAGCTCCGTGCTCCCTAAGATCAACATCTGGCCTCCCTATTGTAATCTTATAAACTCCATTGTTAAGATTACCTGAATGTCCTATAATATTATCTATTCTATCAGTATCCAGCGTATTCTCGACTTCACTAGGTTCGGAAGCTGCAGGATTCCCACCACGCACTTCCACAACCTTATCGAATAAAGCTTTTACTTTTTCTGCAAGTACTCCTTCTTCACCCATACCTCCAATATGCATGTACATGACATTGGGATTATTCCTCACAAAATGATTATGGATGGCGGTAATAGTCAATCCCTGTCTTATTACTTCCTGTTGTACCGGCCACAAATCATCTTCAGTCACCACTATATCGCCCATGACCATTGCTCCCTCTTTAATCGCAGAAAATGCTGCCCAGCTGCCTAGTCCCATCGGGGGGATGATTTTAAAACCATCAACCATTATCTCTAGATCATTTTGGGGAACTACTACTTTATATTCCCCATTGTTTTCCGTGCCCTTAATGCCAATAACCTCCCGGATAGCTGTAATATTCAGGGGATGCCGTTCCATATCTTCCTGTTGTTCTATCTCCTTTTGTTTTTCAGAAGATGGGCGAGAACTGTCAGCATTCTCTTTTTTACCGTCATGGCCATTGCACGAAAGCAATAAAAAAACTGTTGAAATCAATACGTATTTACTTTTCATAATATGTTTGTTTTATTATTTAAATTCTTCTAATCAATCTAATGTTTTTATACTGAAATCATCAAAGTAAGTTACAGCATCTTCTTTGGTCCATAAACCCACCTTACCAGCTTTAGTGAGGGTGGTATCTTTAACTTTAAATACTCCTTATTGTTCAAATAAATGGTAAATCATCACTTTTAATATTAATTCCAGGCTCTTCCAGTTATCACCTAGAGCGGCAACATCTAAGCCATAGGTTTTTCCTTTTCCTACAAGGGGCAAATCTCTGCGTTAGCCATCTTCTACTTTGTACACACCACGTTATCCTCGAGTGGATTTGCCCGTACTACATAATAATTGTTTTATCCATAAACCGCCGCCCTTGTCGTGATTGCCGGTTACACCTTTTAAACATACCGTAAGTACCATATCCTTTGTTATCATGCTGTTATCGACAATAGGGTTACAGCACATAATCAACCTAATTCCTTAAATATGAAGAAATAGATGATACCTGATAAAACACTGATCAGGATAGTTTTCAACATATCCCATTTCAAAATGAAATATACAAAAGAGGCTATTAGAGCAATAATTAATGATCCAATATTAACTGTGCTCCATTCGGGAATCAACCACCTTGCTCCGTACAGATATTTTTCGTTAACCTCAGAGAAAAGGGTGTGGATTGCAAACCAGACACCCAGATTAAGTACAACCCCTACTACGGCAGCTGTAATTCCTGATAGTGCAGTGGTTAAACTTTTATTGCCCCGTAGGTATTCTATATAAGGAGCGCCTGTAAAAATGAATAGAAAGCAAGGTACAAAGGTAACCCAGGTAACCATCAGGGAAGCTAAAATTCCAGCTGTTAGAGGATCGAGAGAGCCGCTTAATCTATAGGCCCCCATGAAGCCTACGAACTGTACCACCTGTATCAGCGGACCCGGCGTAGTTTCGGCCATACCCAGTCCATCCAACATTTCACCGGATTGTAACCAGCCATAATCTTCAACCGCTTTTTGAGCGATATAGGCTAATACAGCATAAGCCCCTCCGAAAGTTAGAACGGCCGTTTTACTGAAAAATAAGCCTTCCGAGAAGAAAATGTTTTCGACCCCAATCACCAGTCCAAGGATCAATAGTGGTAAAGACCATAGCGTTAGGAAAATAAAAATAGTCTTGAATGTTTTTTTTAAAGACGGCTTTACAGGTTGTATTTTGCTGTCAATCAATGTATTTTCATTATTGTCCTTGTCTTTATGTTCTTCAGCTAATCTATGCCCTTTAATGACATGGAATTTTTCTTCCCAAAGTTTTCCGCCAATAAAACCTGTCAATCCCGCTGCTATTATTATATAAGGAAAATCTACCTCAAAGAAAAATATAGCTATAAAGGCCAAAGCCGCCAAAACAAACATGAGCTCATTTTTGATGGCCTTTTTACCTATTTTAATGACGGCTCCAACAACTATGGCTAAGACGGCAGGTTTAATACCGAAGAATATAGCTTCGACAATACCAACATCTCTGTAAGCAGCGTAAAGAATACTGAGAATTAGTATTGAAACAAATCCAGGTATTACAAATAAAATACCTGCAGTTACCCCCCCTTTCGTCCTATGCAGCAACCACCCAATATACGTGGCCAGCTGCTGGGCTTCCGGCCCAGGCAGCAGCATACAGTAATTGAGCGCATGTAAAAAGCGGTCCTCACTTATCCATTTTTTTTCTTCGACCAGAATTTTATGCATCACCGCAATCTGCCCGGCAGGTCCACCAAAGCTATAAATGGCTACTCTAATCCATACTTTTATGGCTTCTTTAAAGGGTAATTGCTCCATTAAACAATTTTTATGGCCTTATTATATCGTTCTGCTACATTATCCCAATTAATGATATTTAAAATCGTATCGACAAAATCCCCTCTTTTATTTTTGTGTTTCAAATAATATGCATGTTCCCACACATCAATAACCAATAACGGAATCACGCCCCACTGGGTCAGTTTCTGATGATTCTCACATTGCAAGATGGTTAGCGATCGGGAAAAGGGTTGATAACCCAAAATACCCCAGCCGCTTCCTTCTACGCCTTTAGATACTTTTGCTATATATACCTGGAGCTTTTCAAATGAGCCGAAATCTTTTTCTATCTGTTTCAATAGTTCTGCTTTGGGCTGTGTTTTTTTATTGGAAAGGTTTGTCCAGAAAATGGTATGTAGCACGTGGCTTGAAAAATGATACGCCAGTTTGCGTGTCCACAAATCAACCTGGTCTAAATCTCCTGATTTTAGGTGTTCTTTTATTTTAATCAAATCTTTGTTTGCACCTTTAACTGCTCCACCATGATGAAACTCATAGTGTAAGTGAAGGGTTTCTTCGTCCATATGTGGTTCCAAAAATGTTTTGTTGTAAGGAAGTGATTTCTGGATAAAGTTACCGTTTTTGTCGACCAACTTATCTATTCCATTTTCAGTCACATTCTGCGAAAATACATTGTTAGTAGGGAGTATGGTTGCTCCACCTAAAATTGCTGAGTTCCTTAAAAAATCTTTTCTGTCCATAATTTTTTCTTTTATATGATTAAAATGCTATTCCAACTTGAAAACCAAAAGTTACTGAAAAAGGTAAATCATTGCCGAATCTAAACGGAATGGGCGTAGCGAGGAAATAAGTTACTTTTTCCTTTTTAATTATAGGTCTAACCATAACGGCCGTTGGTATTGAATGCAAGCCTGGTTAAAAAATTAAAACCTCCAATGTTTCGGTAGATAACACCTGGGTGAAAAAGTAATCCGGTTACCCTACTCGCACGATCATTAAAAGAAATCATAGGTGCAAACTCGATACTGTAAGCTATTTTGTCGCTCTGAAGAAAATTTATACCAACTGGAAAGCCTACTGTATAACTGCCATCAAAATTAAAGTGATTCCCGTCTTTTGTTATAGTGGCAATAGGATGCATAATACTAAAATAGTTTTTTATCTTAGGATAATTTGTTTCTTTATTTTCTACCTGTGAAAAAACAATTTTAGGGGTTAAAAAGGATAAAAGCAAAATAAGAATGATTTGGTTCCCGGCTCTGTTCATTATAGTTTCATGATTTTATTAAATGCAAGTATATGAATGGAATCTGTAGAAATTTGGGAAGCTGATTGGTTACCCGAAATTCACTTCAAAAATGTGCAATCCTTCTTCTTTATAATAATGAAGTCCCCATCCACTCGTTTCAGCTACCTTTAGAGCAATGGCTAATCCCAACCCCCAAGTATTGGGATTCCTGGATTGTTTGTAAAAACGGTTGAACAATTTATCCTTCTCAAATACTTTTCCTATTTCTTGCTTTTGCCCGGTATTGGCAATAATGAGCTTGTTTTCCATTATTTGAACGCTTACCATTCCATTCTCAATATTATGCAGAAAGGCGTTTTTAAGTAGGTTCTGTATCAGTATCTCCGTAAGCATAATATTTCCCTGCACTTTCAAACTATCTCGTGTTTCGGCTTTCACCGATATATTCAAGGCGGCTTTATGTTCTTCATAAAATTCCATGGATCGGCATAAAATTGTTTGAATATCAACCTGTTCCGAAAGGATAAACTGCCGGTTTTCGATTTTAGATAAGAGCAACAGAGTTTTACTCAGTTTTTTTAAGCGTTGTGTTGAACCGATAATGCCTTCAATAATTTCCGCCTGCTTCTTTGAAAGTTCAGCCTGCCCAATGAGTGCTTCCAGCCTTGACTGGATAATGGACAAGGGCGTTTGCATTTCATGTGAAGCGTTTTCAATAAATTGCTTTTGGCTTTGAAAGACTTCAGTATTTTTTCGGACCAGCTCATTCACAGCTTCATTCAGCATCCGGAACTCATCAATATTTGTAGATGGTAATTCGGGCATTTTCTCTTTATCAAAGCGCAAGAGCCGGAGCCTTTCGAGCATTTCAAAAAACGATTTCCATATTTTTTTGGAGATAATACGTTGGGTTAAGTAAAAAGAAAGCGCCAAGCCCATAAATAGGCTGCCGAGTGTAATGGCAATGGTACCTATCATTTCTCCCGCTTCCAGATGTGGCTTTATAATTTCCAGCCGGTAGTTATTATTGTGTAATTTCACATAAGCTGTAAGCTTTCGGTACTCATCAAACTCATCATCAACAGGCTCATAAATAAGAGTGTCAGTGTAGCTTTCATAGCTTTCCTGAAACACCTTCTTTTCAACAGGAAAAAAGGTAAAATCGTCTAGTGGGTTATCCTCTTTAAAAGGAGCTTCAGGATTTTCTTCTAGATAAGCTAGCAAGTTGACTTTGCGGTTGTTCAACACTTCATCTACATTTTGAAGTACATTCCAGCTAAGTACCAAATAAAACAATATCGAAAAAATCCCGAACAAGACGAGGAAATACAGCATTTGAAGGCGGGATGTGTAGGTAAGCAGCTTCATAAAGCCTGAATTTGATAACCTACCCCATAGATGTTATTTATTTCTACTTGTGCCCCGGCATCTTTCAGCTTTCGTTTGAGGTTCTTAATCTGAGAAAACAAAAAATCAAAACTCTGGGCCTCATCTACATAATCACCCCATACGTACTCTGCGAGCGCCATTTTAGAAATAATACGTTTATTATTGTTAATGAGGTGGATGAGTATAGCATATTCTTTTTTAGTAAATGAGATTGGCGTAGAAAAGTTATCTATTCTCACTAGGTATTGGCCTAGATCTATTACCATATTGGCAAAGCGGATAGGCTTATTGGTTTTAAACTGTTTCCTACGAATGACGGCTTTTATCCGGGCATTAAGTTCTGAAAAATAAAATGGTTTTATCAGGTAATCATCAGCTCCTAATTCGAGGCCAGTTAACTTATCATCTAGGGAATCTCTTGCAGAAAGAATAATAACACCATCAGTCTTATCTTCTTTTTTAAGAATTTCAAGAATTTCGAACCCACTGCCATCCGGTAAATTAATGTCTAGAATTAGACAGTCATAATCGTATAAATAAACACGTTCTTGGGCTGTTTGAAAGTTGCCTGCCGAATCATATAAATAGCCTTCTTTGGCCGCGAAATCCTCAAGGCTTTTTAACAGGTACGGTTCATCTTCTACAATCAGTAATTTCATAATAAATACAAATTAAGAAATTAATTCTGTAGAAATACTGGCTGAGCAATATCTTCTTCGCTTCAGTTCGATCTCAAAATCCATTGGCAAATAAAAAAATATGATCGGCAACCAAAACAATAACAGCTGAATCAAAGCCCCCAAAGTTTCTCAGTATAACGGACAAAAGTTTTTTAAAAGATAAATTTGGATTGGTGATAAATTTATGACCAAATACTTTGCTCTCAACGGCTTCCGGTAAATAGAAGCTAAAATGGAAAAAACAAAGGATTTTAAGGATATCAAATAGGTTAATTTTTATTAATAGGTTGATCAAAATTCCTAGACCTGAAATGATCCACCCAGTTTCGAAGAAATTCTGCGACAAATAAAGATATAAGCTATTTTAGAAGTAGTTTCTACTTTCTTCAGTATTTGAAAACAAAATTTGAACAAAAAACTTGAATCCGAATTGGTGACCTTGAAACAAGACTATTACAAAGTCTCTATTAATAAAGGTTTATAAATAAAAGGTACGGTCTGTTACCATTTCTGTTTTTTCATCGTTCAACTTTTCTCTTAAATTATCAATATCATTAGAAATTTTAGAATCAATTACTCGTGCATAGATCTGTGTAGTGGATAATTTGGTATGGCCTAAAAGCTTGGAAACTGTTTCTATGGGAACGCCATTAGCTAAAGTTATCGTTGTGGCAAAAGTATGCCTGGCGGTATGAAAACTCAGTTGTTTTTTTATTTTCACCTCTTTAGCTATTTCTTTTAAATACTGGTTGGTTTTCTGGTTGGAATAAACCGGTAGCAATTTTTCCGTTCCGTCTATTTTAGGATGAGTCTTATATCTTTTTAGAATTCGTTCCGCCTCTGCGAGTAATGGAACTCTCACAGCAGTATTCGTTTTACTCCTTCGGGTATAAATCCATTTATTGCCATCCACTCCAATTTGCAAATTGTTTTTATTTAAGGCTTTGGCATCAGCATAAGCCAGCCCGGTATAACAGGCAAAAACAAAAATATCCCGGTTAATAGTTAATACCGGTTTTTCAAACTCTTCGTTTTTGATCTTTTCCAGCTCGGTCTTGTTTAAATAAACCATATCCACCTGATCAAAGCGTAGCTTGAACCTTTTGGTGGGGTTCTTTTCAATCCAATCTAAATGTTCGGCCAGGCGCATTAGTTTTTTGAACCGCTCCATATGCTTCATTACTCCATTATTTTGAAGGCCCGGCAAAACACGTAAATAACTTTCAAATCCCAGGGTAAACTGGTAATCAATTTGCTTTAGATAAACATCTGAAGTATGATGCTGGGCTTTTAAATAATCTTTTAGGTAATTTTCCGTAGTCGTATAATTTTTCATGGTACCATATTTTAACACCTTATCCATCTTTTCTTTGTGATAGTTAATCAAATAGGTAAGCGTATAATGTTGCTGGTCACTACCCAGGTATCTAGCTTTGACTGTTTGTGTGGTTACCAGCAGTCCTTCTTTTAAAAGGCTATCATAGGTTTTATATAATTGCGCTTTGGTTTCATCAATCTTTTTATTGATCTGCCGACTTTCAGAAGTGTTACCGGTAAGTTTACTGGCTGATTGGTTCCACTTGTCTACCGGAATAGTTCGTTTTAAACTTATTTCTAATGATTTACCGTTAACGGTGATTCGGGCATAGAGGAGGGCTAAGGCTGGTTGCTTTTTCTTTTTGCGAATAAAAAAAGAAATGGAAAAGGTTTGACTGGTACGCATCGTTATGTTATTTTAATGAAACAATTAATTAAGGCGAAAGTCAAACTACCAATACGCAATTATGGAGTATCGGTAAGCTAAAAATACAAAAAAATAACTCACGATAAACTCACAAATTCCCAGTGAACTCACGGTGAACTCACATAAAATTTAACACTGTTTGTTAAAATTTGAGCAAAAAAGAAAGGGCAACTATATGAAAACCATATAATTACCCTTTAATTATGTTAAAATATAACTTGTTAAAGTCGGGGTGGCAGGATTCGAACCTGCGGCCTCCTGCTCCCAAAGCAGGCGCGATAACCGGGCTACGCTACACCCCGAGAATTGATTTTCTTGGGCGGCAAATATAATAATTATTCGGCCACTGCAAT
>CAXPUM010000102.1:0-3213 GCA_964220295.1 Flavobacteriaceae bacterium | reverse complement strand
GAGGAGCCACCATCCTATGATTCCAAGCTAGATGCTATCAATGACCTGAAAGAGGTAAGAGAGACAAATGTTCCCAGTATATATGATGAGAAATTAATGGATTCCTTGGGTTATTATGATCCGGAACTTCCTGAAAAAGAAAAAAAGCGGATCATAGATAGTATTTATTTCCTGGGAGAACGCAGGGCTTCAGAAGTACAGGCCATGGCTTCGCCTCCTACGACATCCCCTAGAAGGACACTCCCTCGTCCAGATACATCAGCAATCCGGGAAGAACGGAAAATTCAGACTAAGGAGATGGGACTGGAGCATCAACTATTTTTTGCCTCCAATCCTACATCAAACAAAAACACGATTTCCGGAAGTACTGATTCCGAAATACGGGTTGTTGTGGATGGCACCCAGGTAGTCAGGTCTAATTCCCGGATCCGGTTACGACTAGACCAGGATGCAACTATAGGTACCAGGAAGATCCCAAAGAATACCTCCATTTTTGGCTTTATAAGCTTTCAGCCTAACCGGGTGCTTATTGAAATTGAAAATATAAAACATCAACCTACCACTTTAAAAGCATATGATATACAGGATGGTAGTGAAGGTATGTATGTGGAAAATAATTTTCGCGAGGAAGCAACTACCGAGGTTCTGGATGATCTTTTGGGAGAGATCAATATACCCAGTGTTCCACAGGTCAGTGGCGTAGGAAAACTTCTAAAAACCAAAAATCGTAATGTAAAAGTTACGGTCTTAAATAACTATAAACTAATCCTAAAACCGGGTATATGAATTCCTGATTTTACTAAAATCCTTTGTTATGAAACCATATCTTCTAATTTCCGCGATCCTTTTAACTACCGCCCAACTTTATTCTCAAAAGATGGAACGTTTGGACACGATATTTGCCAATGAGTATAAAAACGTGGCCTTATTTTTTCCTCAGCCTATCAGCCAGGCTATTACCGGTGCGGACCATTTCGTGTTCACCCACAACAGAGAAAGACAGTAACATTTTGGCTTATTACAGGCCAAACCGGGTACAGAAAGTAATCTTCTAGTCATAGATGCTGGTGGGTCGGTCTACTCTTATATTCTGAAATATAAGAAGCAGCTTTCCAGATTAAATTATTTTGTGCGGAGTACAGAACGTATTGGCACTGAAAAACGCGATATATCCGTTACTGCTAAGGAAACAAAACTCCAAAAGAAAAAGCTAGAAAAGGATATTCACTATCTAAATTTTTGTTCCTATCTACTGGGTAAAAAAGAAAAGATTGGCAGGTTAAAGACAAAAAATCAGGGTATTCTGTTAAGTATTGAGAATATAGTTTTCAACCAAAATGAATTGTATTTTGTCATTCAGATTGAAAATGAATCCAGCCTGGATTATGATGTTAATTTTCTGAATTTATCCGTGAAAACCAGGCAAAAGGGAAAGAAAAAGTCGATGCAAACCATTATAAAAGAATCTATATTCAAGTATAAAACTCCGGTGAAGATTAAAGAAGGCCAAAGGGCAAGACTGGTCTATGTATTTCCTAAATTTTCCCTGAGCAATGACCGGCATGTCTTAGTGGAGCTGAACGAAGGAAAAGGAGAAAGGGATTTACTTTTAAAAGTCTCTCACCGGTTTATAAATAATCCTAACTGAAAAAATTTTAATGGTCAGAACGTAATTAAATTCACTAATCCTTATTGGATCGCCGCCACGAATTAACCAGCTGTTCAATATCATCTTTTATAAATTCCCAGTATTTTCCATGAAGACAGATGGGATCAAAATCATCATCAGCCTGGGAAAAATTGGTGAAGTTCTCAATGATAGTATTTCTCTCGTGCGTATAGGGGTATCGGTTCTTATGTAGGTCCAGCATATCGGAGTTGAAAAGTGCATGTAGATCCCAGAAATCCTTCTTTCTACCTCCTCGCTGGACCACATCTATTTTTATAGCTATGATCTCTTCCAGGGTAGCCATTCGTATCCCATCCTCTAATAAAGGTGGTTGAAGAAAGTGGTCCGTGTAAAAGACATCTAATTTTATAGTTTCATCCTGATCAGTTCCTATTATATAAGATTTCCCAAGCGCTGGTGGAGCGGTTAAATGGTCTATATATAGAAAGCTTAATTCCAGTTATGTAATTAATCCTTCAAAGTTGATGGTACCATAATCTGAGTTAGGCTCGGCTATGAAATGTTACAAGGTTTAGCAAGTACAAGCCAAACTAAAAATTCGCTAAAATTTTCAGAAGTAGTCGAACACAAGTAATTACTTTTAACGATTGTTAGGCAATGTTATTTTTTGTTTTTCAATATTTTCAACAGGTTCTTAGGATTTTGTCGGTTATCCCAAAATGCAGTGATTATAATTTCTTTATTATGCAATTTATAGAAAATGCTAAAATTTCCGAGAGAAGCGACTCTAGTGTCTTTAAAGTCAGTAATTTTAAAAATTAATGGTTGTTCAGCAATTTGTTTTGTCCTTTCCGAAACTAATTTTAGAAGTTTTTTAGAGTAGATATTAGATTTATTCCTATTTGCCCAATATTCTAATATTCCCACAAATTGAATGTCAGCTGTTCGAGTCCAAATTATATTGCGTTTAGCCATTCCAGATTTCTTTTGTCCATTGCTTCTTGAGAAATCAGTTTTCCATTTTTAATATCCTTTTCACTCATCTCCAGCATTATTTTTTGCTCTTGTGTCAATTCAATAATGTCCGATTCAGATGAACTTGATGTAATTAATTTATCAAGAGCGACTAAAAAATCTTTATTTCTAATTGATAGTATCTTATCAATCAATCCGTTTCGTATATTGTCTACTGTTGCCATTTTACTTGAATTTAAGGTCTAAATATCCGAAAAATTGCTCGTTTTCCCTAATGTTGTCCATCACTAAATAGATCGGTATCTACGAATTCGCGATGTTCGATCTATAAACTCAGGGCATCCCACCTACCATTCGGAATTCTTTGAATTCTTTGGCAGCCATTAATTTTATTAAGCTATCATGCAGTTTAATGTGGTAGTTAGTTAATAGTAGGAAATGAAGGTCGAGTTATTGTATCTAATACAGTCTTTACCTTTTTTTTACCATAAAACCGAAGGATCTCCTTTTTTTCAGTAAAGTTACCACGTTCAAAGATCCTTTTAATAACAGCTCTATATTGTTTTATCCAATCTATTCGATTGAAATCAGTATCCCAAAAAAGTGAT
>CAXPUM010000101.1:0-3060 GCA_964220295.1 Flavobacteriaceae bacterium | reverse complement strand
TGCCCAATTAAAGAGGTTATAACTCCTGAAAGTACATCGCCACTACCGGCAGTAGCCATTCCAGCATTTCCAGAATTATTAATATAAATTTCAGCTCCTTTGATCGTAAAAGTATGTGCTCCCTTTAAAACCAATATGATTCCGTATTTTTCAGTGAAATCCTTAGCTTTCTTCAACTTATCAAAATCATCTTTCCACTCGCCGATCAACCTTTTTAGTTCTCCTGGATGCGGAGTTAAAACGGAATTTTTCGGCAGTAACTCTAATAAATCTTGATTCTTACTGAGCATATTCAATCCATCAGCATCAATTAGAATTGGTGAACTGACTGATTTCAGTAAGCCTTTGAAAGCCGCAATCGTCTCTTCTTCGGTGCCTGCTCCCATCCCAAAACCGATGGTGTCCATATCCAAATTTTCTGGAAATTTTGATAGCATTTTTTCATTATCATCGGTAAGCACCATCGCTTCCGGAAGGCTTGTTTGTACTATTTCATAACCACATTTAGGAATATATAATGAACAAAGACCAGTGCCGGTTCTCAGAGCTGCCGTGGCTGAAAGCAAAACACTACCAATTTTGCCGTAGCTTCCACCAGCGATCAAAACACTTCCGTAGTCCCCTTTATGGGTGTTCTTCGTTCTTGGCTTATATAGTGCGGCAGCATCCTGCCTGTTGATCAGGAATATTTTGGAATCCAGCCCTGCGATGAATCCTTTATCAAGGCCAATATTAAGAACCTGAAGATCTCCAACATATTCCATAGTCTCAGGCAGGTAAAAAACTAATTTTGGTGCTTCAAAAGTTAAAGTATAATTGGCTTTGATAATTGCAGCGTCTTTTCCAGAGGATTGGTCAGTAAAAAGACCACTTGGAATATCTACAGAAAGAACGAAAGCTTCAGATTTATTGATATCCCTAACTAAGGTAGCGACCCATCCTTCAATGGGTCTGTTCAGTCCAATCCCAAAAATGGCATCGATTACAAAATCCCCGGTAGAAATTTCAGGAATATCATCTTCTTCTTTGATCAAGCCCGGCCAGTCATTGGTAATTTCCTTGATCTTTTCATAGTTGGCCAAGAAATCTTCCGAGCGTTTATCACTATAAGCTACAGTATAAATTTTCACATTATACCCATGCTGGATCAAATGGCGACCTATTACCAGCCCGTCTCCCCCGTTATTCCCAATTCCGCAAAAGATTTTAATTGGTATCGGGGCTCCTTGCAATCTATTATGAATTTCCTGAAAGACCATTGTGGCTGCCCTTTCCATTAATTCTTCGGAAGTTATATTTTGGTTTTTAATTGTGAAGTTATCTGCCTCTGCCAGCTGTTCCGCAGAAAGTATTTTCATAGCTAATTATTTTCTGAAGTTTACTCTCAAATATACGCTTATTCAAAGTGTTTACCCAGAATTCGATAAAAAGCCTGAATAAATATTGTATTCTCTGCGAATTGAATAAATTTGCGCAAATTTTTACAGAAAATGAAAGAAATTGCCCTGTCTTCAATTCATCAAAAGCTCAACGCTAAAATGGTACCATTTGCGGGATTCAATATGCCGGTTTCCTATGAAGGAGTGAATATTGAGCACCAGACGGTACGTGAAAATGTAGGTGTTTTTGATGTTTCCCATATGGGGGAATTTCTAATTTCCGGTGAAAATGCGCTGGAACTTATTCAGAAGATCAGCAGTAACGATGCTTCAAAACTTTCCGAAGGAAAAGCACAATATAGCTGCATGCCTAATGGGAAAGGAGGAATCGTTGATGATTTGATCATTTACCAGCTAGATGAAGAAAAATACCTTCTGGTTGTAAATGCTTCGAATATTGAAAAAGACTGGAACTGGATCGCACATCATAATACCATGGACGCCACTATGCGCGACATGAGCGATCAGCTATCTCTTTTAGCTATTCAGGGCCCCAAAGCGGCCGAAGCGATGCAATCGCTTACTGATACCGACTTAAACGCGATCAAATTCTACAATTTTGAATTAGGAACTTTTGCCGGTGTAGAAAAAGTGATCATTTCAGCAACGGGTTACACAGGAAGTGGTGGTTTCGAAATTTATTTCAGAAACGAGGATGCAGAAACTATCTGGAATGCCGTTATGGAGGCTGGAAAAGATTATGGCATCAAGCCAATTGGACTTGCTGCTCGTGATACTTTAAGGCTGGAAATGGGCTATTGTCTATATGGAAATGATATCGATGAGACTACTTCACCGATAGAAGCGGGTCTAGGCTGGATCACAAAATTCACGAAAGATTTTGTCAATTCTGAAGCTTTGAAAAAAGAAAAGGAAGAAGGTCCCGTAAAAAAATTGGTTGCTTTCGAACTGGATGAAAGAGGTATCCCAAGACAGGGATATGATATCGTGGATGAGAATGGTAAGAAAATTGGAGTGGTAACATCTGGAACAATGTCCCCTTCCCTTGAAAAGGGAATCGGACTAGGGTATGTACCTGCTGATGTTGTGGGAGTAGGAAATAAAATTTTTATTCAAATTCGTAAAAAAGCGATCCCCGCTACTCAGGTAAAATTACCCTTTTATAAAGGTTAATTTATTTGAAACGAATTCTGATATTAGGAGCTAGCGGTTTTGTAGGCAATGCCTTATACAAAGAGCTCTGCTCCTATTTTGATACACAAGGAACTTATTTTACTGAAAATAAATTTTTCAATGAAAATCACCAGTTTCATCATTTTGATCTGGAAACTGAAAACATTGAAATACTGCTTCAGAATACCAAACCAGATGTGATCATTTCTGCTTTACGCGGAAACTTTGATGCACAGGTAGCAGCACACTTCCAAATTATCAACTATATTCTGCGTACCAACACTAAGCTCATTTTCTTGAGCTCTGCAAATGTATTTGATGCGTTTACCAATTACCCATCATACGAATATGATAAAACACTGAGCCAGAGTATTTACGGCAGGTTTAAAATTAAGATCGAAAATGCCTTACTAAGACTTCCGAATCATAATTATAATATTATCCGGTTGCCTATGATCTTCGGAAAAAATTCTCCACGCATCAAAGA
>CAXPUM010000100.1:0-16852 GCA_964220295.1 Flavobacteriaceae bacterium | reverse complement strand
AAAGATAAAACTCAGGCTTTTCAAGTGAAAAAATTAGCAAACTGAAGATAGCTAAAATTTACATCACCCTGCGTGCCATTACAAAATTTTCATTCCAGTAAGATTCTGATAAAGAGGAAACAATAACTCCCCTGGAAGTGGTGGAATGGATAAAAAAGATTTCGGTATTTGTTACATCCACAACCAGCCCCACGTGATTGATCACCTTTTTATTCTTGTTCGTCTCAAAAAACAGGAGATCACCTTCAGCGACCTCTCTTAGATATAATCTTTTTCCTTGTAGTGACATTGCCCTGGAAGTTCTGGGTAGTGAAAGTCCCTCTTGCAGAAAACTAACATAAACCAGGCCTGAGCAATCCATGCCTCTTTTGTCGGTGCCGCCATATTTATAACGTGTTCCTTCAAATTTTTTAGCGTTTTTAATCACTTTAAAAGCAACTTTATCGGCTGGTTCCGCATCTGGGTTAACCTTATAGTCGTTTTTAGGAGTTTCCCTGCGATCCTCTTTCGTAGTGACTACCCGATGTTTTGCCCCGCAGGAAACCAGTGAAATGGCAAAAATCAAAATCAGAAGCCTTGAAATCATATTAAGCAGTTAATTTCTGGTAAATCAGCTTGGCAGTATTTGCACTTGCACCTTTTCCGCCAAGTTTTTGTTCGAGTTCAAAATAATCTGAAAACATCTTTTCGCGTACCTCCGGCTTCAAAATTTTCTGTAATTCTGCTTTCAGATTTTTGACATTGAATTCATGCTGAATCAGTTCCTTCACTACTTCGCGGTCCATGATCAGGTTGACCAAGGAAATATAGTCAAGATTGATGATTCTTTTAGCGATGTGATAGGAAATGGTGTTACCTTTATAACATACTACTTCCGGAACTTTGAATAACGCTGTTTCTAGGGTTGCAGTGCCTGAAGTGACCAAGGCGGCGTGGGCAACACTTAGTATGTCATAGGTTTCGTTCATTGCCAGACTGATATTCGATTTTTTCAGAAATGGCTGGTAAAATTCCCGATCCTGGCTCGGAGCACCAGCGATCACAAATTGGTAATCAGGAAAATCGTTGGTAACGCTCAACATCACTTCCAGCATTTTTTCAATTTCCTGTTTCCTGCTTCCAGGAAGAAGTGCGATTATTGGGCGGTCATCCAGTTCATGATTTTGCTTAAATTGCGGCAGGTTAATAGACGGACGATCGTCTATTGCGTCCAGAAGCGGGTGACCTACAAAATGAACCATAAATTCATGCTTTTCCCCGTAAAAGCTCTCTTCAAAAGGCAGAATAACGTACATCTCATCTACATCGCGCTTGATTTTTTTAATCCTGTTTTCTTTCCAGGCCCAGATCTGTGGTGAGATGTAATAATGCGTGGGAATTCCTTTTTTCTTAGCCCATTCCGCAATTCTCATATTGAAACCGGGGTAATCAATAAAAATCAAAGCGTCGGGTTGAAATGCTTCAATGTCTTTTTTACAGAAACTAATGTTCTTAAAGATGGTGCGAAGATTCATAATCACTTCCGCAAAACCCATAAATGCCAGTTCCCGGTAGTGTTTTACCAATGTACCTCCCTGCGTCTGCATCAAATCACCACCCCAGAATCGAAATTCTGCCTTGGGGTCTTCTTTTTTCAGTGCTTTCATAAGATTTGAGGCATGAAGATCTCCTGATGCTTCGCCGGCAATTAAGTAATATTTCATTTAAAGGAATTTTACTATCGCCACCAAAACTGCCACACTCACTGTGGCCAGAAGTACACCCCTGGCGTGATAAGGCTGCTTCTTTTTCAGAAATATAAAGAAAGGTAGAAAATTAAAGACGGCGCCTAAAGCAATTATTTTTCCGAGGTAATCATTTTGTAAAGCGTCGCTGAGTGTTTGATCGATACCTGCGGAAGAAAACAGTCCAACATAGAGAAGCACACCGGCGATATTTGCGGCAACTCCTGTCAAAAAACCTATGGCAATATTCTGTTTAATCATTCAGGGACCAGCTACTTAAATCTTTAATAAACTGATGGGCGGTAAGATCGAATTGAACCGGTACAACTGAAACATAACCCTGTTCCAGTGCCTTTTCATCGGTATCCTCACCTTTATCATTATTGACAAACTTACCGGTCAACCAGTAATAATCCCTGCCCTGTGGATTCGTTCTCTTATCAAATTCCTCTTCCCAGTGAGCGTTCGCCTGGCGACAGATCTTGATTCCTTTAATATCTTCGGAAGATAACTTTGGAAAATTGACATTAAGGACCACGCCTTTTGGCAGACCATTTTTGAGAACATTTCGAGTGATTGTTTTGATGTATTTCCTGGTGGGTTCAAAATCGGCATTTAATGAATAGTCCAATAAAGAAAAACCGATAGCAGGAATACCTTCAATCCCGGCTTCCACGGCGGCGCTCATTGTACCAGAATAGATCACATTTATGGAGGAATTAGAGCCATGATTGATTCCGCTTACACAAAGGTCCGGCTTGCGATGAAGAATTTCCTGAGTAGCGATCTTCACACAGTCGGCCGGAGTACCCGAACAACTGTATTCTTTATGCTTATAATTTTCTTTGATCGTAACCTGTTCACAAAACAGCGTATCGCTTATGGTTATTGCATGACCCATTCCGCTTTGCGGACTATCTGGAGCCACCACGACCACCTCTCCGATCTCTTTCATGACTTCCACAAGTGTTCTGATTCCCGGCGCTGTGATACCGTCATCGTTGGTTACCAGAATCAATGGCTTTTCTTTGTTCATTTGCAATATTTTATTTCTGCTAAAATAAGAATTTCATAAGTAAAGCTTATATTAGTGGTTATCCAAAAAAATGCTGATATTTAAGGGTGTTGGCACAATTTTTAATGTAATAGAGTGTTAACCACACAATGAGGAATTTAAAACGAGTTATGAAAAGGAATTTCAAAATTTTAGCAGTTGTTTTACTTATGGCGGCAGCTGCTTGTAGTTTTACTACAAAAACCTTCAGCGACCCTAATAAAGATAAACTTTTAATAGACCTGATCACCTATGTTCTAAACCAGGGACATTACGATGCGAAAGACATCAATGACAGTTTTTCAGAAAAGGTTTATGACAATTATTTGGAGAATCTGGATGGAGCCAAAAGATTTTTCTACAAAGAAGATGTGGAAGAATTCAGTAAATATCGCGACCAGATAGATGATCAAATCGAAGAAAAGCAAATCGAGTTTTTTGATCTTACTTACAACCGACTTCTGAAAAGGGTCGGGGAAGTAAAAGAGCTTTACAAAAGCATTCTTTCTGAACCTTTCAATTTTGACGAAAGCGAAGAGATCAATACCGATTATGATAAGCTTGACTATGTTTCAAGTAAAGATGAAATGCGTAGTCGCTGGAAAAAGCAGCTGAAATTCAATACGCTCATCACTTATTATGATATGAAGGAAGATGAGAAAACCAAGAAAGAAGATTCTGCTTCCTATACCATGAAAACCGATGCTGAGCTGGAAAAAGAGGCTCGTGAGGCTACGGAATCTAACTTAGATAACTATTTCGATTTTACTGATGATCTGGAACGAGAAGATTATTTTTCGCTGTATATCAATGCAATCGTAGAAGAATTTGACCCTCATACGTACTATTTCGCGCCTCAGGACAAAGATCGTTTTGATATTGCAATGTCTGGGAAATTAGAAGGGATTGGAGCGAGACTGCTAAAAGACAGCGATAATATTACTATTTCTGAAGTGATTTCTGGTGGTCCAGCCTGGAGAAGCGATGAGCTTGGTGAAGGAGATGTGATCCTTAAAGTAAAACAGGAAGGCGAGAAGGAAGGTACCAGTATCGTTGGAATGAAATTAGATGATGCTGTTGATTTGATCAAGGGCCCTAAAGGAACCAAAGTAACGCTGACGGTTCGTAAAAAACTAATGGGTAATATTGAAGATGTGACCTTAACCCGTGATGTGATCGAAATTGAAGAAACTTATGCTAAGTCTTCAATGGTCGAAAAAGACGGAAGAAAATTTGGAGTGATCAACCTGCCAAAATTTTATTTTGACATGGAGGATTATAATCAGCGTAATGCAGCTTCAGATATAAAAAAGGATATCATCCAGTTGAAGCAAGAAGGAATGGAAGGTTTAGTTTTGGACCTTAGAAATAATGGTGGTGGATCTTTGAAAACTGTTGTGGATATCGCCGGTATGTTCATTAAGAAAGGACCAATTGTTCAGGTGAGATCTAACGGTGAGAAGAAAGAAGTCTTGGAAGATGAAGATCCAAGTATCGTTTGGGATGGTCCTTTGGTAATCATGGTAAATGAGCTTTCTGCTTCAGCATCTGAGATTTTAGCAGCTGCCATGCAGGATTATAAGAGAGCGATCATTATTGGTAGTAAACAAACTTATGGAAAAGGAACTGTTCAGAATGTAATTGACCTGAATCGTTGGTTGAGAAATAATGATCTTGGTGACATGGGGGCTTTAAAGATTACTACTCAGAAGTTTTATAGAGTGAATGGAGGTTCTACCCAATTAGAAGGCGTCAAGAGTGATGTAGTGGTTCCAGATCGTTACAGCTATGTTGATATTGGTGAAAAAGACCAGGAAAACCCGCTTCCATGGGATAAGATCGATGCAGCAGATTATAAAATTTGGGACGGTTATGTAGATTACGATGAAGCTATTGCAAACAGTAAAAAACGAATGAGCGAAAACTCTCAGCTAAAACTGATTGATGATAATGCGAAGTGGATCAAAGAACAAAGCGATGAAACCAGTTATTCATTGAATTACGATCAATATGCTTCAAATGCCGAAAAAGAAAAAGAGATGGCAAAACAATTTGATGCGTTGAGAGATTATAAAACAGATCTTACTTATTATTCGTTGCCTTATGAAAAGGAAATGTTCACTTCAGATACTATTTTAAAAGAAAAAAGAGAGCGCTGGCATGAAAATCTTTCTAAAGATATCTATATGCAAGAAGCGATTAATGTTTTAGAAGACATGAAGATGAATAATATTAAAAGAGGAAAACTGGCAGATTCGAATAGAAATCCAGAGATAAATAATTAAGATATTTATATTGTATCAAAAATCTAAAAGCTGCTCTTTTTGGGCAGCTTTTTTTATTCAAAGGCTTTTTATGGATTTAGAAGAATTACTAAAGTTGCTTCAGAATAGAGATTGAAAACTTTAGGTTTCTATAGAATGTTTTCCGGTTAAAGCCAGTATTTTTGGCTGCATAATTATTGAAGGAAGAATGAAACGAAAGTATATATATCCGTTACTAATTCTAATTGTAGCAGCAATTCTGCTTCTGGTTGACAAATGTTCCTAAAAGGATAACCTGTCTGAGTCCAGTTTGATAAAAATGAATAGGAGGATGGTGAATCCCCACAAACCAGAACCTCCGTAGCTGAAAAACGGTAACGGAATTCCAACCGTTGGAAATACGCCCAGTACCATGCCAATGTTCACCAGGAAGTGAATGAACAGGATGCCGATCACAGAATAGCCGTATATCCGGTTAAATTGAGATTTCTGCCTCTCGGCCATATAAATGAGCCTGATCAATAAAATCACGAAAATGATTACCACGCCGGCACTCCCTGCAAATCCCCATTCTTCGCCAACAGTACTAAAAATATAGTCGGTATGTTGTTCAGGCACAAAATGGCCCTTTGTTTGTGTTCCCTCTGTCCAACCTTTTCCAATCCAGCCACCGCT
This sequence comes from Flavobacteriaceae bacterium, assembly GCA_964220295.1. Taxonomy (GTDB): domain Bacteria; phylum Bacteroidota; class Bacteroidia; order Flavobacteriales; family Flavobacteriaceae; genus Christiangramia. The sequence goes on along the minus strand of CAXPUM010000100.1, from coordinate 11,135 downwards.
ACCAATAGCAATTTCACTCTGGTTAGTGTTATAACCAATTCCGCGGGAGTCCACTTCCTTTCCAAGAACAATATTAAACCGGTCTCTGTGTCGCTGTTCAAAAACGTTCTCGAATATATAGTTTACTGAAAAACTTAAAGCGATGGCACATATGGCAAAAGAAGTGATCAGAATTCTGCCCGGTCTTTTTTTCCTTTTTCTGAAGAATATAAATGCTCCAATGAGTAAAACCCCGGCTGCCACATAAAAAGGCCCTACAAGCAGTGTGAGGATGAAAACAGCGACTCCAGAAAGGCCGGTGACCAAATAAAAACCTGATAGACCTTCGCGGTAAAGCGGAAAAAAGAAAGCGGCATATACTAAGGCCGATCCTGGATCGGGTTGTGGGATAATTATAAGTGCTGGCAGGGCGATAATTATAAAGGCCCGAACCTGGTGGCTAAGCCTTCGAATATTGGTTTGAATGTCACTCAAATACTTCGCAAGCGCCAGGGAAGTGGCAAATTTGGCAAATTCGGAAGGCTGAATACCGAAACTTCCGAAACTGTACCAGGAAGTTGCCCCGGAAATAGTTTTTCCGAATACAAATAATCCGGCAAGCGACAGGAGTGAGGCGATATAGATGACGCTGGAAAACCGCTGGTAGAATTTCGCTTCAATTGAAAGGATGATTACCACCAGGAATATACTGAGGCCAATAAATAAAGCCTGTTTTCCGTAAGGCTGGTCCATATCAAAATACGAACCGGTGTTTGTCCCCAGCGACGCAGAATAGATATTCGCCCAGCCAAACAGTATCAAAATCAAATAAAGAAAAATCGTGATCCAGTCGAAGCTTGCGCTGCTTTTCGCCATTTACTGATTGATTATAAAAGGTTCTCCGCTTAATGGTTTTGCGTATTCGTCTTCCAGGCTGTGGCTCATGATCCAGTCTTCCATATCAGTTCTGGTGATGGTACCTTTCAGGTATTTTTCAATCATCAAACCTGCAATTCGGCCGGCGTAACGACCTCCCCAATACCCGTTCTCCACAAAAACAGCGATTGCGATCTTTGGATCGTCTACAGGAGCAAAAGCAACAAAAATTGAATGGTCAGTAAGCTGAATCCTCTTTCCGTCAATTTTAGTAAAGTTTTCTGCGGTTCCCGTTTTCCCTGCTATTTCAATTCCAGGAATCTGAAGGGTAGAAGCGGTCCCAGCTTTATAAACCTGATGCATTCCTTCTACAACCGGCTCGAAATTTTCAGGATCTATAGTTGTGTGATGCTTAGTCGTAAAATCTTTGATGGCGATATCTTCCCCGTCAATTTTTTTCAGAATATGTGGAGTGTAATACCAGCCACGGTTTCCGATAGTTGCCGCCATATTGGCTAACTGAATGGGCGTCATCAAAACTTCTCCCTGCCCAATGGCATTTGAAAGCGTGGCAGTTGCATACCATTTATAAGTCGGGTAATCATAAATCTGGTTGTAATAATCTGAATCCGGTATTTTACCCGGTTGACCGGTACTTAAATCGTTCCCCATGTACTGTCCGAGTCCGAAGCTTTTTAAATGTGCATTCCACGCATCAATTCCCTGTTGTGGAGTTGGATATTTTTCAATAATTCTTCTGTATACATTGGCGAAATACGCGTTACAGGATTGTGCGATTCCAGGGATCATATCCAACGGACTCGCATGCGAATGACAGCCCAATTTTCGGCCGCGACCGTAAACATAACCGCGATTACACGAAAACCGATCATGTGTATCTACCACACCTTCCTGCAAACCAATTAAAGCGTTTAAAGTTTTAAATGGCGATCCCGGAGGATACTGTGCAAGAAGACCCCGATCATATAAGGGTTTGGCGAGGGAGTCATAATATAATTCGGTGAAATTTTCTGAACGTTTACGACCTACCAGTTTTGCCGGATCGTAGTTCGGTGCTGTAATCAATGCCAGGATCTCGCCGCTTCCCGGTTCGATAGCCACAATTCCACCCCGTTTATGCTCCATTAACTGGGTTCCATAATCCTGAAGCTTACTATCAATGGTAATGGTCAGATCTTTGCCTTTTTCAGGAAGGGTGTCATAAATGCCTTCTTTGTAAGGTCCAATATCGCGGTTGAATCGGTCCTTCTGAATATACTTTACGCCTTTTACTCCGCGAAGGATATCTTCGTAAGTACTCTCAACCCCGGCACGCCCAATAAGATCTCCGGAAATATAGTACGGATTCTTATTGATAATTCCTTGATTCACTTCAGCAATATAGCCTAGCACATTTGCGCTATGATCAACCTGGTAATCTCTTAAAGATCGTTTTTGAATGTAAAAGCCCTCGTAATTCCGCATTTTTTCCTGGAGTACAGCGTATTCGCTTTTTGTAAGCTGCGGAATAACGACAGAAGGTAACATGGGTGAATAGATGCGTGCTTTATCTAGTTTTGTTTCTAGTTGTTCCCTTGTTAGATTCAGAATCCCACAAAATTCAGTAGTATCGAAAGGTTTTAAATTCCGCGGAATTACCATCACATCATAAGATGGCTGGTTCGAAACCATCAATTCTCCCTCGCGATCATAAATATAACCACGTTGTGGATAATCGTAAACCACTTTAATAGCATTATCCCTCGACCTGATGGCTAATGAAGTATCGATAACCTGCAGATAGAATAACCGGCCTATAAAGAGCAATCCGGTGGTTAAAATCGTGATGTAGAGTAATACTTTTCTCATCTATATTTTCTCGTGAAAAGTGTAATGCTAAGTAAAATTAGGATTATGGTAAATATCCCTGAAAATAACGTTTTTTTCAGGATCAATATTATATGATTTACGCTGAACATTTCCAAGGAAAAAAGAACAAAATGATGTATCAATACCATCAGGGAAATGTAGCTGAGTTTTGCTCCAAATGGGGTTGCAGCAAGACGAATGTTCTGGTGGTCATAACTCACACCAAATGAAAATCGGAGCAGGTTAGGCCTAACGAACGCTGCAACTAAACATGCGGCAGCATTTATCCCACCGCTATCTTCAAAAATATCAATGCTTAGGCCAAGTAAAAAAGCCAGCAACAGGAATAAACTTTGATTACCGGTGAACGGAAAAAGTAAAAGGAACAGAACGTACAAATATGGGTTGATGTAACCGGCAAAATTTACATTGTTCAGAACCAGGACCTGTAATAAAATCAGGAATAAAAATCGCAGTATGTTATTGATGATACTACTGTTCATTTTCTAGTTCTTTTATTTCTTCTTTTTGAAGGTTCTCGATCACATAAACATATCCAATATTGGTCATATCATTAAACAACCTGATCTGGATGGTATAGTAACTTTCTGTCTGGTCCAGTTCAAAACTTTCAATACTTCCAATTGGTAATCCTTTCGGAAAAATCAGGGAACGTCCACCCGTAATAATGGTGTCACCTTCCTGAACAGGAGCCTGTCTCGGGACATCTATTAACTGAACCGTATTCGGATCCTGACCGTTCCACATTAAACTTCCGAAGTGGTTGGAGTTTTTTAATTGCGCGTTAATTCTCGATCTACTGTTCAGAATTGAAATAGCCCTGGAATAATTACCGTTTGCACGATCTATAATACCAACGATTCCCTGGCTGGTAATTACGCCTTGTTCGTCCTGGATTCCGGAATTCTCACCTCGGTTCAGGGTAAGGTAATTATCGGGTTTATTGAAATTGTTATTGATAACCCTGGCAGTTCTAAACTGATAGTTACCTTCAAATGAGGTGCTATCCAATTTTTCTTCAAGCGAAATGCTATCATTCATGTTCATGATGATATTCCGAAGCTGTTTGTTTTCTTCGATCAAACGCTCGTTATATTCATCTAAATGAAGATAAGTGTTAATATTATTAGACCAGTTATAAACGCCGCCGGTAACAAAATTGGCAGAGCTTATAAAACGGCTTTTTTGATAAGAATGATTCTGAATGGTGAAGAACAGGGATACAGCAAGCAGGATTAAGAATAAAATCGAATTCTTATTCCGTATAAGAAAATTAAAAATCTGCTGCATAGGTTAAGTTCTTCCTACTTGATCAAAATTCCTTTGTATCGATTAAGAGTTTTAAGGGTAATTCCAGTTCCTCGAACTACAGCTCTTAAGGGATCTTCAGCAATATAAACTGGGAGATCGGTCTTTTGAGAAAGTCGTTTATCGAGACCTCTTAACATCGAGCCACCACCTGCAAGATAGATACCAGTATTGTAAATATCGGCAGCTAGTTCTGGTGGAGTTTGAGAAAGTGTTTCCATTACTGCATCTTCGATACGCAGAATGGATTTATCCAGTGCTTTGGCGATCTCACGGTAAGAAATATTTACCTGTTTTGGTTTACCAGTAAGTAAGTCCCTTCCCTGGACGCTCATCTCTTCCGGTGGCACCTCAAGATCTTCGGTTGCCGCACCGATCTGTATTTTTATTTTTTCAGCAGTACGCTCTCCAACATATAAGTTGTGCTGCGTACGCATGTAATAAACTATGTCATTGGTAAAAACATCACCCGCAATTTTGATGGATTTATCACAAACAATTCCGCCCAGTGCGATCACCGCAATTTCGGTAGTACCACCACCTATATCTACGATCATGTTACCTTTTGGTTGCATAATGTCTACGCCAATTCCAATAGCCGCGGCCATTGGTTCGTGAATTAGGTAAACTTCTTTACCATTCACTCTCTCCGCACTCTCTTTTACGGCGCGCATTTCAACTTCTGTAATACCAGATGGAATACAAATAACCATTCTGAGGGCAGGAGTGAAGAGTTTTTTCTTTAGTGCCGGGATTTCTTTGATGAACATGGTAAGCATCTTCTCACTCGCATCAAAATCGGCAATAACCCCATCTTTAAGTGGCCTGATGGTTTTGATATTCTCATGGGTTTTACCCTGCATCATTGCGGCTTCCTTACCTACCGCGGTAATTTTTCCTGAAGTACGGTCCCTGGCTACAATCGAGGGACTATCAACTACAACTTTATCGTTATGAATTATCAAAGTGTTGGCCGTACCTAAGTCTATCGCAATTTCTTCAATGAGAAAGTCAAAAAAACCCATAGTGTATTATAAGTGTTGAGGTTTGGTAAATGTACTAAAATTAATGTTTAAAATGGCGTGTTCCGGTCATCACCATTGCGATATTATTTTCGTTGCAATAATCGATACTTAAATCGTCTTTTATGGAACCACCAGGCTGAATAACAGCAGTAATTCCAACATTTCCGGCTATTTCTACACAGTCTGGAAACGGAAAAAACGCGTCGCTCGCCATCACGGCACCATTCAGATCAAAATTGAATGAATGAGCTTTTTCAATACTCTGCTTTAAGGCATCAACCCGGGAAGTTTGCCCCGTTCCGCTGGCACAAAGCTGTTTATTTTTAGCTAAAACGATCGTGTTCGATTTGGTGTGTTTGCAAATTTTAGAAGCAAATATCATGTCAGATAACTCTTCTTCAGTTGGTTTATTTCTAGTTGCCTGTTTTAAATCTTCAAGAGCATCGGTTTTGAGGTCTTTATCCTGAACCAAAACACCATTTAAACAGGTCCTTACCTGAGAGTTAGGCAACTCAATATCCTTTTGAATAAGAATGATTCTGTTTTTCTTTCCTTTTAATATTTCTAATGCTTCTTCGGAATAGGAAGGAGCAATGACAACCTCACAGAAAAGTTTGTGGATTTCTTCAGCAGTTTCGGCATCAATTTCCACATTGCTGATTAAGATTCCGCCAAAAGCTGAAACCGGATCACCGGAAAGGGCATCAACGTAAGCCTGTTTAATGTTTGCTCGCTGGGCAATTCCGCAGGCATTATTATGTTTTAAGATCGCGAAAGTTGGTGCTTCTCCTTTGAATTCGTTCATTAAATTCACAGCAGCATCAACATCCAGCAAATTATTATAAGATAGCTCTTTTCCATGAAGCTTGTCGAACATCGCGTCAAAATCACCATAAAAAGTTCCCTGCTGATGTGGATTTTCTCCATAGCGTAATACCTTGCCTGAAAGCTCGCTTTGTTTAAAAGAGTTTACTTCCCCTTCTGCATTAAAATAATTAAAAATTGCTGAATCGTAATGCGAGGAAATATTGAAGGCTTTCGTGGCGAATCGTTTGCGCTGGGCAAGACTGGTCTTTCCATTATTTTCAGAAATGACCTCCAAAAATTCGGAATAATCATCTACGGAAGAAACACATAATACGTCCTTGAAGTTTTTTGCTGCAGCACGGATCAGGGAAATTCCTCCAATATCGATCTTTTCGATAATGTCTTGTTCTGAAGCTCCGCTAGCTACTGTTTTTTCAAAAGGATACAAATCTACAATCACAATATCAATCTGCGGAATTTCATATTCTTCCAGTTCAGCAACATCCGACTCATTATCCTGGCGATTCAGAATACCACCAAAAACTTTAGGGTGAAGAGTTTTTACGCGACCACCCAGAATGGAAGGATAAGAAGTAATATCTTCAACAGGGGCTACGTCCACACCCTGTTCCTTGATAAATTTCTCGGTTCCGCCGGTAGAATAAATGGTAAAACCAAGTTCGTCTAATTTTTTGACTATCGGTTCAAGCCCGTCTTTACTGAAAACTGAAATTAAAGCAGATTTTGCTTGTTTTAATTCGCTCATTGTGTTGTGTTTGTTAGAGGTGCAAAAGTAACCAATTCAGCTAAAAAATTGGAAGAGGCAAAGACCGAATTCTAAATAAATTTTGTAACGAAATTTGTGAACAAACGTCCTATCTTTAAATCGTACAAAACCAGCTGTTTTCATGCTTATTTATCTGCGGGTACTTCGGGAGAGTTTTATATTTGCGATCAACGCGCTAAAAAATAATAAACTCCGGACTTTTCTATCACTTCTCGGGGTGACAATCGGGATATTTTCGATCATCGCCGTATTAGCCGCAGTAGATTCTCTTAAAAAAGAAATTGAAGGCAGCATTAGTGCTCTTGACAATAGCACGGTGATCCTGATGCGATTCAGTTTTGGACCTACCGATATTCCGCGTTGGAAGCGAGAACAGTTTCCAGATATGTCTTATGATGAATACCAGCAGCTGAAACGAAATTTACCAGATGCAGAAGCGGTGAGCTTTGGTCTTGGAGTGCCTAGCGCGAGCCTCAAATATCAGGATGTAACCACAGCCGGTGTAGATATAGGGGCAGTTACCAGCGAATATTACGATATCGAGGCGATGGAACTGACCAATGGTCGTTTTTTCAACGAAGCAGAATCGGTTAGCGGTTCGCCGGTGATCATCCTGGGAAGCGAGATCAAGGAAAATCTCTTTGGAAGTTCTAATGCTCTGGGTAAGGAATTGCGCCTATACGGACAAAGAGTGACCGTAATCGGGGTGCTGAAAAAACAAGGTCAGTCATTTATGGGGCCTTCCAGAGATGGCCAGGCTTTCGTGCCGGCTAATTTTGCCAGGAGGATCTTCGGAACCAAAAAAGGCACGGTATATCCGCAAATCGTAATCAAACCGAAAAAAGACGTTGATTATGATGAATTCATAGCTACCATTGAACAGCAATTGAGAAATATGCGGGGTATCAAACCGGGCGAAACCAATACCTTCTTTATAAATCAGCTTAAAGGTTTTACAGATTTTATAGATAATATCACGGGGCAACTAAATATTATTGGTCTCGTCATTAGCGGTTTTTCGCTTCTGGTTGGCGGCTTCGGGATCGCAAATATCATGTTCGTTAGCGTAAAGGAGCGAACCAACCTTATCGGTATTCAAAAATCTCTAGGCGCAAAAAACAAGTTTATCCTTTCTCAATTCTTATTCGAAGCAGTGATTCTTGCAGTGATTGGAGGTCTGGTAGGACTGTTTTTTGTCTGGATCGTTTCGCTCATTGCATCTCAATTCACCGGAGATTTTGAATTTGTTTTATCACCTTTTAACATGTTGATTGGAACACTGGTTTCCGCTATGATCGGATTAATTTCTGGTATCATCCCTGCAATCTCGGCAGCGAGACTCGACCCTGTGGAAGCTATACGCACAGGAATGTAGGTTAGTTCCTGAATTTCAGTTGTTAATAAAATTATCTTAAGGAAATATTTAAAAGACTAAAGTTCGTTAAATATCTCATTATCAGTCCTTACTCTGAGTATCTTTATAATCCGAAAATTGATTGAAGATGGGAAACGAGATAGAGAAAAAATACGCAATGTCGATACTGCAGTTACTAGCTTTTGTAATTTTTATTATGATTACAATTTTTCTGCAGGTATAAAGATTTTGAATTAGCCAAACAAAAAGCCCTCATCGCTAGATCAGGGCTTTTTGTTATTTTAAAGGATATGGTTATAAAATTTCAGCCACTTTTTGATTTACCCATTCTAAGAAAATTTCATCCTCATGTGAAAAAGGGTCTGGTGTATGACTATCAATATCGATCTGTCCAATATTTTCTCCATTGACAAATAACGGAACCACAATTTCAGCCTTAACATGGATGCTGCAGGCAATATAATTATTTTGAGCTTTCACATCTGGCACTACAAAGTTCTGATTGGAAACAGCTACCTGGCCACAGATTCCTTTCCCGAAAGGAATAATTTCATGATCTGTAGGCTCCCCGGCATAAGAACGAAGTTTCAGTTCCTTTTTATTTCCGTTTTTGAAGTAAAATCCTACCCAGTCGTAATACGGTACGGTTTCCTGCAAACGCTCACAAATTTGCTTTAAGCGTTCATCAATAGTCAGGTTTGAATCCTGAATTATTTTTTCAATTTCAGGTCTTAATTTTTCAAATGGCATATTAACAATCTTTCGTGCAAAAGTATTTAATTTTTGATTCAGAAGAGGGCCCCAATTCCCTAAATTTGTGAAAAACACCCCATTACTATTGCTCAGCCTTTTTAGAAAATATCGCCTTGTTCTGCGTTTCATTTTCATCTTTCTGGGCAGTTATTTTCTACTTTCCAGTCTCTATAATGGCTATCTTCATTTAACTGAAAAAACACCTGTTGAACCAGATCCTATTACGCAACTTGTGGCAAGGCAAAGTGGTGAAGTACTTGCTGCGTTCGGGTACGATGTTTTTGTACAGATGCATGAGACCGGACTTTCCATGATGCTCATGGTCGATAATTTATTTATTGCCGGGATCGTGGAAGGCTGCAATTCCATAAGCATTATCATCCTTTTTATTTCCTTCATTCTCTCGTTTTACGGAAAAGCTTCTTCAACTTTTCTATACATTCTGGCAGGTTCCGTAATGATCTATAGTATCAATATTCTGCGAATCGTTCTACTGTCGGTAGGATTATATGAATACCCGCGATTTTCAGGATTTTTACATACCGTGTTTTTTCCGCTGGCGATATATGGAACGGTATTTATTTTATGGTTAATTTGGGTAAGAATCTATTCTAAATGGAAAAAAAGGTCGGCATAAAACTGAGGATTTTTCAAATTGGTCTGCTGGTTTTAATGCTGGCAACCATACGATTGTTTGAAGAACGACTTTTTTACGATCCGCTAATTAAGTTTTTCCGGTCTGATTACCTGGTTGGGGAGATACCGGAATTCAATTTCTGGTTACTTATTTTAAATATGATCTTCCGATTTTTAATCAACACAGCTATTTCCCTCGGAATTATCTACCTCGCTTTTCGCGATTCCCAGATCATGAAATTTTCAGGTTTGCTCTACGGATTACTATTTGTTGGTGGTATGAGCATCTTTGTTTTTCTATTGCTGAATATCGAAAACGAGCATTTCCTGGCACTATTTTATGTCCGCCGATTCCTGATCCATCCAATTTTTATCCTGATTCTTTTACCGGCATTCTACTATTATCGATTAAGTAGTCGAAATAGAAAATCTGAAAGTATTTCCTGAAATATTGAAATAGCAGTAACTGCTAAATTGGTATTTTTGATTCAATTAGGTTGCGAAAAAACCTATTTTGAAAAATTACTTATTTTTGTATTCGTGAAGAAAGTTCTACAAAATAGCTTTTCGTTGATTCTGGCACTTCTGGTGCTGTTTTCAACTTTTTCTTTTACAGTAGAGAAACACTACTGTGGCAGTTATTTGGTAGATTCCGCGGTTTTCTCAAAAGCTGATTCCTGCGGGATGGATATGACTTCAGGCACTGGTAATAGTATTAACGAAGATCATTGTTGCTCCAATGAAAAGATCAGTGTAGACGGTCAGGATGAATTAAAACTTAGTTTTGACAACCTTCAGTTACATCAGCAACTTTTCTTTACGGCATTCACTTTTGCTTATTTTGATCTTTTCGAGCCACAGCCGGAGCAGGTCATTCCATTTAAAGATTATTCTCCGCCTTTGCTGGTCAGCGATATTCATATCGAAGATCAGGTATTTCTCATTTGATTTAGCATAATTCCGCTTTCCAACCAGGGAAAGTTATGCCCTGTTTCCATTTACTTCGGAAATAACCGGGCCTTTATGGATTATTCTAAATTATCTGAAAATGTTCAATAAGATTATAAAATACTTTCTTTACAATAGGCTGGTTTCCATCTTGTTGGTGATCTTTCTTGTTGGCTGGGGTTTGGTGACAGCTCCTTTCAATTGGGATACCGGTTTCTTACCAAAAGACTCCGTGCCGGTTGATGCAATTCCTGACATTGGGGAAAATCAGCAGATCGTTTTTACCGAATGGGCCGGTCGTTCACCCGAGGACGTAGAAGACCAGATTACCTATCCCTTAACAAGTACTTTGCTTGGAATTCCGGGTGTGAAATCAGTTCGGAGTTCTTCCATGTTCGGTTTTTCCAGTATTTATATCATTTTTGAGGAGGATATTGAATTCTATTGGTCACGTTCCCGCGTGCTCGAAAAACTCAACTCTTTACAGTCTGGTTTATTACCTGAAGGTGTACAACCATCACTTGGTCCTGATGCCACAGCTTTAGGTCAGGTTTACTGGTATACTTTAGAAGGTCGTGATCCCAATGGAAATGTAACTGGTGGTTGGGATTTACACGAACTGCGTAAAATTCAGGATTATTATGTAAAACCCGGATTGAGCGCTACCAAGGGGGTTTCTGAAGTGGCTTCAATTGGCGGTTATGTTCAGGAATATCAAATTGATGTAAATCCTGATGCATTAAAAGCTTAT
>CAXPUM010000099.1:0-6678 GCA_964220295.1 Flavobacteriaceae bacterium | reverse complement strand
ATTACCTTGACAGGGTAGGGGTCACTGGTTCGAATCCAGTACACTTCACAAAAAAATCCCGCCAATTGGTGGGATTTTTATTTATTCGGAAGGATAATTTTTCTTTTCAATAGAATCCAAAACTCTTTCTAAAGCCATTCCCCTGGAACCTTTGATCAAAAAATAGCAGTTCATATAATTTATTTCCGAAGTATGCTTTTTAAGGCTTTCCATATCCTTAAACTTGAAAATCCGATTGCTGCTAATTGAAGTTTTACGGAAGTTTTCCCCCAGAAGATAGACTTCTGAAAAGTCTGCATTTTCGACAAAATTGGCGATGACCTGGTGTTCGGTTTCGGCAGAAGGTCCCAGCTCGAACATGTCTCCCAAGATCACAATCTTTTCTTTGGAAGTTTTTAATTCCTTGAAATTGTTCAAAGCAGCCTGCATGCTGGTAGGATTTGCATTATAGGCATCCATGATAATTGAGTTGCTGTCACTTTGAATAGTTTGCGACCTGTTGTTTCCCGGAGTATAGGAAGCAATGGCTTCTTTAACCGAATTGAACAATACTTTAAAATATAAGCCAATGCAAATCGCCGCAGCAATATTGGTGGCGTTGTAACTTCCTGTCAACTGACTTTCAAAATTTGTCTGGTTATAATATACCGAAGCTTCAGATCCACCTTCAGGATATTTGATAGTAATACTTGAATTCTCATCTTCTCCAAAAGTAAAGACGTGCTTGTAGTTGGAATGCTTTTTCTGAACTTCATCATCCAAATTCAAGAAAATCAGTTTTTTTCTTTTCTGAAGATCTCGATATAGTTCGGTTTTTGCCTGGATCACGCCCTCCAGGCTTCCGAAGCCTTCCAAATGCGCTTTTCCGAAGTTTGTGATATAACCATAGTCGGGGTTGGCAATACTACAAAGGAATTCGATCTCTAAAGGATGATTAGCGCCCATTTCAACGATTCCAAATTCCGTTTCAGAATCCATTGAAAGAAGGGTCAGCGGAACTCCAATATGGTTATTCAAATTACCTTTGGTGGCAACGGTTTTAAATTTTCTTGAAAGAACTGCATTAATGAGTTCTTTGGTAGTCGTTTTACCATTAGAACCCGTAATTGCCAGAATTGGTAAACCCAAATAATTTCGGTGGAAGATTGCTAGTTTTTGAAGGCTTTCGAGACAGTTTTTTACCAGGATATAATGCTCCTTATCTTTAGCATATTTTTTCTCATCTACAACTACGTACCTGGCACCCTTTTCCAGTGCCTGTTCAGCAAACGAATTTCCATTAAAATTTTCTCCTTTCAACGCGAAGAAAATACTGTCTTTTCTAATCTTTCTGGTGTCGGTATCTACGCCACTGCAAAGCAGGTAACGCTGATGTAGCTGGGCTGTGTTCATGGAATTAAAGCTATAAAAAAAGCCCCGAATAAATCAGGGCTTTAAGTATATTTTAATGAACTGCGGTTACTTCGTGTTACGAGCAGTTTTATTCTTATTTAAAGATTTAGATCCTACACGAGACATGGCATTTCTGAAACCAATATAATCGGTAGCCATATCCTGAGGGAAGAATCTTCTTTGTGCTGGGTCTAACCAGTAAGCGCGATCTCTCCAGCTGCCGCCTTTGTAAACGCGAACTTCATCACTGATCAACGTTGTACGCTCTTCTTTATCATAACCTTTGTTCTCAACAGTTTCAGAAGAATCATTAACTGTGAAATTATCATAAGTTGGAGAGTTGTACATTCTCTTAGAAGGGTCATCTACATCCTGGAACGGCTGATAATATCTTGAAGAAGATTTGTCACCATCGCGATAATCTCTCTGGTCACTATCTGTAAAGTTCGTTCTCATATAAGTGTCGTCACTGGTAATAGGTTCCTGTGCAATCTCACCTGGAAGATTTTTCGCAACCAGTTTACCATTACTTAATGTGTCATACTCGATATCATCGGTTCCTAGAACTTTCACCGTTCCGTCAGGATTGATTGCGTTCTTAGTATAAACGTTACCACGATAATAGTTAAAATCGTTGAATTCATCATCTACTATCGGTCTGTAAACGTCTGCAACCCATTCTGAAACGTTACCGGCCATATCATAAAGGCCGAAATCGTTAGGTTCATAAGATTTTACTTCCGCAGTAATATCAGCACCATCATCGCTCCATCCCGCGATTCCACCATAGTCACCATCACCTTGCTTAAAGTTAGCAAGCTGGTCACCCATATTCTTCACATCTCCGTTACGGGTATACATTCCGTCCCATGGATACTTTTTTCTTCCCCGGTAAACATTATAATTTCTGATACCAACAAGACCTAGTGCAGCATATTCCCACTCTGATTCGGTTGGTAAACGATATTCAGGATAAATCAATCCACTTTCTCTACCGGGATAAACCTTTTTGATAGGGTTCCCGTTATCGTCAGTATCTTCTAAACGGTCCTGCACTTTTTTACCATCGATCAGCTCGGTATTTCCTCCATAAACCTTGGTCGGAGAATTGATATATGTGTCTGTGTTGAAAGTAGTGGCGGCTTCCGTATTATATTTTGCATTTTCAGCAATAAAACCTTCTCCTTCTAATTCTTTTTCGTTTACTCGGTCGGTTCTCCATTTACTGAATTCAGTTGCCTGAATCCAGCTAACTCCCACTACCGGATATTCTGCATAAGCAGGATGGCGTAAATAGTTAGTCACCATAGTTTCATTATAACCAAGACGGTTTCTCCAAACTAAGGTGTCAGGAAGTGCTCCATTGTAAATGTTGCGGTAATTTTCATTGGAAGGTGGAAAAACACGTTTTAACCAGTCAAGATATTCAAGATACATCTTGTTAGTTACCTCGGTCTCATCCATATAGAAAGACTGCACATGCTGCTGAGTAGGAGTATTGTTCCAATCATGCATTGGATCATCTGCTACTCGTCCCATTGTGTATGTTCCTCCTTCTACAAATACCAGCCCCGGGGCTGCGTCCTGCTCCTTGTAATCTGAATTAAACTGAAAACCTCCGTCCTTGGAATTGATATCCCAACCCGTAGCACGAGAAGTATTTTTATAGTTATTAGAATTGTTACAGCTTACGATACCAGCGCCACAAACAACAGCAATAAGGGCTTTTAAAGCTATATTCGATCTCATAGTTTTCCTTTCTTTATGATAGAAATTTAGGCCTTGCAATATACTAATTAACGCTTAATGTGCAAGTTTATTTTACTAATTATAAAACTCTTGAAGAACATATAACTGTCTGATATGCTACGCTCTAAATATCTTTCTATCTATTTAAATTCTAGCTTATTACCACTTCAGAATTTTTTTCTGAAAAAATTTTTCCGATATTCATTTACTTAGAATGGTTTGGCTGAGAAAAATTTATAAAGAAGCTTACAATATTATTGTATTTTTAATGTTTTAATCATTACCGAATTTTTGTCTCAACCTGTTCGATAGTAGATTATTAGTGTTTTTAAGGAATGCATTTTTAACCGATGGTTCTTTCTTAACAGGAATATTACTATATATTTGTTTTAATATTATCTAGTAGAATGCGGAAAATTACATACTTATTAATCGGTACATTTTTGATTTCCGGTTTATCCTTAAGAGCACAGGAAGAGAGAAACAGGGTTATTACTACTGCAGTTCCATTTCTGCTGGTAGCAGCAGATGCACGTGCTGCCGGAATGGGGGACCAGGGTGTGGCGACTTCGCCAGATGTTTTTTCACAGCAATGGAATCCTGCAAAATATGCTTTTGCCAATAGGGAAAACGGAATTGCCATTTCTTATACTCCTTATTTAAGTGAGATCGTAAATGATATTTTCCTTGGAAGTTTAAATTACTATCATAAACTAGATGATCGTAGCGCGCTGGCAGGAAGCTTGCGTTACTTCAGTCTTGGTTCTATCGAAACCAGGCAATATTTCGAACAAAATCCAATTCTTGTAAATCCTAACGAACTAACATTCGATCTTTCTTATTCTTTAAAGTTAAGTGAGCAGGTGTCTATGGCTGTTGCAGGTAGATATTTAAGATCAGACTTAGGGCTTCAGGATGAAGAAGATCTTGGTGCAGCTTCAACCTTTGGGGTTGATGTAGCGGCATATTATGAAAGTGATCAGTTAACTATGAGCAGTTTTGATGGTCAGTGGCGATTAGGTGCTAATATTTCTAATATTGGTCCTAAAATGAAATATGATGATGCCGGGCAGGAAAACTTTATTCCTACGAACTTGAAAGTTGGAGGTGGTTTCGATTTTATTTTTGATGCAGACAACAAATTAGGAACCTATATAGAAGTAAATAAACTATTGGTCCCAACTCCTCAGGATTTTGATGGTGATGGCGATATCGATGCGGAAGATGATGAAGAATATAATAGTATTGGTTCTATTGAAGGAATTTTCAAATCTTTTGGAGATGCGCCTGATGGTTTTTCTGAAGAGTTAAAGGAATTCACTTTGGCTTTGGGAGCTGAATACTGGTACCAGGAAAAATTTGCGCTGAGAGCTGGTTATTTTAATGAGAGCGATCAGAAAGGATTTAGAAAATTCTTCTCATTGGGAGCAGGTTTTGCTTACCAGTCGGTTGTAATAGATGCTTCTTATCTTTT
Source organism: Flavobacteriaceae bacterium (assembly GCA_964220295.1). GTDB lineage: Bacteria > Bacteroidota > Bacteroidia > Flavobacteriales > Flavobacteriaceae > Christiangramia. The sequence continues at coordinate 2,063 of CAXPUM010000099.1, read as the reverse complement.
TAACACCTCCAGCGTGCCGAGTCCACTCGAAGGAACTCTTCGCTTTGGTTTGAGCTTCAATTTTGGTGATAACTACACAAACTAAAAGCATACTCTTAAAAGAATCTTATCGGTATTGGATAAAGCACTTCTTTCTGTTACCTTGTCTTTCCAATAAATATATATGAAACCACTTACGATAACTTCCAGGCTGGAAGTTTACGATTCACTAGATGAGTTGGCGGAAGATGTTCAGGCGTTAATGAAAAAGGCGATTGAAACTAGGAATACGGCCTATGCTCCGTATTCAAGTTTTCAGGTTGGTGCAGCTTTACTATTGGATAACGAAGAAGTAATTCTTGGAAGTAATCAGGAAAATGCTTCGTATCCATCTGGTTTATGTGCGGAACGCACGGCAGTTTATGCGGCCGGAGCACAACACCCCAATTCCATAATAAAAACTATAGCAATTTCGGCTAAATCATTGAAGCACCAGGTAGTATCGCCAGTGCCTCCTTGTGGAGCCTGCCGCCAGGCCTTGGTAGAGTATGAGGTCAAGCAGGAAACACCTATAGAAATCTTCTTTATGGGAGAAACAGGGAAGGTTGTAAAAGCCGAATCTGTAAAAGATTTACTGCCACTGGTTTTCGATAATTCCTGTCTATAAGGTTTTCGTAATTATTTTGCTGAAAAACTGTTTTCGATTCTTACTGAAAATAGTATTTTTGTTATCCGCTTGGCAAAACCATACTGTCTGGCCTTAAAAATAGATTTTTTAAATGAAGAAAGTTACAAAAGCCACCTATCTGAAGTGGTACGAGGATATGCTGTTTTGGCGCAAATTTGAAGACAAGCTTGCGCAGGTTTATATTCAGCAGAAAGTAAGAGGTTTTTTGCATTTATATAATGGTCAGGAAGCAATTCTTGCCGGTGCACTTCATGCGATGGATACCGAAAAGGATCGTATGATCACTGCTTATCGTAATCACGTGCAGCCTATTGGTTTGGGAGTTGATCCTAAAAGAGTGATGGCTGAATTGTACGGTAAAAAGACTGGTACTTCTATGGGGCTTGGCGGATCGATGCATATTTTCTCAAAAGAACATCGTTTTTATGGTGGTCACGGTATTGTTGGAGGACAAATTCCTTTAGGAGCTGGTCTTGCTTTTGCTGATAAATATCACAAAAGAGACGCGGTAACATTGACCTTTATGGGAGATGGTGCGGTAAGACAGGGTTCTCTTCATGAAACCTTGAACATGGCCGTTAACTGGAATCTGCCAGTAGTTTTCTGTGTGGAAAATAATGGATACGCCATGGGTACTTCGGTAGCTCGTACTTCTAAAGATACAGAGATCTGGAAGCTGGGGCAGGGATATGATATGCCATGTGGCCCTGTAGATGCTATGAATCCGAAGAAAGTTGCTGAAGCATTTGATGAAGCAATTACTCGTGCTCGCAAGGGTGAAGGTCCAACTTTCCTAGAATTAAAGACTTATCGATACAGAGGTCACTCCATGAGTGATGCTCAAAAATATCGTACCAAAGATGAGGTTGCAGAATATCAGAAGCTGGATCCTATCACTCAGGTACTCGATGTGATCAAAGAAAAGAAATACGCTTCAGAAAAAGAAATTAAAGAAATTGATAAGCGCGTTAAGCAAAAGGTTTCTGAATGTGAGAAATTTGCAGATGAGTCAGATTTCCCAGATAAGAACGTAATGTACGACGTGGTTTACGAACAGGAGAATTACCCATTCCTGGCGCATAAATTAGACTAATATTATGGCAGAAGTAATCAAAATGCCGCGTTTGAGCGACACAATGGAAGAAGGTGTTGTAGCGAAGTGGCTGAAGAAAAAAGGAGATAAAGTAGAGGAAGGTGATATTTTAGCTGAAATCGAAACCGATAAGGCTACGATGGAATTTGAATCTTTTTATGAAGGTACTTTGCTTCATATTGGTGTGGAAGAAGGTGATGGAGCGCCGGTAGATGAATTACTTGCCATCATTGGTGAGGAAGGTGAAGATATTTCTGATCTTATTAGCGGTGGCGGATCTTCTAAAGAAGATTCGGCTGGTGA
>CAXPUM010000098.1:0-6850 GCA_964220295.1 Flavobacteriaceae bacterium | reverse complement strand
ACCTAAAAAGATGCTATGCGCACCGATATTGGTCTTGGACTGATGATTCGCGATTGATTTTGCAATTTTCTCTGGCGGGATCGCTCCCTGCATTAATACTTTCTTCGGTTTTTTCTTATCCATCAATGATTGTTTCAATTCCTCCTTCTACATTTTTTAAATTCTCAAAGCCGTATTCAGCACTTAAAAGCTCCACAACTTTCCTGCTTCTTTTTCCCGACTGGCAGAATACCAACACTTCTTCCTGCTTCGGAATTTCCCAGATCCGCTCATCAAGATTGCTTAGCGGTATTTGTATCACTTTTTCTGAAGTTATTTTTGGCTGTTCAAAAAGTTCCCGGATATCCAGGTAAAGTTTCGATTCATCTAAAATATTACATTCCAATATCACCGGAATGATTCCCTGATTCTTGATCTTTTCGATCTCCTCGGGTCGTCTGGAAATCTTTAAAACCTGGTCCTGACCTGAAAGAATATTTATCAATTTCAGTTTTCCTGAAAAAATATCGCCTGTTTCTAAAACCATTTTCAATACTTCCGCAGCTTGCATCAATCCTAGAATTCCCGGTGTAACCCCCAGAACTCCCGTTGTTTCACAACTAATGTTCTGTCGGGTAGTCTTCGGAAAGAGACAGCGATAGGATGGCCCGTCCTTGAAATTGAAAACTGAAAGCTGGCCTTCATTTTTATAGATCGAAGCATAAACCCAGGACTTTTCAGCTAAAATACAGGCATCATTGATCAAATATTTGGTTTCGAAATTATCGGTGCCATCCAGAATGATATCGAATTTTCTGAAAATTTTTTCCGCATTATCTTTAGTCAGCGCTTCCTCGAAAACTTCAATTTCGATCTCCGAATTAATTCTCTGCAATTTTTCCCTGGCAACCGAAGCTTTAGCGTTGCCAATATCCTGCTCATCAAACAGCAACTGCCGATGGAGGTTCGAAAGCGAAACCCGGTCATGATCCATTAAGCCAATTTTCCCGATCCCGGCACCTGCAAGATATTGCGCGGCGGGACAACCCAAACCACCCACTCCTACAATCAGAACGCTGGTTTTCCTGAGCTTCTCCTGTCCTGAAACCCCAACCTCATCTAATTTTATTTGTCGGTCGTATCTCATCCTCCTGCAAATGGTGGTAAAAAAGCTATTTCATCACCTTCTTTAAGTTGAATAGCCTGGTTTAATTGCTGGTTCACCGCAAGCTGCATCGCTTCCGGATCTTTGATTTTATATTTTTCTACCTGCTGATCTTTCAGGTTTTCTGCGGAAAAATTTTCTGGCAAATCAAGAGTTTCTTCCTGTTTTCCCACGGTTTCCGCGATCATCCCAAAATATTTTACAGTTACTTTCATTCTATTCTAATTCTTTCAATTTTTCAACATCTTCCTTTGTGTCCACATCAAAATTGCCTCCTTCAAATTTTACCGACTCGTAAGTTAACTTCCCTTTCTGGAGTAATTTTTTCGCGCCCTGATCGCCTTTCAGATTCAATAGTTCTAAAAAGACCTTTTTTGAAAAGATCGCCGGAACGCCTAGATCTCCATCGTATTCTGAAAAGGTCGCTTCGGTATTATTCTCTAATTGTTTAGCGATTAAATTTTCCAGGTTATCTGAACTTATCAGTGGTTGATCGGAAACGAGGATCATTACATGCTCAAGATCAATTTTCGATTGCTGAATTCCTTTCCGAATACTTGAAGCCATTCCTTCCTCCCATTCCTCATTTATCACCACCTCAAAATTACCGAGCTCCAGACTGGTTTTTATTTTTCGGGAATTTGAACCTAGGACCAGGATCTTAGAATCAAATGTTAGTTTTTCAGCACAATTCAGAGTGTATTGCAGCAAAGGCTGGCCATTGAATTCCACCAACTGCTTCGCTTCTCCCAGTCGGCTGGAGGAGCCGGCAGCCAATATAATCACGCCTATTTTGCTGTTTCCTATCACTATTTCATTTTTTATTTTGCCAAAACTTTTTTAAACCTATTCTCCCTCTTTTCATGAATCGGGGAACTCTTTTCTCGTAATGGTTTTGCCGATCTTCCGGTCAAAACCGATTGAATTTCGGCTAAAATGGATAATCCAATTTCAGCTGGGGTTTCCGCACCAATTTCCAAACCTACCGGGGCGTAAATTTTCTCCGTTATCATTCTATTCAATTCAATACCTTCTTCCTTTAAATCTGAAAGCATCATCTCGAATTTTTTCTTAGGGCCAAGAATCCCGATATAAGGAACTTGGTTCTCATTCAGTAATAATTTGAAAACCGAAAGATCATAGTTGTAATTATGACTCATCATCACAAAACAAGTACGGTCATCGATCTTTATATTCTCCAAAGTTTCTTCCGGTTTGGTCACTATTACCTGGCATCCAGAAAATCGCTGCTCATTGGCATGCGTTGGTCTACCATCGGTCACCGTAACCTTCCAGCCAAGCAAGTCTGCTTGTCGCGCTATGATCTGTGCATCATTCCCAGCTCCCACGACCACCAGTTTTACCGGTGGCTGATGATTTTGAATAAAGAAATGCTCCGTTTTCCCTTCAATTTCAATTTCAGAGAAATGAGACCTGTTTTCTGAAAGCACAATTGCTGATTCCCCCATAATCAAATCCTGAAATTCCCCTTTGATTTCTTCACCAAAAACATTCGCATTTTTATCGATCAGCATTTTGGTTCCCTGCTGTTCTTCTGTTTTATCCAGATTAAACTGAATTATCATAGCAAACGCTTTCTCATTTTCAACAGCAATGTTAAGCAGTTCGCACGGATTATATTTTTCTAAATAATTGACTGGTTCAAACAACACCTGGATGATCCCGTTGCAACCAAGCTGAGCGCCAATAATCGCGTCATCTTCATCGCTGGTATCGTAAGTTACCAGTTTATTTTTCTGCTGGTGTAGCGCGTGCAGTGCTTTTCTTAACGCGTCACCTTCGAGACAACCCCCGCTGATCGCGCCGGTAATATTCCCGAATTCATCAATGAGCATCCGGGCCCCGGCACGACGATAAGAAGAGCCTTCTACGTGAACCACTGTCGCTAAAACGCATTCTGTTTCAGCAATTTTAAGCAGCTGGTAAGTTTCTATGATCGCGTCCAGCTCTCTCATACCATTTGTTTTCTTAACGAATTCACGGCTTCTGCTATCTCTTCCGCGGCAAACTCCACCTCTTCTTTAGTGGTTTCTCTACCTAAGCTGATTCGGATAGATGAAATTGCATTTTCATCACTCAGTCCCATAGACTTGAGTACATGTGAGGGTTTTAAAGTATTCGCTGAACAAGCCGATCCTCGAGAAACCGCAATTTTGTTCAGTTTTCGTAATAATAAACTTCCGTCTAAATTTTTGAAAGTGATATTTATTGTATTCGGAATTCTTTCTGAATTAATTGAATTGATCTCGGCTTCATCGATCTTCAGTAATAATTTTTCGAGATGATCTCTTAATTCCCCAAGCTTCGCAGAATTTTGATCAACCTGAAATTTGGCAATTTCAGCAGCTTTTCCAAAACCAACAATGGCCGGAACGTTCACAGTTCCGGGACGAAGCGATCTCTCCTGTCCGCCTCCAAAAATATAGGATTCGATCTTCATCCTGCTCCTTTTATTGATATATAAAGCGCCTGTTCCTTTTGGACCATAGATCTTATGCGAAGAAAAAACCGCCAGATCAATATGGAGATTTTCAAGGTCAAGCGGAATTTTACCAACCGCTTGTGTAATATCACTCATCAATTTGGCACCTGAATCGTGAACAATCTTTTCAATCTTATGCAAAGGATGGATCAGGCCGGTTTCGTTGTTAGCCAGCATCAGGCAGACTAAAATCGTTTCAGTATTGATCGATTTTTTCAATTCCTCCAAGTCTATATTTCCTTCAGCGTCAACGCCCAGATAAGTAATCTGAAAACCTTCATTTTCCAGGGCTTTTAAAGTATCCAGAATTGCTTTATGCTCGGTTTTACAGGAAATGATATGATTCCCTTTAGCGCTATTCGCTTTGCAATATCCAAACAGCGCCATATTTGCCGCTTCCGTAGCTCCTGAAGTAAAAGTGAGTTCATTTGGTTTACAGTTGACCAGCTTTGCGATCTGCCCCCTGGAATTTTCAACCGCTTCCTCGGCATCCCAACCAAAAACATGGTCACTGCTGGAATTTCCAAATTTTTCTGAAAAATAAGGCAGCATCGCTTCCACCACCCGAGGATCTGTTGGCGTAGTGGCGTTGTAGTCTAAATAAACTTTTTTAATAGCTGACATGGAAGCGTTATGTATTCAAATATATATCGATTGATAAATGTAAGAAAGGCAAAAGACAAATCTCCTGCCTTTAATTCTATTTTAAGAGCTTGAGCAAATCTTTTTCCTGATCTGCCAGTGCTTTTAGTTTATTCTGAAAATTTTCAAATTCTTTTACGACTTCTAGCGCCTTATCGGTCACCTCAGCTCCGCCGCCATGCGAACCGCCTTTTTTAAGAATGATCAATGGTCTTTCGCAATGTTCATTTAAACGCTGAACCATTTCCCAGGCCTTCTTATAAGACATATTCATCTTGGTAGCTGCCTTTGAAAGTGAGCCCTCGAGTTGAATTTGCTTTATCAGTTCATTCGGGCCGGGACCATATAACTTTAGAGCATCGTCTTCTACCCAGCATTTAAACCTGATCTCTTTCATAAACAGAAATCTTAAGTTTTCAGGTCACTGGTTTCAGGATTTTTAAGCTGATTTATAAAAGGCTGATTATAGAATCGCTGACCGGTCGCTTTGTACAACGCATTGGCCAAAGCGCCCTGTACCGGCGGAAATGGTGGTTCTCCCAAGCCTGTAGGATCAATGCCGTTTTCAACAAAATAAACATCCACTTTCTTTGGAGCTTCCTTATGACGAATTAGTCGGTACTTGTCAAAATTGCTTTGTTGCGGTTTGCCTTCCTCAAAAGTCATTTCGCTGTAAAGTGCATGACCAATTCCATCAATTGTTCCACCTTCCACCATATTCTTGGCGGCATCAGGATTTACCACAATTCCGCAGTCTACCGCACAGGTAACCTTATCGATGATCGGCTCATTACCTTTGACTGATAAGTCCAGGATCTGCGCAACGTAAGAGTTATGACAATAATAAGCCGAAACACCACGATTTATCGAAGAATTGCTAGATTCCCAACCAGATTTGTCACGAACCAGCTCCAAAACTCCAGCGTAGCGTTCCGCATCGTAATCGTTTTCTTCGCCTACCGGATCGTTCTTGGCTCTTTTCAGCATTTCCAATCGGAAATCGATCGGGTCTTTGCCCATTTCTTCCGCCAGTTCATCCAGAAAAGATTGCTCTGCCCCTGCAATAAAGTTTGAACGCGGTGCACGGAAAGCTCCAACTGAAATATTGGAATTCAGCGTCCAACTTTCAGCTAAATAATTATCCAAAGCTCCGGCAAGAAAACGATTGGCGAAAAGTGGACTTTCAGGAATACCACCGGCATTTACATGAAACGCAGTAAGATTATTATTTCCATCTAGAGCCGCGCGATAAGTTACATGGTAAGCCGGGCGATACACCCCATTTGTCATATCATCTTCACGGGTATAAAACAGTTTGATCGGTTTTCCCATTTTTTCAGAAATGACCGCGGCTTCCACTAAAAAGTGACCATATAGACGGCGACCGAAACCACCACCCATTCTACTCATTCCAACCTCAATATTTTCAAGATCGATCCCTAAACGCTTATTCACACTTTTTTCAGCATATTCCGGAGTCTGGATCGGTCCGTATAATTCCGCTTTATCACCGCTAACATCGGCGAAAAAGTTCATCGGTTCCATACAATTATGCGCCAGGAAAGGACAGGTATAGGATCTTTCGATCACTTTCGCTGCATTCTTGAATGCTTTTTCGGGATCGCCATCTTTTCTGACAACTTCCGATTTCTTGGAACCCACGTCGGCCATTAGAGTAGTATGAATGCTGGTACTTTCTAGTCCACTGGCATCATCCATCCCGGCTGATTTTTCCAGGATCTCCATTTCCTTAGTCAGTTCAGGATTCAGGTCCCATTCAACTTTCAAGTCCTTTTTGGCCTGCATGACCTGCCAGGTAGATTCACCTACAACGACAACCAGTTTCGAAAAAGCACCCACATCGCTCCACTCCTTCTCCATATCTTCCGGATAGGTGTCGATGGTAAAAACATCAGTAATGCCGGGCATCTCCTTCACTTTATCGGCTTCCATGGATTTGAATTCCATTCCAAAAGCCGGCGGTTGCAAGATCATCGCGATCAGCATTCCGTCTTTATAAGTATCCAGACCATACAATGGCTGACCGGTCACAATTTTTTTCGCATCAACATTTTTGCGGGAAGTCCCGATAATCTTGAAGCTGTCATTATCTTTTAATTCTACCTCTTCAGGGACCTCAACCTGAGCGGCAGCTTTGGCAATTTCACCGTATCCAATAGTTTTATCACTGCCAGAATGCTTGATAACACCATTTTCCACGGAAAGTTCAGAAACCGGAACATCCCACTCATTGGCAGCGGCAGTGAGCAACATTTGTCTTGCAGTTGCACCGGCAGTTCTTAGGGACTCCCATCCCTGGCGAATGGACTGACTTCCACCGGCAAGTTGCCTGGTGAAAACATCAGTATTCAGCGGTGCCTGCTCCACAATCACATTGTTCCAATCCACATCCAGTTCTTCTGCCACGATCATTGGCATCGAAGTTTTGACATTCTGACCAATTTCCGGGTTTGGAGAATAGATCGTCACGATTCCATTATCACCAATCTTCAGGTATCCGTTGAGTTCAAACCATTCATCTGGCATTTCCATGGCCATCT
>CAXPUM010000097.1:0-2470 GCA_964220295.1 Flavobacteriaceae bacterium | reverse complement strand
ATCATCATTTTTATTACAAGAGATAATTATTCCTGAAACTAAGGTCAGGAGTAATAGTCTGTTTATCTTCATAGAAATTTATTTTGGACGCGCAAGATACAATATTCTAGTATTTTTGCTTAATAATGAACGTTGATTTAGTGCGCAAATTATGAGAGTAGACAAGTTTTTATGGTGTGTGAGGTATTTTAAGACTAGAAGTATTGCCACCAATGCCTGTAAGCAGGGAAAAGTGAAGATGGAAACCGAAAATTTAAAACCGTCAAAAGATGTTTTTCCTGGCGATAAATTAGTTGTACGCAAGAACCAGATCAATTATGAACTGGAGATTCTGGACATTCCTCCCAATAGGGTTGGAGCCAAGCTGGTAAACATCTATGTGAATGATGTAACACCAAAAGAGGCATTTGAAAAACTGGACCTTCTAAAATACTCAAAAGACTATTACCGAAAAAAAGGAACTGGGAGGCCTACAAAAAAAGACAGAAGAGATATTGATGACTGGTTTGAAAATGCTGGGGATGATCTAGAAGATAATAAGAATGAATAAAGATTTTTGGGAACAACGATATAAAAATCAGCAAACAGGTTGGGATATTGGTCATATTTCTACTCCAATTCAGGAATATATTGACCAGCTGCAGGATAAGCAAATGAAAATTCTAATTCCCGGAGCCGGGAATGCCTATGAGGCAGAATACTTATTTAGAAATGGATTTGAAAATGTCCATGTTCTGGACATCGCTTCTGATCCTCTTCAGAATTTAAAAAAGAGAATTCCTGAATTTCCTTTTCAAAACTTGCATCAAACCAATTTCTTCCAACATACTGGCAAATACGATCTTATTATCGAGCAAACATTTTTTTGTGCTTTAGAACCGAAAATCAGGGCTAGTTATGCTGAAAAGGTTGCCGAACTTTTAAAACCGGATGGAATAGTCTCTGGGGTACTATTTAATTTCGAATTCAAGAATGATGGTCCGCCTTTTGGTGGTTCCAAAGATGAATATTTAACGTATTTTAGTCCATATTTCAAAATCGAAATTCTGGAAGAATGCTACAATTCCATTCCTCCCAGGGCGAGTAACGAGCTGTTTTTTAAATTCAGAAAAAAGTAATTAATGAGTAAAGCGCTTCCTATTCTTGATAACGATCAAATCCAGCATAAAATTCGCAGGATTGCTTACCAGATCTATGAAAATAACGTTGATGAAAAAGAGATCATCATAGCCGGAATTGCTAAAAGCGGCTATCATCTCGCACAAAAAATCCAGAATAATCTGAAGGCTATTTCAGATCTAAAGATCGTATTGTGTGAAGTGAAGATCGATAAAAAAGATCCGTTAAAAGAGATTGAAACCTCATTAAAAGCTTCAGAATACGAGAATAAATCGATTGTTTTGGTAGATGACGTATTGAACTCGGGTACAACACTGATTTATGGCGTGAGACACTTTTTAGATGTCCCATTGAAGCAGTTCAAAACGGCTGTTCTGGTAGACAGAAACCATAAAAAATATCCGGTAAAAGCAGATTTTAAAGGCATTTCGCTTTCTACTTCATTAAATGAAACCATTAAGGTGACTTTTGAAGAAGGAAATGACCGGGTTGAATTAACTTAAGCGTTCTTCAATTTCAGATCCTATTTCTTCAGGTGATTTCTCATCGCAATTGATGATGATTTCACTCTGATTATAATAAAAGCCTCTTTCAAATAAGTGTTTTCTGATGAACTCTTCTAACTTCTCCTTATCATTTAAGTGACTAATCATTGGTCTTCCAGACCTTTCATTCCATAATCGGTCTAACAAATAAGAAATGGAATATTTTAGATATACCGTCTTATTTTCGGGATTGGCTTTAATAATTTCCAGATTATTTCCATAACAGGGAGTTCCGCCGCCCAAAGAAACAAGCAGTTCTCTTTCTGAATTTAGGACATCTTCTAAAACTTTGCGTTCCTTTTTCCGAAAAAAAACTTCTCCTTTTTCAGCAAAAAGCTCACTGATCTTCTTTCCTTCTTCTTTTTCAATTTGTTGATCCAAATCAAAAAATTCTAGTTCCATATCATTCGAAAGCATTTTACCTACTGTGGTTTTACCCGATCCCATGTAGCCTAGAAGAAAAATTTTCATGTTTAAATGTCTTAAAATGAGTGCGAGACAAAACTATGATAAAATTATAGCAATTTAGCCTTGAAAAATAAATTAATGAGTGTATATTTGCACCCGCATTCGCAGAAAAACGGATGCTTTTTAATGATCTGGTAGCTCAGTTGGTAGAGCATCTCCCTTTTAAGGAGAGGGTCCTGGGTTCGAGCCCCAGCCAGATCACTTTTTTGTTCTTACATATTAATGTTCAACGATCTGGTAGCTCAGTTGGTAGAGCATCTCCCTTTTAAGGAGAGGGTCCTGGGTTCGAGCCCCAGCCAGATCACTTTTTCTTCAGGGATTTTTCTTATAAGACCCTA